>PMHI01000222.1:649-2435 GCA_003156615.1 Acidobacteriaceae bacterium | reverse complement strand
TTGCCAGAGAAGCGGCACGCGCGGTGGGCGTGTGAGGGCGGGTGCATAAGATGGGGATCACGGTACAAATTCCGACCGCGCTGCGCCGGCACACGGCGGGGGTAAGCTCGATCGCCTGTGCGGCCACAAACCTGGGAGAGCTGTTCTCCGTCCTCGATGAGAAGTTTCCCGACCTGAAGCCCCACCTGCGCGACGAGGCCGGACAGGTGCGACGCTTTCTCAATATTTACGTGAATGAGGAAGACATCCGCTTCCTCGGGGGGCCGGGGTACTCGTTCCAGGATGGAGATGAAGTGTTGCTGGTGCCGTCCATCGCTGGCGGGACCAGCGCAAGCTCGTGAGGTCGCACCCAGTGGCTACGGATGGCGCGTAATCACGCGGATGGTTTGCTCGAGAGGACTGGAGCCCTGGCGACGAATCTGCCGAACCGCAGCTTTTCCATGTGAGCTTGCTGGGCCGCAGACGGCTGCGGTGAAAAGCTACACCGTCGTTCACCTGCGCACAATCCATGCGCAGCGTGCCGCTCAACTTTGGGTAAAACTTCGTCAATCGAGAAACCTCGGTGTCCGTCAGGGGCGGGTGGTGTATAATCTAACTAACTGGTTAATTAAGTCATGGGGCAAGCCATTCATCACCGTCAGCCACCGGCTCGTCTGGGCTCCCGCGGGCAGCCGGAAGAGAGCCGCGCTGCCATTCTGCACGCCGCTGCGAAAGAGTTTGCCGAACTCGGCATTGCCGGAGCCCGCACCGACGCCATTGCGCGCGAGGCGCGAGTCAATAAGGCTCTCCTCTATTATTACTTCAAGGACAAGGAAACGCTCTACGGCGCGGTGCTCGACGACGCGTTCTCNNGGCGCGTATTTCGACTTCATTGCCTCCAACCCGATCTATCCCAAGCTGATGCAGCGGGAGATGATGCGGGCGCGCGAAGGCCGTTCCGAGCATATCGACAGATTGGTCAAGACTTACTTTCAACCTGTCTACCGGAGGGTCGGCGAGCTGCTGCATAAAGGAATCGCAGAAGGCGAATTCCGCAGGGTTGACCCCGCTCACTTCGTTCCTTCGATGGTGGCGATGATCGTTTTCTATTTCAGCAGCGCCCCGGTGATGCAGCGGATCGTGCACTTCAATCCGTTGGCGCCGGAGCGCATCGCCGAGCGGCGGGCCGCAGTTCTGGATTTCATTTCCGCAGCGCTGTTTGAGCCCCGTGCCGGCACGGCGTCAGCAGCTTCGAAACCAGCAATTCGCAAATCGGGAGTCGCAAATGAGTGCGCGTAACCGTTTCTTCACTCTCCTCGGCATCATCTTCGTCATCGCCGCGATTTACTATTTCTTNNAAGGCGGGCGACCTGATCGCCGTACTCGATCCCTCCGAGTTGCAGACGCAGGAAGCCGCGGCGGCCGCCAACATCGCCAGCCTGCAGCACAAAGTTTCCGAGATGCAGCACACCGAGAAATCCACGTCGGGCTCGACTTCAAGCGACGTGGCCAATGCGCGGGCCATGCTTTCGTCGGCCAAGGCGCAGCTTCTACAGGCCAAGGCAGCGCTCGATCGCACCGAGAGCGACAGCCGGCGCATGATCGAATTGGCGAAAGCCGGCGTCCAGTCAGAACAAGACCGCGTGCAAGCCGAAACCAACTTGCAGGCGGCGCAGGCCACGGCGCAGGCGCAGCAGGAACTGGTAAAGGCGGCGGAAGCGAACTTGAATTCTGCCATCGCGCGTACACAACAAGCCAACGCGGCCAAGAGTACGGTGCAATCCACCGAGGCTGATCTTAAGAATGC
>PMHI01000222.1:228-599 GCA_003156615.1 Acidobacteriaceae bacterium | reverse complement strand
ATATTGGTTACGGCGATGTGCTGCGCGTCCGCCTGCCGGGCGGAACGATCACCAGCGGCAAGGTTTTTTTCAAGGGCGTGGAAGGCGATTTCGCCACGCAGCGCGATGTGAGCCGGCGCAAACGCGATATCCGGACCATCGTGCTGAAGGTCCGGCTGGACAATCCCAAAGGCGCGTTCGTGCCGGGAATGACGGCCGAGGTGCTGGTTTCGCCGGCTCAGATGAAGGGCGAGAGCACTCCGCAGAACGCGGCGGCAGCGGGGCAGCCATGATGGCAGACCGAGACGCCAAAGCGAATGGCGGCACGCCTGCGCCTGGCGCTGGAATGCCCTATGCCATCGCAGTCGATCACATCGTCAAGAAATACGGCG
>PMHI01000222.1:0-201 GCA_003156615.1 Acidobacteriaceae bacterium | reverse complement strand
TGACCACGCTGATTCCGATCACCGGGGGGAGCGCGCGCATTGCTGGCCACGATGTTGCCAGAGAGCCAGATGCCGTACGGCGGACGATCGGCGTGATTCCACAGGCGCTGACCAGCGACCTTGATCTTACGGTGGAAGAGAATCTCAATATTTACGCCAAGCTCTACGACGTGCCCGCAAAAGAAAGAAAACGCTCGATCG
>PMHI01000757.1:5768-31536 GCA_003156615.1 Acidobacteriaceae bacterium | reverse complement strand
TTTGGCACCCTCATTCCCGACACCACTGTGACGAAAACTGCGACCAGAGACGCACTGGACGCCGGATTTCGACACTTCGATTGCGCGGAACGATACCGCAACGAGCGGGAAGTAGGAGAGGCGTTACAGGCAGGACTTGCCGCGAATGGGATTGCCCGCGAAAACATTTTTGTTACTACGAAGCTGTGGAACTCCAATCATCGGCCCGAACGGGTCGAACCGGCTTTCGAGGCGAGTCTCGACAGACTCCGGATCAAGTATCTGGATCTTTACCTCATTCACACTCCCTATGCATTTCAACCCGGAGATGAACAGGACCCGCGGGATCAAAATGGCAACGTCCTCTATGACAACGAAGTGACTTTACTCGACACCTGGAGGGCGATGGAAAGTCTGGTGGACCACGGCAAGTGCCGCGCTATCGGACTGTCGGACATCAGCTTGAACGAAGTGTTGCCTATCTACGAATCTGCAAGAATCAAGCCAGCCGTGGTTCAGGTCGAATCGCATCCGTATCTGCCGGAAACGGAGCTTCTCGAATTCTGCAAAGAAAAGGGCATTGTGCTTTTGGCTTTCGCGCCATTGGGTCACGGAATGAAGCCCGGGCTGCTCGAAGATCCAGTGATTTCGGCAATCGCCGCGCGGGTTGGAAAGACGCCGGCACAGGTGCTGCTGGCATGGGCGGTGCAGCGGGGCACGGCTTTGCTTACCACACCCAAAAGCGCGTCGCGCGCGCGAGAGAATTTTGACATCTCTGCCCTTCCGGAAGATGCGTTGAACGAAATCAATCGCATTCAGACCAGGCAGAGGCTCAATGAGGTGGTGAAAACAGGCGTCCCCGGTTTCATCGCACAAGGTAGATGAATATGGGAGCCACACATCAGGTTACGAATGCCACCAGCGAATCCCTCAATGCCAAGAGCCAATGGGTGAAATATACGGCTCGAGGATTCCGGAACAAACAGAACCTCATCCCTGCGATCTAGTCTCACTGCGGGGGTCTGGACCTAGCTCCAGCACCCACTCAATAGCCGGAACTGCCGAATATGTGAGGGTGACGCAGATGAACTTGCCGCCGGAATCCACGCATGGACCTAACCGCGGCGAGCCGGAAATTCAGTGTCGATACCCGCAGGACGTCAGTACGTGGCTCGACCGCCGCTAATGTCAAAAACCGCGCCAGTTGTAAAGGAATTCTCATCCGAGACCAGCCAGGCGACCATGGCGCTCACCTCATCGACCTCTAAAAACCTTCCCCGAGGAATACGAGACAACATGAAATCAATATGCTCTTGCGTAATCTGGTCAAAGATCCGTGTGCGTGCGGCCGCCGGGGTGATGCAATTCACCGCAACATTCTGACCAGCTGTTTCCTTTCCCAGCGATTTGGTGAATGCAATCACCCCCGCTTTGGAGGCGCTGTAGGCGGAGGCGTTGGCATTGCCTTCCTTGCCTGCGATTGACGCAACATTCACGATTCGTCCGTAATTCTGCTGCAGCATGTAAGGAACAATCGCGCGGCAACACAGAAAGATTCCTGTTAAGTTGATGTCGATGACTTGTTTCCAGGCATCGATCGGATATTCCCAAGACTTGTGAATTGGGCCTGCAATGCCGGCGTTGGCAACGAGAATGTCGATTTTGGAATGCTTCTGGATGGTCGCGCTTGTCGCCGCGGCTACGCTTTCGGGCTCTGAAACATCGACAATTTCGTGTGACACCATCTTCGAATTGCCCATTTTCTCCACGGCAAGTGCGAGTTGGCTGGCATCACGGTCCCACATGGAAATTGTCGCACCGGAAGCGAGAAGACGGTGGGCAATAGAAAGGCCGATACCTTGCGCTGCTCCGGTTACAACCGCGTAGCGGTGATTAAGATCTATCTGATTCATTGGTCCTCCGGGGACTGTTTCTTTTTCCTTAGAGCCGCTTGCCGATTCCGTTGCTCGTAACGGAAGGCGCCCGGACGCGCGAGAAAAACTCGGGTAGTCCCCGCAGCTGCGTTTTCAGCCGAAAGAGCGCTCCGGCAAGGGGCCCATCTTCGTGTTTCGTGTTGCCTCCAGCTGTAGTGATGTAAATATCCCCATATTGTTCTCCCCCGAAAGTAAGGCTGGAGATCTTGCGGGTTGGGAGGGGGATTCTCTTGTCGATTTGGCCATTGGGGAGGAGACGGACGATGCAGGCTCCGTTCCAAAGGGCTGACCAAAGACGACCATCGGCATCGATTGTTGCTCCGTCTGGCATTCCATCCGATTCGTCAAAACTGGCAAAGACGCGCTTATTCGAGAGCGATCCGTCTTCGACGTTATAGTCGAAAAGGTAGATTTCGCGAGCAACTGAATCGGTGTAGTAGAAGCCTTTCTGATCGAGGGTGAAGGCCATACCGTTGGAACAGCCAATGTCGGTGAGCAGCACATGCAGCGAGCCGTCGACGTCAAGCCGGTAGAGCCTACCCTTGCTTTGGCTGCTTGACATCGTTCCGCAGAACACTCGACCTCTGGGATCTGCGATGACGTCATTGAAGCGAGAGTCTTTCTCCGCTTCAATTTCGGGATTTATCTCTGTGAGCTCTGGGTTTTGCCATATTGCGACGGTACCGCGATCCATGAACAGGAGCAGGGAACCATCGCCCTGTATGGTGAAGCCGCCGACGGTTCGGCCCTCATAGCACTGCTCATGGTTTCCGGTGGACGGGTCAAAACGAAAGATGCGGCCGTTCGGAATGTCGCACCAGTACAGACGCTTTTCCAGCGTGTGCCAGAGCGGGTTTTCCCCTGTGTGGCAGGCGTAATCCGCGATCAATTCCGGTTCTGGCGAGAATACTTCACCCATGGTTTGGCTCTTTCGCTTTAGTTTTCAACTTCGATGAGCAACACGCTGTAAGGTCAATCGGAGCCATGCCGCTCCTGCGGAAGGATGGCTTTCGGGTCCGGACCGTGTCCGATGACAAGGGAGTATACACGACGTTTTCATCATATGTATACTCTATTTCGTGAAACTGACAAGACTCGCCTCGCAACCTGCCCGGCCCCGTGTCAGCCTGCATAGTGCCGTTGCTTCTCGCATCGGGTTTCTTATCGTTCAGGGCAAGATCCCCCCGGGATCAGTCCTGCCGAACGAAGCTTCTCTTGGTACGCAGTTCGGAGTCAGCAGAACGGCACTCCGAGAAGCGATCAAGGTACTTGCCTCCAAGGGGCTTATCGAAGTGAGGCGTAAGACCGGTACGCGGGTGAACACGCATTCCAAGTGGAGCATGCTTGACCCGGAAGTTTTGACCTGGTTGTTTCCCGGGACCGGCATACCTGCAGGCTTGACCGACTTGCTAGAGGTTAGAAAAGTTGTTGAACCTGCGGCGGCTCGTATGGCAGCGCTCCGCGCCACACCAGAAGATCTGCATGAAATCCGAGAAGCGTGCACAGGCATGGAAAATGCGGTCCGGGATCCGCCATCTTCAATCGAATCTGACCTGCGCTTTCACATGGGTGTGCTTGAGGCAACCCATAACGCGTTCATGCGGCCCTTTGGAGCGCTGATCCGGGCCGCCCTGCGAGCCAGCTTTCGCCTCACGAGCCGTGACCACACCTTGTACGGCAAGACTCTGACGCTTCATCGCGCCGTGGTGGATGCAATCGAGGCAGGCAATGGCGATCGGGCAGAAGCCACCATGCTCGCCGTTTTGGCTCAGACCTCGCGAGATATCGCCACTCAGACAAAGGCCGCCACGGAAAACAAAACAAATGGGAAATCCCAAAAAGGGTTCTCAGAACTGGAGTAAATAAGATGCCCGAACAAAAAAAGACCTTTCGATCCGCGGCCTGGTTCGGCCGGGATGACAAAGACGGATTTCTTCACCGCAGTTGGATGCGCAATCAGGGCCTTCCCAGCCATGTTTTCGATGGACGGCCCGTGATCGGTATTTGCAACACCTGGTCCGAGCTCACGCCATGCAATGCACATCTGCGCACGCTCGCGGATCACGTGAAGCGGGGAGTCTGGGAGGCTGGCGGGCTGCCGCTCGAATTTCCGGTCATGTCGATGGGCGAAACAAATCTTCGGCCAACCGCGATGCTGTTTCGCAATCTGGTCAGCATGGATGTGGAAGAAAGCATCCGCGGCAATCCCATCGATGGTGTGGTGCTGATGTGCGGCTGCGACAAGACCACGCCCTCACTGGTCATGGGAGCGGCCAGCTGCGATATCCCTGCGATTGTTGTATCCGGTGGCCCCATGCTCAATGGAAAATTTCATGGCGGGGACATTGGATCGGGCACCGACGTCTGGCGATTCAGCGAGGCGGTGAAGGCCGGAACGATGACCCAAATTGAATTCAACGAAGCCGAGTCCTGTATGTCTCGCTCCGCCGGGCACTGCATGACCATGGGAACCGCCTCCACCATGGCATCGATGGTCGAAGCCCTGGGCCTCTCACTGCCGCACAACGCCGCGATTCCGGCGGTCGACTCGCGCCGCGGAGTCTTGGCGCACATGTCGGGACGCCGCATTGTGGAGATGGTCCTCGAGGATCTGTCTATTTCCAAAGTCCTGAAGAAAGGAGCTTTCGAGAATGCCATCCGCGTCAATGGAGCAGTTGGGGGATCCACTAACGCGGTCATTCACCTGCTCGCGATCGCTGGACGAATTGGGGTTCCCCTCACGCTCGACGATTGGGACCGTATTGGACGGAACACCCCCACTCTGGTCGATCTCATGCCCTCGGGCCGCTTCCTTATGGAAGACTTCTATTATGCAGGTGGACTTCCCGCAGTGATCAGAGCCCTCGACAGCAAGAACCTACTGCATTCAAATGCGCTCACCGTTACGGGGAAGTCTATTGGAGAAAACTGCAAGGATGCTCCGAACTGGAATGAAGAGGTAATTCGACCGTTGCACAACCCCTTGGTGGAGCACGGCGGTATTGCGGTGTTACGCGGAAACCTGGCTCCGGAGGGAGCTGTACTGAAACCTTCTGCCGCGTCTCCAGACCTGATGCGCCATCGGGGCCGCGCAGTCGTCTTTGGTACGATCGAGCACTATAAGGAGCGAATCGTTGATCCCGATCTCAATGTCGACGAGAATTCCGTACTTGTCCTGCAAAACTGCGGCCCGAAGGGATATCCGGGCATGGCGGAGGTCGGAAACATGGGGTTACCGCCGAAGCTTCTTGCCCGAGGCGTAAAGGATATGGTCCGTGTGTCAGATGCTCGGATGAGCGGCACTGCGTACGGAACGGTAGTGCTGCATGTATGCCCCGAGGCAGCGGCTGGCGGACCGTTGGCGCTTGTAAAGGATGGCGACGTCATCGAACTCGATGTCGACGCAAGACTTTTGCATCTTGAAGTTTCAGACGAAGAGCTTGCTCGCAGACGGGCCGCGTGGAACCCGATTCCTTTGCCGGAGACCGGGGGCTATCAACAACTGTACGTACAGCACGTGATGCAGGCTTCCGAGGGTGCCGATCTCGATTTTCTGGTTGGCTGCCGTGGGACTACCGTTACGCGCGAATCGCACTAGAACGAATCGACCAGGAAAATCGCACCATGGGAAAAACTGATGGATTTGCTTCGTATCCAAGCCTTCGCGATCGCATCATTATAGTGACAGGCGGCGCCACCGGCATAGGCGAGGCCCTCGTCGAAGCTTTCGCGATGCAGAATGCGCACGTAGCCTTTCTGGATATTCAGGATGAGGCCGCGGAGCAACTCACGAAAAGGCTCACATTGGACGGCGCGATTGTGCCGGTCTACTACCACTGCGATCTAACCAACATTGGCGAGGTACATCACACAATACAAATCATTCTGGGCAGATTTCATACAGTGGATGTTTTGGTGAACAATGCCGCGAACGACACCCGTCATAAGATTGCGGAAGTCACCTCCGCGTATTGGGACCAGGCGATCGCCGTCAATCTGAAACATCAGTTCTTCATGTCACAAGCCGTCATTCCATCGATGCAGAAAGCGCAGCGCGGCTCAATCATTAATATGAGTTCGATTGGATGGGTGATCCCATCCACCAACCAGATCGTCTACGTTACGGCAAAGGCCGCGATCGTCGGGCTGACACGTACGCTTGCCCACGAACTGGGCGCTGACAATATCCGCGTCAATTGCGTCATGCCGGGAGCGATACTTACGGAGCGGCAGCAACGGTTGTGGATGACCGAAGCATACAAGACCGAGATCCTTGCGAATCAGGCACTGAAAAGAATGATCCTCCCGGAAGAGGTGGCGCGCCTGGTTTTGTTTCTAGCCTCGGACGACAGTTCGGCAATCACCAATCAGAGCTACATGATTGATGCTGGATGGGTCTAGTTTGTTCCTTCCGTCCAGGGCAATGCGCCTGTCAGGCCCGGGGCCGGCCCAGGTTGATGGTGATCCGTCGTGGAGAGAGGAAATCCAAATGGCAAAGTCAACACGCCGTGCGTTGCTGCGAGATGGCGGTTTGGCGGCCGGAGCGGCTGCCTTCGTCTCTCTCAATCTTCCGGAAGTGGCGAGAGCGGAAAGCGAGTCGGCGAGCATCTTTCATGTATTCGCATTTCAATGGAAGCAAGGAACACTGGAAGCTCAAAAGGACAGAGCCGCGAAAGAGATTGCCGCTTTCCAAGGGCTGATCCCCGGACTTCTTCAGACCCATGTGGGCCCAAATATTTCGCCGCGAGGAAAAGGCTATAGTTTTGGCGGCATCATGCAATTCAAGGACAAAGCATCCCTTGACGCGTATGTTCAACATCCGGCGCATCAAGCGCTCCTGGCATGGCTCATACCGCTGATCGATGCAATTGAGCTGGACCTTCGCGCGCAGTAGTGACGAGGGGAACGATGGCAGCCCATTCGAGCTTGAACAGTTTCCACGCAGTCTCACCCAGAATGGCGATTCCGGTCTCCGAGATAGTAATGGACACGCTTGGGAATGCCTGTTATGGAGCCTGATTTCGCCTTTCCAAGTCCAGCCGCAGACCTTCCAGAATTCCGGACGGTAAAGCCTGCAGGTTCCCCATGTCTTGCGGCGTGAATCGTGCACCAAACTTCTCGTTGAGCAAACGGTAGGTAGGCACCGCACGCCCAGCCATCGAGTTGATGGCCGTATTACCCACAATAATGCGCAGATTGTTTTCTCCGCGCCTTAGTAATTTGGTCACGTCGATCGTATACGGTGGATGCCAGACGAAACCCGCGCGCTCGCCGTTGACATAAACCTCAGCCGCTTCGCGAACCGGGCCCTCAAAGTAAGCTTTCATGCTGTGTTGAGGCAGAGGAGTGGGTTCTTCGATCGGCGCGCCTGGTCCGAAATCGAGCACGCCACTAATTCCGGAGTTCAGATCCTGCGCCGTCAGATTGAATGTCTTCAGGTAGCTCACTTGGCCGGAATAGTACTTGAAAGTCGGTTCCTCGCTCCAGGAATGAAGTCGGGCCATGGCTTCGGTCTGGTTTGCCTCTTTAAATGTTACCTTCCAGTCCGAGCTAAGGTCGATTGTTCTTGAAGGCGAACCCACAGTCGGCTGCGTTTTCGCGACCCGAGTCGCTGTATCCGTGAGGAGTATCAGACGTGACTCGTATGGCTGCAGGTCGAGATCGACGGCATTGGAGTTCCCCGCTGTAGACACTCCACCCGTGAACGGATCCCACCATTCGGCATGCTTCGCGGTGTGACGAAATGTTGCCTGAACGCGATGAGGTTGATTGCTGGTGTTGGCTATGAAATACAAGTCTCCTGTTTCCAGCTTGCGGTGGATGAAGCCGATTCGTGGCGTTGGGGGAGAAAAAACTACATCCGGAGTGAGGTAGCCTGCGAGCGAAGTCCCGAGTTGGGTCTCATCCGGGATAAAGTGTCCCACCGCGGCGCTCGCGCGGAACAGACGTTCGGAGATTCCCCGAATCTGCCGCNNATGCCGGGCAGAATCAAAACCGCATACGGAATGCCAAGGGTATCGATCGCATCGGCATCGATAAAATCCACATTGAATCCCGCATCTAAAACCTGTGGGATCACTCTGCTTGCTAACGAATTCTCCAGAGGCTCATCCATGCTGAAATTCGAACCCACAGTATTGAATCCGCTTTGGCTAATGACTGAATTCGTGAAATCGTTTCTCACGGAGAAAGTTGACCAGACGTCGTCATTGGGCAGAAGTAGCGCGACATCGTTAGTTGGTTTTCCCTGGCGAAGAGCGAAGCTGACGCGTTGCAGGTAGCGAGCCAGGTCCGGCATTACAAATGACCATGGATTGTGAGCGTTGAGGGCGGCCGCGGCGTACATGCGCCATCCCGGTTCTCCCGCCTCGTCTGGGGAATACGGCCAACCGTGTCCGACCAATTGGTTAATACCTTGCAGGAAGTGCAGATCGGCTTCTGCCTTCAGGTCCAGAGGTGTGGCGCGAAACGCCGGGGAATGCAACCACGTCCAGGTTTCCGATGAGATCACCGGTCTGCCGAAAAGATGGCCTGCCGACGCCGCCCACCGCGTGTCCGAGAATTCCCGCCACATTAGCAACGACGCTTTGCCTTCGCCTTCCGGAAGATCTGCGTAGCGGTTGCTGGAAAGCGTAACCGGCGGGAATCCATAGGTCTGCGAGCGCAGTAAGGTGTGATGCTGTTGTGCCCAAGCCTGCAATGGAGCAAGGTAGCGTTCATTCGCCAATTCAGTGAGCGTTCTTCCCCAATCATGCCGCACCGCGGCAGTCGGAGGGCCGATATCGCCGACCAGAGCTGGCAAGTATGGAGTGAGATCGTAACCGCGGCGTGACCGAAACTGCTCCATCAGATCGCCAGTCCAATTGGATCCGTAGTCCTCCAAGCTATCGCTGAAGATGGCGTNNTAGTGGTCGAGCACAAAACCCTCGGCGCCGAAGGCTGGACGTTTCACCGTCATCCCGGTACGACTGGATATAAAGAAAATCGCATCGTTCGCGATTTCTGACGGCGGAGATATCCGCAGACGGCCATTTACGATCGGGGACACTTGTTTCGCGTCCCGCAATGAAACTAGACCTTCTCCGACGGGAGCTAGAAAGGCCGCAATCAGTTGCTCTCCCGTGGCTATGTCGGGCACGGGGACTGAGTCTGTTCCGGGAGGGACCGGAATCGTTTCCACCCGTAACTCCCCGGCGGCTTGGGTTACCGGGATGTGAGGGCCTCCGAAAGGCCAACCACTCCCCAATGTGATGTCAACCCGCAAGCCAAGCTTCCTGGCTGCAGTGGCGGCGAAGCGAATCGCGTCCACGTGTTCGTCAGACAGAAATCGCTGATTATGGAAGCCGGTTTTCGGATCATCGAGCGCAAGAGGATAAAGCGTGGCGATCTCGACTCCGCCAATGCCTTCCGCCTTCATTTGTTCCAGCTCGCGCTCGAGCCCGGGCTTAGTGGCTGCGGGGCCAAACCACCACCATCGCATCATGATTCGGCAGTCATCGGGAGGATTCGCAAATGACTCTTCCAGACGAGCCAGCTTTCCGTCCTGCTGCGCCATGCACCTGGGTAGCTGCGGGAACCAGGCACACAGAAGAAGCAATATCACTACTCTGTAATTGCGGCTGACAAGTTTCATGGCCATGATCTGATCTCACCGGGTGTCAGCGGACATCAGTGTGCGGACCCGGCGCCGCCGACGTAGTTTCCGTAACCCACAATGACCGTCGAGCTCACCAGAATCAACAGGCTGATGGCCACCAGCAGCCAGGTTCTGCCGCTGGCGCCCTTCCACTCTTTCAGAGCGATACCCCACAACGTGCTGAAAATGATGATGCTGGCCATGTGCAATGTCCAACTGGAAAACTTGTACCTTCCCATCTGGGTCTCGCCCATGGTGTAAAAGAAAAACTGCATGTACCAGGTCGTGCCTGCCAGCGCCGAGAACAAGTAGTTGGCCAGCATCGGGGTCCTGACGGCCGCTTCCTGGGCGACGGCGACAGCTACGGCCATCTCCTCCGCCGGAGCGTCGGTAGCGACTTCGAGAATGTGCTCCTCATTTCTCGCAGGAATTCTGCCGCGAATCTTTGATTCGAGAGAGCTGGCTTCGAAGTATTGGGAGCCGGTCCGGTTGCGAAGGTTCAGGATGACGCACCAAATGAAGTTGGTGGTAAAGCCTCCAGCCAGCAACACGACAAGAACTGGTAGTCCTTGCCACAAACCAGGAGTGCCGTGTTGGATCGTGATGGCCTTGATGGGATCCCCTGCGGCCAATCCGTAGGCAAAGCAAGCACTCATCACGCCCGAAAAGGTCGCAACCAGCAGTCCCTTCTTCAAGGCGAATTCCTTGATCGAGGCGCGCTTCTGTTCATTCGACATCTCGCGCTCCTTGGATACTCCGGCCGCTCCCGCGAACGCGATGCCGAGAAGACAGACTGCGACGCCCCCAAGAATTATGATCCCGGATCGAGTGTCCAGCACCTGAGTTCGAAACTCTCCACGGAAGATTGGAGGCATCAATGTGCCGAATGCGGCTGTGTATCCGAGCGCAACGGCCATGCCCAGCGACATCCCCAGATAGCGCATGGTCAGGCCAAAGGTGAGGCCTCCCAGTCCCCACAGCACTCCGAAGACGTAAGTCCACAACAGGTTGCTCATGGGGGCTTCGTGCAGCACGCGAAACAGATCGTGCGTCATCGCCAGCGCAAGGATCCAGGGAGCGATAATCCAACTGAAGAATCCTCCGACCAGCCAATAGGTTTCCCAGGCCCAGTTCTTCACCCCGCGATAAGGCACATAGAAACTGGCGGAAGCGAGACCGCCGAGCCAATGAAAAAAAACGCCTAACGCGGGGTTGGGGTTCATTCGATCCTCGAGTCCGAATTCACAGATGAAAGACTTCTTCCAACGGCTGCATGGCACGATCGGGCAACACGCCATCAGGCTGAACAAAAAAGTCGCCCATCTCGCGCTGCCAGCGTTCGTTCACTTCTCGTTTGGCCATCCCCGCCCGTGCGCGTTCAAAGTCTGGCGTCTCCAGATAGCCAACGAGCAGGCCATCCTCCCGTAGGAACAATGAGTAATTGCCCCAACCGGTTTCACGAAGCGCGGACTGCATTTCCGGCCAGACGCTCTGATGACGCTCTTTGTATTCCTCCAGCCGCTCAGGCTTGACCTGCAACACAAAGCAGATACGCTGCATTTTTCCTCCTTAACGCAGAAAGGCCTCCGGAAGACCGCCGTCGACGGGAACGATGTGACCAGTCGTTTTGGCGCTCTGGTCGCCAGCCAGCCACACAATCGCGGCGGCGCAGTCTTGCGGCAGGATGGGCCGCTTCGTGAGTGTTCGTTGCGCATAGAAGTCGGCGAGCTTAGCGCGCAGCTCCTCGGTCGACTCCGACTCCGTGAAATCGATCCTGTATTTCTGAAGAGATTGAATCACCCGATCTCGAGGAAACATTGTGGAACCGGCGACCACGGTCGCGGGAGCAACTCCATTCACGCGCACGTGGGGACTGAGCTTGATCGACAACTCTCGGACAAGGTGGTTGAGAGCGGCCTTGCTAGTGTCGTAGGCCTCGCTGCCTTTCTTTGGAACCAAGGCGTTGGCGGAACTCGTCAACACCACGGCCGCAGGGATAGCCTGATCCTTGAATACCCACTCGGTCTGGCGGGCGAGAAGATAGTTGCCTGTGACATTGACCAGGAACGTCTGCGCCCACTGTGCGTCAGCGAGTTCGCCGTCAGCGCCGGCCACAGGATAGATGGCAGCGGTGTTGACGACGACATCGATGCCGCCAAATTGAGAAATCGTGAAATTCGCGGCCTCCGCAAGGGAGGCGGAGGAACTGAGGTCGACACCGACGTGGGCGACAAACTCGGGAGATGCTATCGCTCCGGCCTCACCGGCGACTCTGTTAGCGCCCGGCTGATCAAAATCCGCCACGACCACATGAGCACCCTTTCGCGCGAGCAGCAGCGCGACCTCACGGCCGATCCCGCTGGCACCTCCGAGGATGAGGGCGATTTTGCGGCTGAATTCTGCTTCGGCAGGCATGCGTTGCAGCTTGGCTTCTTCGAGAGCCCAATACTCGATGCGGAATGCCTCTGACCTAGGAAGAGCCACATAGTTATGGAATTGCGTGAACTGCTGCGACTGTTCGGCGTGCCGGGCCTGGGGCAGAGGTTGAGAGACTTCTCCGTCTTCCAAGGCGTTTGCGCCGGCCATGACGTGAATGGCGTTGATGAAAAACTCGGTTGTGATCCGCGCTTCTTTCTTGTTCCTGCCGAAGCCGAATAAGCCTAAGCCCGGAACGACGACGACTGAGGGGTTGGAATCGCGGAGTTTTGGCGAACCGCTGGTTGCCCATGCATCGTAATATTTCTTGTACGAGGCTCGGTATTCGACAACCTCCGTCTGGATGCGCGACTTCAGCACGCTCACGTCCTCTTTTGCCGGATTCCAAGGAAGAAAGAGAGGGCACACCCTGGTTCTCAGGAAGTGGTCCGGACAACTTGTGCCCAGTGAACCCAATTCCTTTGCCCACTTCGACCCAGCGAAGGCGAGAGCATCTTCCTCGTCGGCATAGTGGGCTATCACGCGGCGATTCGACGACAGAACTCCCCGAAGTGCAGGCAGAATCTGGGTAGCCAGATTCTTGCGATTCTGAGCGGAGGCGTACTCGACTCCGCCGAACAGCAATCCTTTCTTCGACTGATGTTTAACAATGAAGTCGCCCATCTGGTCGATGGTGTGAATGCTGTTCAAATAGCAGTCACGCTGCGTCATTCCCCAAGTAAACAAGCCATGGCCGCCCAGAATGAGGCCCTCCACTCCGGGATTATCCTTGACTGCCCGTTCAATCATGAGCGACAGTTCGAATCCGGGACGCTGCCAGGGGATCCACACGATCTTGCGGTCGAATTCCTTGTTGAACTCTTCCAGTTTCCGCTTCCCATTTGCACTCGCCGCCAAGGCGATGGCCCAGTCAGGGTGCAGATGATCCACGTGAGGGAAGGGAAGGAAAGCGTGCAGAGGAGTATCTATGGATGCGGCCACGCGATTTTCGCCAAAGGCCGAGAGCGGATAGTAGCGGACCATCTCATCTTCGAACGCTTCGCCGCCGTATAACCCCTTAAGTTGCTCCAGACGATCCAGGTAGAGCAGAGCAAACCCGGCTTCGGTAATGGACCCGAGATCTCCACCACTGCCTTTCACCGCCAGCACCCGGACGGCTCGGCCAGTAAATGGGTCGGGAAGCTCCAGCTTGGAACTCGTGTTGCCACCGCCGAAATTCGTGATGCGCAAATCCGCGCCCAGCAGATTTGATCGGTACCGCAACAGAGCGAGCGGATTACCGGCCACCTTCTGAGCTTCGGCCTCGCTCCACAAATCTTTCAGGTGAGTCGTCTCTTTGATCTCAGGCATAGATGCTCCCGCAATACTGCTCAAATCGCTCCGCGTGCTCGTCCCATTTGTCGGTTTCAAGGGGCTCGAAGACTTCGGTGGGGAAAGATCGATCTACAATGGCCCGGACTTCCTCAAGGGACGACGCCCCGCCTGTGGCAAGGATCTGTATCGCCACATTCCCCAGTGCCGTGGCCTCAGCCGGGCCGGCGAGAACCCTTCTTCCCGTGGCGTCGGCGGTCAGTTGGTTCAGCAAGCGATTTTTCGATCCGCCGCCGATGATCCGAATTTGCTCGATACGCTTTCCACACACATGTTCCAGATTACGCAGAACCAAACGATATTTGAACGCCAGGCTTTCGAGAACGCATCGTACGTACGCGCCGGGTTCCTGCGGAACAGGCTGGTGGGTCCGGGTGCAGAACCTGTTGATGGCTGCGAGCATGTCCGGGGGGCGCAAGAAGGACTCGTCATCGGGATCGATAAGGTGACGGAACGACGTCTCAGGGATCGCAAATTCGATCAATTCCCGATAGTCATAACTGCGGCCCTGCGCGGTCCAGGATTGCCTGCAGCCCTGCAGCATCCACAGGCCCATGACGTTCTTCAACAGTCTCGTGGTTCCATTCACGCCACCTTCGTTCGTGAAGTTCATGCGCAACGCCTCGGGTGTAATTACCGGCGAATCGAGCTCGGTCCCCAGCAACGACCAGGTTCCGGAACTGAGAAAGGCCGTCCCGTCGCGAGCCGATATGGCAGCTACCGCCGAGCCCGTATCGTGACAGGCTGGAGCAACTACGGTCGTGTCGGCAAGAGAGGAATGACCTGCGACCTCTGGCAGCAGCGTCCCCACGATCGAGCCCGGTTCTATGAGGGGTGCCGGCAACTCAGCCGGTAATTCCAACCGCTGCATCAAANNAATTCGCAGACTGCATTTCCGGTCAGCCAGTAGTGAAACAGATCCGGAATGGTGACCAGGTATTTCGCTGCTTCGAGGATCCTCGGGGTTTGACGTCGAGCAGCGAAGAGCTGGTAGAGGGTGTTGATGGGCATGAACTGAATGCCAGTTGCGCGATAGATCTCCTCCTTGCCTGCTTTTCTGACGACTTCCTCCATGATTCCTTCGGTTCGGCGGTCGCGGTAGTGGTAAGGGTTCTGGAGCAACTCGCCTCGTTCCCCCAACAGCGCATAATCCACGCCCCACGCGTCAACTCCGATGCCTGCCAGTTCCACTTTACCTAACCGCGAGAGAGCAGTCCTCACTTCGAACCAGAGTCGTGCCACGTCCCAGTGGAGAGATCCGCCGTATTCGACCGGCTCATTGGCGAAACGATGCACCTCTTCGGTCCTAAGAATTCCTGACTGAAGATGTGCCAGAACGGCCCGTCCACTTTGCGCACCAAGGTCGAAAGCTAAAAAAGGCTTCTGCCGACTCTCGCTCATAATGAAGGTGACACAACCAACCAACTCACCGGAAAAATCCCACCCACCCGCATCCAGAATTTACACCCTCGCGCCTTGTTAGCCCCAGCAGACGATCGANNCCGAGCCCTGTTGCGGGAAACTCTCGCTTACCGCGTTTGGGCCGTAAAGCCTCAGCGTTCAGGTTGAGGCTTGATAAGTTTGATTCGGCCCCCTGTTTTTTATTTCCATTTGTCATAGGCTCCTGCTGTCCAAAAGACCTAGCGGCAGGGCATTGCCGAAAGTTAAGCCTCTTCGTTGTCCTCCGGTGAAGTAGGCTCGTTGTGGGAGGAACCCACCGAAGCAGTTCGCGATAACCAAGCGAGTTGCCGTAGGAATCGCCGCCCATTTATGGCGGCGAGGATGTCAAAGCGTGATGATAAGTCCCGAACGAACCGAATATGATGTCGAAGTCTCGGCAGCACGAAGCTCATTACGTTATCCGCGTCAATCGTTTGAACCCATTTATGGCAACGACCGATCAATCTTCTCCTATGATGCTGGGCATTTGCGGTATCCCTGGAGCCCGACTCCTCACGCATAGGAGGTGACGCTCTGTGAATTTCGCGCCGCCCGTTCTTTAGTGATTCGCTCGATGTAGCCACTCTGAAGAAACGCTTTCAGCGGATCGCGGGGCAGTCCCTTCGAATCGCGCCACTCTTCAATGGCGGGCCGGACGTCTATGTTGAAAGCATCCTGTAACAAGGATTCCGCCCCAATAAGATCGCAGTTATTTTGCGCCCTTGACAACTCCGCGTGGTTCACCAGGGCGCTCTTCGCAAATAACTGCTGTGCCCTGGTTACGGTTTGGATCGTTTCTTCAATCTTCCCTTTAAGGTTGTGACTCTGGTCAATCATGTACGCAATATCGGCCCGTTTACCCGTCTCCCATTCGAAATAGCGAATCTCGTGGAAGATCCGGAAAACCTGATAGGGATCGATGGAGCCTATGGTCAGGTCGTCGTCCGCATAGCGGCGATCATTAAAGTGAAAGCCTCCCAGCATGTCCTCCGACAAGAGCCAGGCAACGATCTGCTCGATGTTCTGNNATATCGGTGTGGTAGAAGGCAGGCTCAAACGGCTTGTACTCAATCAGCAGCCGTTGCCCAGAAGACAACTCGGCATGCGATGCCTTCAGCACTTCCTTGAACCACGCTTTGCGCTGTCTGATATTGGCTGTTCCGGGGTAGCTTGAGCCGTCCGCAAACCACATAGAAATGTCTCTGCTGTGCAGCCGCCGCGCAATCTCAATGCTGTCCTTCGTATGTTCGAACGCGCGTTGCCGAACCGCTGGATCGGGATTGCCGAACGAACCATACTTGTATTCCTGATCTTGGAAGAGGTTGGGGTTGATCGAGCCCGCGAGAACTCGATAACGCTCAGCAAACTTCCTGATGTCATCTGCGCTTTCGACGCCCCTGGGGCAATCCCACAGGACGTGCAAAGCTACGGTTGGACACACGCCGGTGAGCAGGTGCACCTGCCCGGCATCGCTGAACTTCTCTTCGGTGGTCGTGGCTGCGGCAGGTTGGATAAATTTTCCGAAGCGCGTACCGGTATTCGCGAAGCCCCAAGAAGGCACCTCGATGCGGAAGGACTCGAGCGCCTCAAAAATCCTCTCAGTCTGGGATCCGTCCATGAAGACCTCTCTCTGGCATCGAAGGTTACAATCCTTGCGCGAAGAGGTCACGCATTTCTTTCGGGGAATTGGCCGTTTCGCATTGCAGAACGCTGTCCACAGGGGGTTGGAGGGGCCAAACGCGTCAGAGGGCGAGACCTTGGGGCCTATGGAGAAACCGGGTCGCCATAGTCGAGGGGGAAGAACGTCCATAAAGATGCCATCGCCATGGATGCGGTAGAGAACGTTCTGGCCCCAATGAGTGGCGAAAACATCGTCGAAGCCGTGGTTGTCGTAGTCTCCAATACAAAATCCCGCACGCCCAGCCGGTTTTGAGAAGTCCGGCTTGCTGAGTGACATTGGTAAGGGTGCGATCACGCCATGGGGAATACAGTCTACAGTCCCTGGTTTCGAGCAACCGGTCAAGATCGAATGGAATATCTTGATCGAAATGGCCAACTACGGAACAGTCACTACCGCCACTGAAAATCCATTTAGCTTCAGCGTATCTCCTGTAAGCGTCTCGGTCCCCGGCGGATCGAATCCGGTCGTCTGATCGACATAGTGGACCTCGGCTCCGCTCACGCCTGAGATCGAAACATCGAAGCTTCGATTGCGCTCGTTGACCAGCAGTACGCGCTTGTTGCCGTTGCGGGTCAGGAATGCCAGCGAGTACACATAGGGATCATTTGGGGCAGATGGACGCCGCGGTTCAATCGCAACAAGTTTGTCGCCCGCGCCAAAATTGTCATGAAGCAGCTTCAAAACCCAATACCGCGGGTTCGGTTTTCCATGGTTCCAGTCCACCATGGATACGCTGGGAAACTGCGTCGGAAAGCCCACCAGTTGCGATTCACCCGCCACATCGATGCCCATCTTCGTCATCTCTCCGAAAAGATAGGCATATATCGCTCCTGCAAGATTCCAGTAAGAGTTTTCAATCGGCTTAGCAATATGCCCGGGCTGGTCCTGCGCCGTATCATCAGCCGAGATGACTCCAAGCTCGTCGATCGTTGTCTTTGTTTCCGGCGAGAGACGCTTGCGAATGGACTCGACGTAGCGCACGGTTTTCAGGAATCCATCCGCCTGGTCAAAATATGTGAACTGTTCCGCCTCCGGAGTCTCATCCGCCGCAGGAATCGCATAGAAGTGGTAGGAGATGAAGTCCAGGGGCACTCCTGACCTGTGGTTCTTGTGATCGAGGAAGTACTCGAAATAGTGCGGGTCCGTGGTCTTGGCCAGCGCCAGCCCGACAAACTTCATCTCTGGCTGCACCTTTTTCATTGCCGCGACAACCTCATCGTAAAGGCGAGTGTAGGTTTCGGCGTCGATGTGATGCTCGAAGTCGATTTCGTTCAGCACCTCCCAGTACGGAATCGCGTAGTGGTATCCCGACTCATGACGCTTGCCATACTCGTCGGTAAACCCGCCCTGCGTATACCAGGAGATCAGACGCGCATAATAGTCTGCCACTTGCTTCATGCTGGGGTCCCGGAGTTCGGTGCCCTGTTCGTAATTCCAGGTGACCTGGTTTGGATCTGCGGGATACTCCACTGGCTGGTCAGTCCTGTACATCCATTGAGGAATTGTGCTGAAGTTGAGAATGACGGAATGCCCCTTGGTCGCATCGAGAAAGTCGATCGTCAGGGGATCAATCGCAGAGAAATCCCAGGAAGTTTTTCCGTCCTTCGGAGGTTCCAGTTCCGCAACTCCCAGCTTCGGATAGGGCAGCCANNTGCACCGGCGTGCCGCGCTCGAGAGGAGGATTCACCACAACCTGCAACGTCGGAGTGGTCTGGGAAACCCTCACAACCTTGTCCCAGTGCACGGTCAGTTTGACAGCCTGATCTTGGGCGGTGGACGTCCCGGAGCAGATTAGGAGGATTGCGAAAAGGGCTGTCATCCTGGGTGAAAACTTTGCGCTCATTCGGTTCTCCGAAGCTCGATTCGATCGAGTTCCTCGACCGTCCCACACACTTTCCCGGAGTCGAATCCTCGCACCAGCCGAATGCTGCGGTCAATCCCTGACTTCAAGCATTGATCCATTTCGCGCTGAGAAACAAGGAGAGGAAGCGCCTCCCCGGCTCGACGGCTTCTTGGCATGATTCCCTGGCTGCGCAAAAATCGATCTCCGGCATTACCGTGCATTCCAGGCGAGCTCGGGGTTTTGCAGTGCAGAACGCGTAGCGAAACCGGTTAGGCCCCTTGTGGCCTGAATGCGCAGAGACTATGCTTGCCAACTATTCTGAGACTGTCGGTTGCGCCAAACCACAGTCTTCTCGGAAGACACCCCACATGGACGCCTCAAAGAATCAGCTCAAAGTTGGACTCTTCAGCATCGGCTTGGATACATACTGGCCTCAATTTCCTGGACTTAGGGAAACTTTAGACCAGTTTAGTGCGCGGCTCGCTCAAAAACTGGAGAGTCCAAGTGCGCGTGTGATCAATCTGGGGATGATCGACACGGCAGAGAAGTCTCTTACAGCCGGCCATGAATTCCGCCAAGCAGACGTGGATCTCATCTTCTTATATGTCGCTACCTATGCGCTTTCCTCGACCGTCCTTCCGGCTGTTCGGCGCGCGCGAGTGCCGGTCATTGTTCTCAATCTGTCGCCCGCACCGGCCATTGACTATGACAGATTCAACCGCCTGGGTGACCGCACAAAGATGACGGGAGAATGGCTGACCTACTGTCAGGCCTGTCCGGTTCCGGAAATCGCGAACGTTTTCAACCGCTGCCGGATTCCGTTTTTCCAGGTCAGCGGCATGTTGGAGCATGATCCTGTCGCCTGGGACGAGATTGGCGAATGGATCGAGGCTGCCCGCGTCGCGCACATCATGGAGCATAATCGCCTCGGTGTCATGGGCAACTATTACGGAGGCATGCTCGACGTCTATTCCGATTTCACGCAGCAATGTGCTTACTTCGGAGGCCACATCGAGATTATCGAGGTCGAGGAACTGGCGGCGTTGCGGCGAGCGGTAAGCGAGGCTGATCTCGGCCGCAGAGTGATGGAATTCAAGACCTCCTTTGATGTGCAACCGGATTGTTCTCCGGAGGAGTTGCAGCGCGCTGCACGCACCTCCATCGCGCTCGATAAACTGGTTGAGATTCACGCTCTGGGCTCGTTGGCGTATTACCACAAAGGCGTGGGAAGTCCAGAGAACGAGGATGCGATCAGTTCCATCATCCTGGGCACAAGCCTGCTCACTTCGCGCGGCATTCCCGTCGCCGGCGAATACGAAATCAAGAATGCGCAAGCCATGAAGATCATGGATTCCTTTGGTGTTGGCGGGTCCTTCACCGAATATTATGCGGTCGATTACAACGACGACGTGGTTCTTATGGGTCATGACGGCCCGGGACATATCGCGATCGCCGAAGGAAAAACGAAAGTGCGCCCGCTTGAGGCCTATCACGGCAAAGTCGGCCGTGGACTCTCGGTGGAAATGTCCGTGAAGCATGGGCCGGTGACGTTGCTGTCAGTGGTGCAGACTGCGGATGGGAAGTTGAAGCTGCTGGTGGCTGAGGGCGAATCTGTGGCCGGGCCCATTCTAGAAATCGGCAACACCAATAGCCGATACCGCTTTTCGATTGGCGCCAGGCGCTTTCTCAACGAATGGAACGTGCATGGACCGGCTCATCACTGTGCCGTGGGAGTGGGTCGGGTCTCAAGCAAACTAGAAAAGTTAGGCGCTTTGCTCGGGATGGAATATTTTCGAGTGTGTTGAGCCCCATGCGGACCTTCCCCGGTCGGGTGCGCAATGAGTTGTCATTCGCATTGCGCATTGCAGAACGTAGAACGCAAGGGAATCAGAGGACTGACCTGTATAGGCCGTGTTTTGCCTTCTTCGACCTCGGGACGAAGCTCTCAACCGCAAAGTGTTCCAACTTTCCTCTTGGTTTGGTGCTATAGCACGGCCTTTTGCAATGCGAAACGTCGCGTGCTCACAGCGCGCGGGTTGACAGGGGTATTGCCGAAGTGCAACCATCCCCGCCGTCCGCCTTGTAACTCCAGGAGGATTCTATGCGGCGTCACACAGTATTGAACGCGTTCATCCTCGTCACGCTCACCTCGGCTGCTTTTGCCGCGCCGGTCCACCTGCGCTGCGAATATTTGGAAAATCCTCTGGGAATCGACAAGGCTTCGCCTCGTTTGTCCTGGCAGAGCGACAACGTCGAACGCGACTGGAGACAATCGGCCTACGAGATCCTAGTGGCGAGTTCGGTCGAGCTGTTGCACACCGGTAACGCCGACATCTGGGACAGCGGAAAGATTGGTTCTGCGGAGACGGTCGGGATTGCCTACCGCGGACCTGCACTGGAATCTCAGCGGCGATACTACTGGAAGGTTCGGGCGTGGGACGCGCAAGGGCGAGTATCCGAGTCGGCGGAACTCGCCTGGTGGGAGATGGGCCTTCTTCACGCCACGGACTGGAAGGCCACCTGGATTCGTTGGAAAAACCCCGGCAATGACGCCGATCGTCAGGCCATCCGCTGGATTTGGGTGAAGGGTCAAGATTCCTTGGCCACGGTGCCTAAGACTACTGCGAGCTTTCGTGTCAACTTCAACCTTCGTGAGAAGCCGCGAGATGCGGTTGTTTTGCTCTCGGCGCGTGGAAGTTTCGTCGCATCGGTGAATGGTCATGAAGTGGATACCAAGAAGGGATGGAGCGCCTTCGACCGCCGCGACATTTCCGACCAGCTCATCGTTGGCAAAAACTCAGTCGAGGTGAAGGTTACGTCTCCCGAAGTACCTGGCTTCGGACCAGAGGCGGGCACCAAAACTACCAAGGCTGCGCTAGCGGGGTTGATAAAGATCACCCGCGCTAACGGTTCCGTGGTGCGCCTCGGCACTGGTAAGCGATGGAAGGCGAACCTCGAGAACACGTCACATTGGGACACGGCGAACGTGGTAGCGGATGTGACCGACGAACGGCTCGGGGATCCGGGAACGCTGCCTGAACCGGCTGCTTACCTGCGCCGAACCTTGGCCATAGCAAAGGACGTCCGAAGCGCCAGGCTCTACGTGACCGCTCTCGGAAGCTACCGCGTGTTCTTGAACGGGAGCCGCGTGGGGGCCGATGTTCTGACGCCGGACTTCACCGACTATCGCAAACGAGTCCTTTATCAGACATACGATGTGACCGGCCTGTTGGCAAACGGCAAGAATGTAATTAGCGTGCTGCTCGGTGACGGCTGGTATGGCAGCCCTCTAACTTGGGCGGGAATGCATTTTTTCCCACCTCCGGACCGTTTTCTAGCGCAACTCGAACTGGCTTACGCCGACGGAAGCCGCGAAACGGTTGTGACCGACGGAGGCTGGAAGGCGGCAGCATCGCCCATCATTCGATCTGAGATTTATGCCGGAGAAGTGTACGACGCACGCCTGGAACAGGCTGGATGGGAGACGGTTGGCTTTGACGATTCCAGGTGGAATCCGGCAGTGACCGCCGATGCGCCCTCCATCGCGGTTTCCAGCCAGATAACCGCGCCCGCGCGGGTGATCGCCACGCTGAACCCGAAGGAAGTCACGCCGCTCGCAAAGGGAACCTACATCTTCGACATGGGGCAGAACATGGTGGGATGGGCGACCCTGAAGGTGAAAGGTGCGGCCGGTACAGTCGTTCGATTGCGCTTCGCCGAGATTCTGAATCCGGACGGAACGATCTACACCGCCAACCTGCGGAATGCGGACGCCGCCGATACTTATATCCTGCGGGGCGGCGATGAAGAGGTCTTTGCCCCGCATTTCACGTTTCACGGGTTCCGCTACATCGAAGTCACGGGCTACCCTGGAACGCCGACGCTCGATGCGATCAAAGGAGATGTCGTCAGCAGCGTAAGCGGCGAACCTGTGGCCAAGCTTGCCACTTCGAGCGAGCTTGTTAACCGGATGTGGTCGATCGGCATTTGGGGTCAGCGCGGTAATTTTCTAAGCATCCCGACCGACTGTCCGCAACGCGACGAACGCTTGGGGTGGATGGGAGACGCGGGAGTCTTCTGGCGAACCGGAAGCTACAACTTCGACATCGCCTCATTTTCGCAGAAGTTCGTCGAAGACATTGTCGATGCCCAAACCCCGGAAGGCGCCTTTACGAACGTATCCCCCAACACGATCACATTCGGCGGTTCCGGGTCGGCGGGCACGTCTGCTTGGCGTGATGCGATGGTCGGGGCGCCGGGCTGGGGGGATGCCGGTGTGATCGTTCCATGGACGACTTGGCTACAGTATGGGGACAAGGCTGTCATTGAAGAAAACTGGGACGCCATGCAACGCTGGATGGAGTTCATCCAGAGCCGGAATCCCGATTTTCTCCGCAAGAATGGAGTCGGGCCCAACTTCGCCGACTGGCTGGCTCCCGACCAAAATACGAGTAGAGACCTGCTCGCGACCGCCTATTGGGCCCTGATCGCGAACATGATGTCACAAATGGCGTACGCCGTCGGCAAGGAGGCTGACGCCAAGCGTTATGACCAGGTCTCCGAGAACATTCGCGTGGCCTTCCAGAAGGCGTACATCAAGGAGGACGGGAGCGTCGGAACCGGAACGCAAACCTCCTATGTTGTTGCCCTCTACACCAAGATGGCGCCCGCGGCGCTTGAACCCGCTTTGGTCGACAAGTTAGTCAAAGACATCGAAGCGCGGCAGTGGCATCTCTCCACCGGATTTCTGGGCACGCCCTTTCTGCTGTTTACGCTGGCCGATCACGGCCGCACCGATGTCGCTTATCGCCTGTTGCTGAACGACACCTATCCATCTTGGGGATACATGCTCTCGAAAGGCGCGACGACCTGGTGGGAGCGGTGGAACGGCGACACGGGCGATCCCGCCATGAACTCTTACAATCACTACGCGTTCGGCTCTGTCATTGCTTGGGTCTACCGTTACGCCGCCGGCATTGACACGTTACCGAGTTCCCCCGCATTCGAAGAAATTGTCATTCACCCACATCTCGACGCACGCTTGACCTCGGCGCGCGCTGAATATGACTCGGTTCAAGGCAAGATCGTCAGTGATTGGAAGGGAACTCCCGAAGGGCCATTTTCTCTGAAAGTCAAAATCCCCGCGAATACGTCCGCCAAGGTCTTCTTGCCCGCCATCGCGGGTGCACACCTGACGGAAGGTGGGAATCCCGTCGAGACGCAGCAGGAGAGCGGGTCTTACGTGATCCACATTGGGTCGGGTTCCTACAACTTTGAAGTGAAGTGATTGAACAGCGGCTGCTGGCAGCCGTCCTACGAAAGGTCAGGGAGTGCAATATGCCAAACACGCGAGGGCCACAATGTTCAGAGTTTGCGCAGTCTCTTTGATGTTGATGGCTTTGATCGGGCCTATGCGGGGGCAAAGCTCCGCAGACGCTCTGGAGAACGGCTTCAAGACGCCTCCCAATTCCGCCAAGCCGCGCGTGTGGTGGCACTGGATGAATGGCAACATCACCAAAGAGGGCATCAAACTCGACTTGGAATGGATGAACCGCGTCGGCATCGGTGGTTTCCAGAACTTCGACGCGTCGCTCGGCACTCCCCAACTGGTGGACAAGCGCCTGGTCTACATGACGCCCGAGTGGAAAGACGCGTTCCTGTTCACCACCCAGCTGGCCGACCAACTCGGCCTCGAAGAAGCGATTGCCGGCTCGCCCGGCTGGAGCGAGTCTGGCGGCCCGTGGGTGAAGCCCAGCCAGGGGATGAAAAAGGTGGTGTGGAGCGAAACCAGCATCGAAGGCGGCAAGCCGTTCGCAGGCGCATTGCCGCATCCCCCCACCGTCACCGGTCCCTTTCAGAACATCCCGCTCTTCGATTTCCTCGCGGCGATCAGCGGTCAAGCGTCAACGCCTCCGACTTTCTATGCCGACACCGCAGTCATCGCGTATCGCGCACCTGCGAGTGATGTTCCAGTATCGTCTCTGCAACCGAAAATCACATCCAGCGGCGGCAATCTTGATCTAGCGGCACTGACCGACGGTGATCTGGTGAAGACGACGCAACTGCCCAAGCCACCCGCAGAAAAGCAAGCCTGGATCCAATACGAATTCTCTGGGCCGCAAACGATGAACGCTGTAACCCTGGTGCTCAATGATCCCGGCGCTGCGGCAGCGAACATGTTCGGAGAGGCCCTGTCCATTGCTGATGTTGAGGCCAGCGACGATGGCCAGACCTTCCGCAAGCTGATTGACATTCCTAATAACGGTGGCCAGGAGCACACCATCGCATTCCCGGCAACCACCGCGCGTTTCTTCCGTGTAGCTTTTACCGACAAGCCGCCAGCCGGCGGCGGCGAACATACCTTCGATGTGGAGAACCCTTTTGGCGATTTCAGTGGACGGAAACCCGATCCCAATTTCGAGATAACGGAACTCGTGCTCCATCCCGGCGCCCGAGTCAGCCGCTTCGAGGAGAAGGCTGCTTACGCCAAGATTGTGAGTCTCGATGGCTTCGAAACGCCGCCGGTTGCTCTTGCCGACGCGATCCGGAAAGATGACATCGTGGATCTGACTTCCAAGATGCACCCGGACGGAACTCTTGATTGGACTCCACTACCCCAAGGTCGCTGGGTGGTCCTGCGTTTTGGCTACTCACTGACCGGAGTGACCAACCATCCTGCGTCCCCGGAAGGCACGGGGCTCGAGGTCGACAAACTTAACCGCGAGGATGTGAAACAGTACATGAATACCTACCTCGATAACTACAAAAGCACGGTGGGCGAACTCATGGGCAAGCGCGGGTTGCGGTACGTGGTCAACGATAGCTGGGAAGCTGGCACAGCGAATTGGACCGACGACATGGTCGCCGAATTCACCAAGCGGCGTGGCTACGATCCTCGTCCGTGGCTGCCCGTGCTGACTGGCCGCGTCATCGAGAGCTCCGAGACCAGTGACCGGTTCCTCTGGGACTTTCGCAAAACTCTGGGCGACCTGTTGGCCGAGTATCACTATGACCAGATCAACGACATTTTGCACCAGCGCGGCTTGGGGCACTACGGTGAATCTCACGAAGAAGGTCGAGCCTTCATCGGCGATGGCATGGAGGTCAAGCGCAGCAACGACGTTCCCATGTCTGCCATGTGGACGCAAAGGCCCGGCCTCAACCAAGAACAATTCGGCTACAACGCCGACATTCGTGAGTCAGCTTCCGTGGCACATATCTATGGCCAGAATCTGGTCGCGGCCGAATCCATGACCGCGTCTTCGGGTGCATGGGCGTGGTCTCCGGCTACTTTGAAACCGACGGCCGACAAGGAAATGGCGATGGGCTTGAACCGTTTCGTCATTCACACGTCGGTCCACCAGGCCTTGCTCGATAAGCAGCCCGGTCTGGCCCTCGGACCCTTCGGACAATGGTTCACCCGTAATGAAACCTGGGCTGAACAGGCC
>PMHI01000757.1:0-5752 GCA_003156615.1 Acidobacteriaceae bacterium | reverse complement strand
GTCGACGGCCAACTGGCGACGGAAAGCGGAATGAGATACCGGTTGCTGGCGCTCGATCCTCACAGCCAGCACATGTCGTTGCCGGTTTTGCGCAAAATTCGAGATCTGGTGCAGTCGGGTGCGATCGTGGCGGGGCTAAAACCCACGGATACTCCGAGCCTCAGCGACGACCCCAAGGAATTTCAGAGCCTCGCGGACCAAATCTGGGGTTCCGGCACGGGAGAGCGCACCTTCGGGAAGGGCAGGGCTTATGCGGGCCTGAAGGTGGCAGATGTGCTCGCGGCTTTGCAGGTCTCCCCCGACTTTGAGTACACCAAGCTGCCGCGCGATACCGAGGTTCTCTTTGTCCATCGCAAACTCAGCGCTGGAGATCTCTACTACGTCGACAATCGCCGGGACCAGAACGAAGATCTGGAAGCGACCTTTCGAGTGACCGGAAAAGAAGCAGAAATTTGGCATCCAGACACTGGCGCAATCGAGCCCGCATCCTTTCGGATCGCTGATGGGCGTACGACCGTGCCGCTGCATCTTGACCCCTGGGGAACGGTCTTCGTCGTCTTCCGCCATGCCGCGAAAACGTCGTCGCGGACTCTGCCAAAGCTCTCCGACAGCTCGATTGCGACGGTAGAGGGTCCCTGGGATCTCAGCTTCCAGGCCGATCGCGGAGCGCCGGCAAAGCTCACGCTCGACAGGCTGGCTTCGTGGAGCGACAGCGCCGACGAAGGAGTCAAATACTTCTCCGGCACCGGGACCTATACTAAGACGATTCAAGCTCCCGGGGACTGGTTTAAGCCGGGAACTCATTTGTCGATCGACCTGGGTGAAGTTAAAAATCTTGCGGAAGTTTCGGTGAACGGCAAACCTCTCGGTATTGTTTGGAAAACACCATATCGCGTCGACGTCACTGAAGTCATGAAGGCGGGCGCGAACACAGTCGAAATCAAAGTGACGAATCCCTGGGTGAACCGCATCATTGGCGACCGGCAACCGAATGTCACCAAAACTTACACCTTCACCTCCCCAAAATACTATAAGGCTGACTCGAAGCTCGTGCCCTCCGGACTATTGGGGCCGGTACAGATCATCCAATCGAGATTCAAGTGAATAAAATTGTGGCGGTCGCGACTCTCAGGTTCAGACGGAGCCAGCACCACCACGGGAACGCGGAGTGAAAATGACGGAAACGGCCGGGAAGTGGCTTCAATGGAATTGGAGGAGTAGCAGACAGCGCACTGCGGTTGCGCTCCTTTTTGCCGTGTGCAGTATGACTGGAGCAACGGCCGGGGCGCAGACCAATGCCCCCGTGGTCACTGGCGACGCTCGGGTCGATAAACTTTTGAGTCAAATGACGATTGAGGAAAAGATAGCGCTCATCCGGGGCGCCTCCGAGGATCCGGCCACCAATCAGGGTCAGGCCGGGTATCTCACAGGAGTTCCCCGTCTCGGCATCCCTCCGATTCGAATGTCCGATGGCCCTCCCGGCGTGCTCACGCGAGTGCCCTCCCAGGCTGAGACAGCCACCATGGGCCTCGCCGCCACCTTCAGCGTGAAGGACGCTGAAGATAACGGGGTAATCATCGCACGCGAAGCAAAGTCGCTGGGAATCGATGTAGTGCTGGAGCCCTTCATCAATATCGATCGCGATATCAGTTTTGCGCGCGCCTATAACACCTACGGAGAAGATCCGGTGTTAACCGGCGCCATCGGTGCGGCTCTGATTAGGGGCATTCAGAAACAGGGAGTCATGTCGCAGGCCAAGCACTTTGTGGCCTATGACACCGACGGCAGCAACGTCATGGTCGACCAGCAAACGCTTCACGAAATCTACGTTGCTCCCTTCATCGATGCTGTGAATGCTGGCGTCTCGTCCATCATGTGTTCCTACAACAAGGTGAACGGTACCTACGCCTGCGGCAACCCGGATACGCTGATCAAAATTCTGCGCCATGAGGCCGGATTCAAGGGATTCGTCACGTCCGATTGGGGCGCCGTGCATGCGCCTTCGTTTATCAACAACGGCCTCGACATGGAGATGCCAGGACCCGCGCCCAAAGACAGCCCGCTCGGATCACTGATCTTTTCATTCTTCACGACGGAAAAGCCGGAACCGCCTGCCGGCAAAAAGCCGGACGCGTCTGTATTCGAGGGATTTTTCAGCTCGGTGCCGGAGGAGCCGACGCCGAAGCCGTTTGATTCTTCATCCTTTGGCACCAGTAAAGATCCGCGCGTAAATTTCTGGACTCTTCGGCAATCGGGCGAACTGAAGGAAGAGACCATTACCAACGCCGCTGGGCGCGTGCTGTATGAAATGGACAAGTTCGGCTATCTGGATCACCCACCCGATCACGAGATTCACCCGCACGCGACTGAAGCCAATGCGCGCATCATCGAGAAAACCGCCGAAGATGCGGCTGTGCTCTTGAAGAACGAAGGAAATATCTTGCCGCTCAAACCGTCTGGCCTGGCGTCGCTGGCCATCATCGGACCGGGGGCCGCACAAGTCGTTGCCATCGGCACTGCGGGCGAACGCTCTGTGGGATTCCCCGAGAGACAACTCGGACCGTATCAGGCTCTGAAACAGTTCGCTCCTGACGCCAAAATCACCTACGCCGTGGACGACGATATGACGGGCACGCCGATCCCGGCTGCCGCCCTGTCCCATGAAGCCCAGGCTGGGCTGCTGCGCACCGACAAAAATGGCGCGACCCACATCGATCCGATTCTTGACTTTACCAGGAAGAGCGGTAATCCACTGCCGGCAAATACCGAGACGAGATGGACCGGCACACTAACGGTGCCCTCTGCTGGTTCTTATTGGATATACCTGCAGTTGCTGGGCGCTGCAGGAAAAGTCAGTATCGATGGTAAGAGAGTGGCGGGTGCGAACGGAATGCGCGGTGGAGTCCACGGGGACACCGTTCTTGGCGGCAAGGATGGTCTGCTGCCCACTACCGATGGCCTGGACAATCTGCGCGCCGCCGTCGATCTCACCGCCGGAGCGCACACCGTTTCCATCGATACCGAGGGCGACACCTCGAATGATAGGGAACAAATTCGGCTGGCCTGGATGACCCCCGACCAGCGCAAAGCAAATCATGAAACCGCCATCGCCGCCGCGAAATCCGCCAAGACAGTAGTCATCTTTGCCTGGACACGCGGCAAACCGGACTTCGCACTGCCCGGCGATCAGAACAAACTAATTGAAGAGATTGCCGCCGTGAATCCCAACACCATCGTTGTTCTGAACGTAAGCCAGCCTGTGGCATTGCCGTGGCTGGACAAAGTCAAGGCCATCGTTCAGATGTGGTGGCCGGGCGATGAGGGCGGGTGGGCGACCGCCAACATTCTGTTGGGCAAGACCAGCCCCGCAGGGCGTCTGCCGTTCACTTGGGGCAAGCGACTTGAAGACTACGCGGCAACTGATCCGGCGCATCCCGAACGCTCATCCGGCGGTGTCAACGGGGCAACGACATTCAGCGAAGGCGTCAACGTTGGCTATCGCTGGTTCGACAAGCAGAAGATCGTTCCCCTTTTTCCGTTCGCATACGGATTGTCCTACACAACTTTTGTGTATTCGGCACTCAAGACCACGCTCGCCAGCGATGGCGGTCTTGATGTTAGCTTCCAGCTGAAAAACAGCGGCAGCATCGCCGGCGATGAGGTCCCTCAGGTCTATCTGGGCGCGCCCACCCAACGTCCCGCAGGTGCCGACTTCGCGGTACACGTCTTGGCCGCTTTTGATCGCGTTCACCTCGATGCCGGCCAGTCCCAATCCGTCACGATTCATGTCCCATCTAGAAGTCTTCAGTACTGGTCGAGTGCGGATGACCAGTGGATAAAGGCTAAAGGTACGCGCGAGGTGCTGGTGGGCAACTCCTCGCGCAATCTGCCGCTCGAGGCCAGCGTCTCGATCCAGTGATTAGAGTCCCGCGGTGGGAAAATGTTTGTGGTGGTTCTTTTCGCTGAGTTGGGATTGAACCAACGATTTCAATCCACGATTCGCATGTGCCGTCAAAGCGACAAGGATTTGTCTACAGTCCCAGGGGAATGAGGCCGGATCAAAGGCCGGCTAGAGTTTTGCATCCAACCGGCTTACCGCATAATCCAATCTGCCAATAAGTACTCGCCGATTCAGGAGGAACCTCGACATGCCACCAAGCACCGCCGTCTCCGACGATTGCATCAAGCAAATCTTTCGCGAGGCGCGGACCCACAATGTATGGCTTTCTCAACCAGTTTCCTCGGAGTTGCTGCGTCAGGCTTATGAACTTGCCGCCCTGGGTCCGACGAGTGCCAATACTACGCCCGCACGCTTTGTCTTCCTGACCACGCCCAAAGCCAAGGAGCGTCTCCGTCCCGCTCTTTCGCCCGGCAATGTCGAAAAAACCATGGCTGCTCCCGTCACCGTCATCATTGCCTGGGATACGAAGTTCCACGAGAAACTACCAAAGCTCTTTCCGCAAAAGGATATGCGTTCGGTGTTCCAGGGTAACCCCGACCTCATTGAAGCCACAGCCTTCCGAAATAGCTCTCTCGAAGGTGCTTACTTCATTCTCGCCGCCCGCGCGCTTGGCCTCGATTGCGGCCCGATGTCCGGATTCGACGCCGCCAAAGTCAACGCCGAGTTTTTCCCCGAGGGCGAGTGGAAATCGAACTTTCTCTGCAATTTAGGCTACGGAGACGCGACGAAACTTTACTCACGCAACCCGCGCCTGTCCTTCGATGAGGCCTGCTTGATACTGTAATCGGATTCTAATTCTGATTCACGGGCAGAGCCGCAATCGGTGCACTCAACACCCATACGGGATATTCGTCTCGGTTGTTATGGCCTCTAGGGGCTCGCTGCCAGCGTCCTAACCGCAGCTCGTCGCAGCGGCTCCGCGATGGCCTTCATCACTTTGTCGAATCCGGCGAAATCGAGCGACTGCGCCCCATCCGACAGGGCCCTCTCCGGGCAAGGATGCACTTCAATGATCAATCCGTCCGCCCCCACCGCGACGGCTGCCCGTGAGACTGCGGCAATCAGACTTTGTTTGCCAGTCCCGTGTGAGGGATCGGCGATCACCGGCAAATGAGAGAGATCGCGGGCCAGCGCCACCGCCGCCAGATCGAACGTGTTACGCATTTCCGTCTCGAAGGTCTTTATGCCGCGTTCGCAAAGCACCACCTGGCTGTTTCCTCCCGCTAGCAAGTACTCAGCGGCCAGCAGCCACTCCTTCACCGTCGCCGACGGCCCGCGCTTCAATAGTATCGGCATGTTTACGGTTGCCAGTCGCCGCAGCAGCGCGAAGTTCTGCATGTTGCGCGCGCCCACCTGCAGCATGTCCACATGCTCACAAATGATGTCCACATCCTCCGTGCTCATCACTTCCGTTACCACCGGCAGTCCTGACTCTTCGCGCGCCTCACGCAAAATCTTCAGCGCTTCTAGCCCCAGCCCCTGAAAGTCGTAGGGAGAAGTCCGCGGCTTATAGGCCCCACCCCGAAGCATGGTGGCCCCGGCCCGTTTTACAGCCTGCGCTGTGCTCAGTAATTGCTCCCGCGATTCCACCGAGCAAGGTCCGGCAATGATCACTACCCCTGGTCCGCCGATCAAGACGCCGCCCACGTCCACCACCGTTCGCTCCGGCTTAACCTGCCGGCTCACCAGCTTGAAAGGCTGGGCGATGGCGACCACATTGTCCACGCCGGGCGCCACTTGCAGCGCCTCGATTTCGTGGCGCCGCCCATTTCCCACGGCAGCTACGATGGT
>PMHI01000356.1:5326-6038 GCA_003156615.1 Acidobacteriaceae bacterium | reverse complement strand
CGGCCGTCGCTCTGGTTTCCTTTGCCGCTGGATCGCTCATTACTGCCCGCCTGGCGCACATAAGCCAAGTGAGGGCCAATAGCAGTCGCGTCTTCGAGCTTCGCGTTTATCACGTCCTGCCGGGCAAAATGCCCGCGCTCGAGTCACGGTTTCGCGACACGACTTCAAAGCTGATGGCCAAGCACAATCTGCAGGTTGTGGGCGACTGGGTAGCGGAGGGTACTGCCGACTATACATTCGTCGATATCTTGGCCCATCCCAGCCAGGACGAAGCGAAAAAGAACTGGGACGCACTGATGGCCGACCCGGGGTTTGAAGAAGTGATGAAATCCGAACAGGCCAACAAGCTGGTGGAAAAAATAGATTCGACGTACATGCGTCCGACGGACTTTTCGCCGTTGAAATAGCGCGACGTCGCAACTCGCGGCGACGGATTGACACTGCGCCAAGCGGCGCCGATCGGACTTCCGATTGATGAGGCAACTAGCCTCAGTATCATCCGATGACCGAGGTAAGGCATGACACATGACGCTTCCTCATTCTCCAAGTGGAAAAGTCGGCCCCGAAAAGTGTCCCCCTGTCCAAAGAATATTATCTCGAATATATTTCCGCACACTGCTGTTCTGCGAACGGCAAAACACAAGAGTCAGGAGGACTAACGACCAATCACAATGACTAAGATGCGCGATGAAACAAATCTGGCGCTGGCCAA
>PMHI01000356.1:0-5281 GCA_003156615.1 Acidobacteriaceae bacterium | reverse complement strand
GGTCGGCGTCTTTCCATAGCGTAAGGAAGTCCTGATACGCCGCTTTCGCTTTGGTGCTGTCGCCTTGCAACACATAGGCTCTGCCGATTTGGAGATGCGCCAGAGCGCCTATGGGATCGCTGTCCACGATCCCGCGGTGATCGAGAATCTTCTGGAATTCCGTGGCCGCTTCGGCTCCTTGGTGTAAGGCCAGATAAGCCTCGCCACGCACATAAACGGGATAGAGCGCCCCAAAGAGCGCATGTATGCTGCTGCGCGGGGCGCCAAGTTCGTGAGGAATGGCGACCTGCAGCAGTTCGATGGCCTTTGAGGCATCGCCATGATTCAGTGCGAAGCGTGCGTGAAGCGCCGGCAGGTAACTGAATCGGATTGACGTATCCTCAGGAAACTGCCTCTCCAGGTCATTGGCGAGTGCTTGAGTGGAGAAATCCCCTGAGCGGGCCAGCGCAAAGGCAGCGCCGTACTCCACCTCGCGATCCTTTGAAAGCTCAAGTGCGGCCATCGCGCTCTTCCTTGCTTCAGACGCGTTCCCGAAGAAAGCCTCCCGCACTGCCGCTCCTGCTTCCCACAGACCCGCCCTCTCCCTCTGCGCCGCCTGGCGAGCCTGATCCACCGCGCGGCGTGAGATGCTCCTTGCCCGTTGCAGGTGACCCGAGTATGCCAGCGCAAACGCCTCTTTGTTGGAGATCCAGTTTTCCCCTCCGGACCTTCCCCGAGCCCGAGCGGCTTCCCGTTCCATTCCCCCCACGTCACCTCTCAGGAAGGCGATATCGTAGTCCAGCCCGATAAACTCATCCATTTCCAGCCCACGTCCCGCCGCGCGCCGCAGGGCGTTCTCGGCTTCTCCCAGGCGATCAAGATAAACATTGTTGACGGCAACGTTGAAATACCCGAAGGCAAAATCCGGGTCGAGCTCGATAGCTTTCCGGGCTTCGGCGGCCGCCTTTTCGAATCGACCTGCAGCTTTGTTGATATAGCCCGACAACTGTGTATGGGGTAATGCCTCACGAGGGTAGGTTTGCACCCAGGCCTCGCAGGTCTGTTGCGCCTCTTCAAGGTTTCCCGTTACCAGGGTCTGGTAGCCAGCAGTGATAAAGAACTTCTCCCGGTCACTCGCGCGATCTCGCAACTGCCAGGCCCTGGTGGTGCTTTCGGCGGAGAGATCGGACTCATCGAGATCGGCGTACATGCGCCCCAGCGCCGCGTGTGCCATGGCGAAGTTGGGATCGATTTCGGTAGCGCGTCTGAAAAGGGGCAACGCGGCCGTCGCGCCACTTGAGGAGTGAACCTTCCAGGCCGTGCTATAAGCTTCCAGGGCTTCGAGCGATGCCGTCGTCGCCTCGGCGAGCGGAGTGTCGTGCTGTTGGATCGCGGATAGCGATTCGCCGACGCGATTTCTGAATTTGCTGGCAATTTGACTAAGAGCATTCAGAACATCCTCTTTTCTCGCCGCTTGTGCCAGCTCATCGTCGAGAATGTCCCCGGTACGGCAGCTCTTTGCGCGTAACCCTAGTACGTACTGGCTTCCGAGGATTGCAATCGAACCCTCCAGCACGGCAGCACTTCCCGTCCGCTCGCAGATTTCGCGAGCGAGTTCGGGAGTGAGCCGCGCGTCTGCCGACCGCCCCATCAGGCGGAGCATGTGATGGATACGCTGCTCGGAGATGAGGCTAAGAAACGGCGACTGCTCAAGTTGCACCGCCATACCCTGCCGCAGCGTCCCATCAAAAATCGACTCGCCGGTCGAATTGGCAAAATCGGCAAGCACAACTGTGTCTTTTTCACTGAGAACGGTAGTGCGGTGCAGGAAAAACTGCGTTGTGCCGGCGGCGACAAGCAGCAGGATCCCAGCCACTGCGATCCATCCCCAAGGTTTCGTTTCCGCGACCTGCACCTGCACCTTGGAGTGGCTCGCCGCGACAATGCTGAGCTCGTGCTCCGGCACCAAGCGCACATTCTCTGCCAGGCGATACCCTCGGCCGGGCACGGTAAGGATATAGCGATGGTCCTGGGGACTCGAGCCCAGCGCCTTTCGCAGCATGAAGATGTTGCGGCTGAGGTTGGCCTCCTCCACAAAAGTGTCCGGCCAAACCGCTTTCATTAAGTCGTCTTTGGTGACTACCTCTTTACTGTGGCGGACCAGAACAAGGAGGATTTGAAACGTCTTCGGCGTCAGCGGGATAGGGTCGCCGGCACGCAGCAGAATTTCCCTTTCAGGATCGACGCGAAAGGGCCCGAATTCGTAGACGTCTTTAACCCTCTGGTTTTCGCTCGCGGACATTGGGAGCACCCTACCCCAAGCTAGAGGAGCGCATTTTAGCACGATTCTGAGTCTCAACCGGCTCAGTCGCTGCTCACCCACACTCTATGAAGTGCCCTGTTTTCTGGCTGTTATCCGCTTGCGAGAAACTATCAGAAACTTTCAGAACGTTTGTAAGGACTTCTTCAGTGTCTCTCGGGCAAGCTGCACTCGGTTCAGCACGCGGCCGGTTTAAGAAAGCAGGCTCTTATGGCGAAGCAGACGAAGATCACGATCGAAACCGATTCTTTGTTGATCCTGCGAAGCCGGAATTCGAGACGCGAATGGTGTCCGCTATGCGCAGCCGACGGGGAGATGATCGCGCTGGAAAACGCCGGAGTCATCTCGAACCTGGACCGGCCTGCATTGGAGGAATGGCTCAACTCGGGCAATCTCCATCGGTCGCAGGCAGCCGATGGCTCGGTACTGATCTGCCTGAATTCACTACTGGCTCGCGTGCAGAACACAAAAATCAGCTAACCGCTGCGGTTGAAATACACAAAAAAGGAGACGATATGAAATCCAGATTGCTGCTTACTATTTCATCTTTGGGATTGCTGGCTCTTCTGGCAATGCCGGTTCGGGTTGTCGCGCAGGAAGAGCAACAACAGCAAGCAGAGCACCTTCAACGCTATACCGCACTCTACACGTTTACCGGCGCGGATGGGGAATTCCCCCAGGGCAACGTAATTCGCGACCGGGCGGGCAACCTCTACGGTACCGCGTTCAACGGCGGCGACCTCAGCGGATGCGGGGGATCCGGCTGTGGAGTGGTGTTCAAGCTGGATAGGAGCGGCAAAGAAACCGTCCTTTACAGCTTCACGGGAGGAGCGGACGGAGCCTATCCTGCCACGGGTCTGGTTCGGGACGAGGCGGGCAACCTCTACGGCACCACCCACGGCGGCGGCGACATAAGCGTAAGCGCATGCTCCTTCAATCCTGGATGCGGAGTGGTGTTCAAGGTGGATCCAAGCGGCAAAGAGTCCGTCCTCTATGCCTTCACCGGGGGTGCGGACGGATTAGGTGCTTCCTCGGGTCTGGTTCGGGACGAGGCGGGCAACCTTTACGGCACCACCGTCATGGGCGGCGACCTAAGTGGAGTTTGCCCCGGCTTCCCCGCCCCAGGGTGCGGAGTGGTGTTTAAGGTAGATGCAACCGGCAAAGAGACCGTCCTCCACACCTTCACCGGGGGTGCGGACGGGTACGCTCCATACGGAGACCTGCTTCGGGACGAGGCGGGAAGTCTTTACGGCGCTGCATCGAACGGCGGCGACGTAAGCGGATTTTGCGGCGACGTGGTCCTGAACACTACCGGGTTCCTCGGCTGCGGAACGGTGTTCAAGCTGGACCAGACCGGAAAATTCACCGTGCTGCACACCTTCCACGGAGCGGACGGGGGGCCATTTCCTGACGGATGGCTAGTTCGGGATAACGAGGGCAACCTTTACGGCATGAGCGGAAACGGGGGCGACTTAAGCGGATGCTCCGGCTTGGGTTGCGGGGTGGTGTTCAAGCTGGATCGGGGAGGCAAAGAGACCGTGCTCTACAGCTTCACTGGAGGAGCGGACGGAGCAGAGACGTTCGCTGGTGTGATCCGGGACGGGGAGGGCAACCTCTACGGCACTACATCCATCGGGGGCGACTTAAGCGGATGCTCCGGCTTGGGTTGCGGGGTGGTGTTCAAGCTGGATACGAGAGGCAAAGAGACCGTCCTCTACACCTTTACTGGGGGTACGGACGGAGCGAATCCGAACGCAGATCTGCTCCAGGACGAGGGGGGCAACCTCTACAGCACGGCAGTGGGCGGCGGCGACTTGTCATGCAGCCCTANNCCTCCCGGAAAATGCTCGGGAACTGCTTCAGCAGCGACTGCGCTTCGGTCGATTCGGAGTTGGGCTCATGGGGCCGCAATGACCGACTGGAATATACCAATCGCTGCTGTCGTAAGAACCCGAGAAGTCAAGTAGTCTGAGTCGCGATTAAGAGAGCAGGGAAATCTCCTGCTCTCTTTCCTCTGTCTCTCCGCGCCAGGTCTTCGGGCAACTTGAAGGCAACAAACCGGCCGAGCTCCCCATCCTCAGCTTTGTAGACGACGCTCATACCGCCGCCAAGTTTCTCGATGATGCGGTTAATCGGAGATGGTGTGGCTGATCAGGGAAAAAAGCTCGCTCTGTGCAGGACCATGTTGGGCCGCCAAGGCTGCGGCGAGTCAACGGATTGCAGGCCAATCTAACTTCAACCTGCCACCCAATCACCTCGCAGGAAGCGCCAGCAGATCAGAGCGCACCCCAAGGACAAGAACGCCTCGTGAATGTCTGCCCGCTTTTCGTGGCGCACCCGCAGTCGCCGGAATTGATTCAGCCAAGCGAAGGTCCGTTCGACCACCCAGCGCGACTCAGCATCATAACCACGGTCGCCTAATACGCAGTCAGGACGATGGCGCGGTCGTCCTCGCGCTCCCTGCAAGCTTGGGATGGCNNTGCTGCGAGTCATTACGGTTGGCCCCAGTGAGTTGAATGGCGAGAGGAACCCCGCGACCGTCGCAGATCAGGTGGCGCTTGCTGCCCAGCTTGGCCCGATCAGTAGGGTTCGGTCCCGTCTGCAGCCCCCAAAAACTGCCCGGATCGAACTGCCGTCGACGACGGCCCGCGTCCAATCAATTTCCCCGAAGCGCGCCAGCCAGTCCAGCAAAGAGAAGTGGATCAGTTGCCAGATGCCTGCCTGTTGCCANNTCCTGTGGCAGCATCTCCCACGGTATTCCGCTGCGGAGCACGAAGAGAATTCCCGTGAGACAAGCACGGTCCTGCAAACGAGGTCTGCCTCCCATGGGTCTATGCGGTGAGGGCGGCAGCAGCGGTTGAATCAGATTCCACAAAGCATCGGGAAGCAAAGGAGTGCTCATGGATTGAGCATCCTAGCACTGACGGAAACAGATTTCCGATCCCTCGACTGGGGAGGAGAGTAGGTTTTGTTAGGCTGTCT
>PMHI01000224.1:12676-17554 GCA_003156615.1 Acidobacteriaceae bacterium | reverse complement strand
GACGGTGCACGACAGGCCGGGGAAGCGGTTCATGGTGGATGGCCTGTTGTGGAACATCGTGATTCATGAGGCGCGACACGTGGCACAGATTAGCGTGCTCTTGCGCACGCAGGGCATGGCACCGCCTTTTCTGGACCTGTTCAATTATCTGCCAGTGCCATCGGCCTAACCATGTCACCCTGCCTCAGCGTGCGGTACGTCNNGAGCCGCACCACCGCTCTTGTCGGGCACAATGGTCAATTCGAGCACTCCGACATCGACCAGGTCCACAGCATAGTCCTCGATCTCGCGGACCCCTGCGGGTGAGCTGAAATTCCACTGCTGGCGCACGATTTCCCGAAAAGGTTGTCCCACCCGGGAAGACCATCTCAAAACGAACTCCTGTGTGCGGGAAACTTCGCTATCCTGAAATGCCAGCCAAATACGACTGAGCCTCTGCGGGCTGTCGAAAATGAGCCGTATCGTCTGACTTCCTGGCTCGGCCGCACGCCAGCCTCGCTTCTCGTCTCCCATCAGCGCAGATTCAATCGGAAAATTCTCGTCTTCCGATGAGACCTCGACCGAAGCGGCTTGGTTCACGTCCAGCCAACCCTCGTCCCGAGTTGGGGCAGTCTGCGGAACTCGGATTACCTTTTTACGCATAAAACTCTACTTTACGCTCATCAGTATCGTGGTTGGTGTCTGCAAATGAGTCACCTTAAGAAATCCACGCAAGAAGACCCCTTCGGCCTGGACGCGCGTCCCTGTGGCCTCGTGTTCACGATCCACATTCGCTTAGATTCGTCGCAGCCGAAACCAGAAAAACTGGTAGGGCCCCATCGTCAGCAGATAGGGCAGGTCCCCCACACGTGGAAAAATATTCCTGCCAAACATCTCGATCAGAATATTTCCCTTGTAGCGCCGCAGATCCAGTTCGACTGCTTGCGCGGTGCTCGAAAGATTGTTGACGATCAGGACCGTCTCGTTTTCCAGTTGCCGCACATAGGCGAGTATTCTGTGATTGGCTGGATAGAGAAACTCAATCGATCCCCTGCCAAACACCCCGGTCGATCTGCGGACCGCTATGATGCGTCGCATCCAACAGAGGAGCGAATGTTCACTCGCTTCTTGCCTCAACGCGTTCACGGCCGGGAAACCATAGACCGGATCCTGGATAAGGGGGGCATACAGCCGCTCTGGTTCCGCGGTAGAAAAGCCGCTGTTCGTTCCCCCGTTCCACTGCATCGGAGTCCTTACTCCGTTGCGGTCGCCTAGATTGATGTTATCGCCCATTCCGATTTCATCGCCGTAATAGATGACAGGAGTGCCCGGCAACGACATCAGCATCCCATTCATTAACTCGATGCGCCGGCGGTCGTTCTCCAGCAAAGGAGCTAGTCGCCTCCGAATCCCGAGGTTCAGCCGCATCGTCTTGCTTTCCGCGTAGGTGTCGTACATGTAGTCGCGTTCCACGTCGGTTACCATTTCGAGAGTCAGCTCGTCATGGTTGCGCAGGAATAGGCACCACTGGCATGAGGATGGGATTTCCGGGGTCTGCTGCAAGATTTCAGTGATGGGCTTGCGGTCTTCCAACTTCAGCCCCATGAACATCCTGGGCATCAACGGAAAATGAAACGCCATGTGGAATTCATCTCCGTCAGCGAAGTAGGGGCGAAGNNGCCCGGGAATTGTTCATCGAGTTTTCGCCGTAGCTCCTTCAGTACCGCGTGGGTCTCCGGCAAGTTCTCACAATTTGTGCCCTCCCGTTCCACCAGGTACGGCACGGCGTCGAGCCGAAAGGCGTCAACCCCCATCTCCAGCCAGAACTTCATCACTTCCCACATTTGTTCCCGAACGGCAGGATTGTCGTAGTTGAGATCGGGCTGGTGACTAAAGAAGCGATGCCAGTAGAAAGATTTCGAAATCGGATCCCAGGCCCAGTTGGACTTTTCGGTGTCAAGAAAAATGATGCGGGTTCCCTGGTAGCGGGTGTCAGTATCGCTCCAGATGTACCAGTCGCGGCGCGGATTGTCCTGCGAACTTCGCGACTCGTGAAACCACGGATGCTGATCGGATGTGTGATTCAACACCATTTCGATGATGACCCGGATTCCTCGCTCGTGGGCCGACTCCAGAAACTTCCGGAAATCCTCTAATGTTCCGTAGCTGGCATGTACCGAGTTGTAATCCGCGATGTCGTAGCCATCGTCGCGCAGAGGCGAGGGAAAGAATGGCATGAGCCATATGGCGCTGACCCCCAGGTCCCGGAGGTAGTCGAGCTTCTCGTCAAGCCCTTGAAAATCGCCGATGCCATCCCCGTTGCTGTCGTGGAAGGTGCGGACGTGGACTTGATAGATGATTGCGTCCTTGTACCAAAGCGCATCCCGGTTTAGGGGCAAACTGCTTCCTCCTGGACCAATTTCAGTACTCCATGCAAATCAGGGCGATACGCAAGTTTATATGAAGTGACGACCGTAGAATCCTGCTGTGCGCGTGACGCCCGCGGACTACCAGGCCGGGGATCGGTTTGCATTCAACCTGGACCGGGCACCCAGCCACCGGGATCGCTGACGACTGCTCCCTTCGCGGATGGTTCCTACCGATCGTACAGGGTGACCAAGGATCGAAGTCTCGCGCTCAACTCGCCGCTCAAAGCGCCTGCACGATAACGCCATTTCCAGTTCCCGCTGACTGTGCCGGGAAGATTCATGCGCGCCACGCTCCCCAGACCCAAGACATCCTGCATCGGCACAATCGCAACATCGGCGACCGAAGCCAGCACCGCCCGGATCATGACCCAGTTGATCTCGGAATCGTCGCGTAAGTTGAGATATGCACGAGCGAAGTCGTGCTCTTTACGCACATCTTCCGCAGTGCGCGTGCTGTCGCTGGCGCCTGAACTCAGCCACCAGCCCACCGTCGTGTCATTGTCGTGCCCGCCGGTATAGGCCGCCAGGTCGCGACCGTAATTGTGCGGACGAAACGATGGGCCCTGCGGATCGTTGCCGAACGCGAATTGCAAAAGACTCATGCCCGGCAGACCGAACTGCTGCCGCAGTTTCTCCACCGGCGGAGTGATCACGCCCAGGTTCTCCGCCACAATCGGAAGTTCGCCGAATACGTTCTGCATTGCCGACAGAAACTCTTCCCCCGGCCCTTTGACCCAGCGCCCGTCAATGGCCGTCGTTGCGCCAGCGGGAACCTCCCAGTAAGATTCAAAGCCGCGGAAATGGTCGAGTCGCGCCATATCGAAAAGCGCGAGCGCAGCGCGGAAGCGCTCGATCCACCACTTGTATCCGCTGGCGGCGAGTAAGTCCCAGCGATAAATCGGATTCCCCCAAAGCTGTCCGGTGGCGCTGAAATAATCCGGGGGCACGCCGGAGAGCACGGTCGGGCGGCCCTGATCGTCGAGGTAGAAAAGATCGGGATGAGCCCACACGTCCGCGCTGTCGTGCGCAACATAGATCGGGACGTCACCCATGAAACGGATGCCGCGCTGCTGGCAATAAGTCTTCAGATGCTGCCATTGCTGGAAGAATTCGAATTGCCAATACTTGTGGGCTTTCAGTTCCGGCGCCAGTTTCCTCGACCACTCGCTCACGGCACGCGCGTCTCGCTTGCGAATCTGCGCGTCCCACAAAGTCCACATCGCTCCTTGGTGCGCATCTTTGCAGGCCATGAAGAGCGCGTAGTCGTCGAGCCATGAACCGGCGCTTTCGCAAAAGTGGTCGAACGCAGCATGATCGGTGTGGGAGCCGTCCGCGAAGAAAACCTGCGCGGCCCGGCGTAAAGTCGCCATCCTGTATTTGATCACCGCCCCGTAATCGACGAAGTCTTCGGGAAACGTCGGCGACTGAGCCAGGTTCAAATCTGACAGGTTCAAATCTGACGATTGGAGCAGACCCTGATCACGCAAGCGCTCAAGACTCAGCAACAGCGGGTTGCCGGCAAAAGCGGAGAAGCACTGGTACGGAGAATCGCCGTATCCGGTGGGATTCAATGGCAGCACTTGCCACAACTTCTGTCCCGCAGCGAAGAGGAAGTCTGCGAATTCGTAGGCGGAGGGGCCGAGATCGCCGATGCCGAAGCGGCCCGGCAGAGAAGTGAAGTGGAGCAGAATTCCACTACATCGCGGAAATTTCACTTTTTAACAATACGCAGGTCTGCGGCGTCAGGGCAAGAGGTTTACCATGCCTAAAATCGACCCACGGGCGCACTCTTCTTTTCGAGCGGTGGGTTGGTCGAAGGTTATTCTCGATACGGACATCTTTTTTGCCTTTGTCGTCGATGCCCGGGGCTTCTATCTTTAGAGTAACGTTGTGCTGTTCTTCGTAGACGTCCACCTGACCGTCGTCATATCGGACGGCGAGGGGCCGCACTGGGCATTTCGATTCGAGGCCACAAAAAATAAAAATGGCGGTCGCGTCGGTTGCAATTTCAAGTTATCATTCAGAGAAACCGGTACTGTAGTTCGGGCTAGAATCCGGAGACGGTGACCGATCATTTTGGGGGAATCATGAGGATCGAAGTTGTGCCCACACCTGACGGAAGCGACGACTCCCTACGCTTTCAACCAATGGAGCGTTTAAAAGTTTATTTGTTCGGGGCAACCGTATTGTTTGCATCGTTTGGCATGGGGGAGGCGGTCTACCGACTTTTGTTTTCAGAGTTTGACGGTGCGACCGATCGCATTCCGATCGAGGCTTTGTTCGGTTTGGTGTTTGCCTGGCTCGCCACTAAGTTCGTTGGTGATGTTTACCGCAATCGCAAGCAGAGGAGCGCTAGGCTTAACTTCATTTGTGCTCGGAATCATCAAATCCGCGGGGCTCTGGAAGCAATCACTCCGTTGGCCCACCCGATGAAAAACCAGCAGTCGATCCGAGTCATCCGCGAAGAGGT
>PMHI01000224.1:11107-12650 GCA_003156615.1 Acidobacteriaceae bacterium | reverse complement strand
CCGTCGAAGTGGTTGCGCGACCGGTTGTTTCTTTCCCGACGCGCCCTTTGGAAGCACGGGCACCCTAACTACAGCTCCGCGCCGAGAGCTACAACCCGTTCAATTCGCGTCCCGTTCGGCCAACCCGGAAACCTCACCTTCGACCAGGATGTGTTCGACCAGTCTGGCCTTAACGGAATGGCAAGCGCAGGCCAGCCAGTGGAGTCAGGCTGCGGGGCGTCGGATTCCCGAATCGAAGCTACTCTTCGTAAAGTTTTGCAAAGATTGTCGCAATTCAGCTTTCTTGCGCAACCCTCGGCTCATAATTCCATTCATACATTGGAATAGGTTTTGAAAAGGAGATCCCCATGCTCAAGCAGTCCCTGCTCGTTCTTGTCGCGGCCGGCCTCATCGCCATTGCCGCGCCTTTCACGACAGCCCAGAATAGCCCGTCCAACGATCAGCAACCCCCGAGCTCGCAGGACAACGGTGGCCGGCATCACGGCCCGCCCGACCCTGCTGAGCGGACCAGGGAACTGACCAAACATCTCAAACTCAGCTCCGACCAGCAAACGAAAGTGAAGGATGCCCTTGAGTCGGAACACTCCCAGATGGAGAGCCTGCACCAAGACACCTCTCTTTCCCAGCAGGATCGCCACGCCAAGATGATGGAGATTCGCAACAGTACCGACACGCAGATCCGCGGGCTCCTCGATTCGACTCAGCAGAAGAAGTGGGACGAAATGCAGTCCAAGCATGAGCAATGGATGCAAAACCGTCACGGCGGCNNGGCCAGCCGGCCCCACCACCCCCGCAATAGCTGTTGAAGGCGAGAGCCGGTGGTTGTCTCGCGGTGGCACTCCGAGAAACGACCGGCTCTCAAGCGATGCGGTTTTCACGGCTACCCAACTCCCTCACCAGGGGAATGTCCGGTCGATTGCCGGAACCCTGATGTCCACTTGGCTCGGTCCGGCCACTGGTCAACAAAATCCTGTCGCAAAGTCCATGGCCGGTTCCAGCCGTTTTCGGCCCTTTGGTCCTCTGGCGTGCGGCTTTTCAGTGCCTCGCCTTTCTGGTACTGTTTTGAGTCCGTCGGCCGCTGCTTTCACTGCCCTGTGACGAGCGTCACTGTGGAACTACGCCCGACTCTGTAGTATTTGCAGTTGGCTAGGGCGGACGAAGGGGATCGTCGCAGAAGCGTTGCGGGAACGCTGAAGCGGCAGGCTCAGAGCGATGATTTTCCCTGAGGAAAGGACAACCGCGTGATTGTTGGAGTTCCGAAGGAAAGCTATCCGGGAGAGCGCCGGGTTGCGCTCGTTCCCTCCGTCATCCCCACCCTCGCCAAGGCCGGACTTGAAGTGGTAGTGGAGCCGGGCGCTGGCGAGCCGGCCGGTTATCCTGATTCGGTTTATGTCGAGAAAGGCGCAAAGATTGTTCCCGATCGCGGCGCCGTATTCAGCGCCGCCGACATTATCGTGCAGGTGCTTTGTTACGGTTCGAATGACATGACCGGAAAGGCTGACCTTCCCCGGCTGCGTCGCGATCAATTGCTGGTTGGGTTTCT
>PMHI01000224.1:3921-11100 GCA_003156615.1 Acidobacteriaceae bacterium | reverse complement strand
TACAAGGCGGTGCTGCTGGCCGCGGAAACATCCATCCGAATCTTCCCCATGATGACGACGGCTGCGGGCACCATCACGCCGGCTCGGATATTCGTTATCGGCGCCGGAGTAGCGGGACTGCAAGCCATCTCGACCGCGCGCAGGCTGGGCGCGGTGGCGTCGGCATACGACATGCGTGCCGCCTCCAAAGAGCAGGTGCAGAGCCTGGGCGGCCGCTTCGTCGAGTTGCCCATCGAGGCCAAGGATGCGCAGGATGCCCGCGGCTACGGCACTGCCCAGGACGAAACTTTCTACGCCCGGCAACGCGAACTTCTCACCCGCGTAGTCGCGGAGAGCGATGTGGTCATCACCGCCGCCGTGATTCCCGGCAAGAAGTCGCCAGTACTGATCACCGCGCAGATGGTCAAGGGGATGGCGCTCGGCTCCGTGATCGTCGATCTTGCCTCCGAGCGCGGAGGGAACTGCGAACTGACCCGCACAGGGGAAACGGTGAGAGCGCATGGCGTTACGATTATCGGCGCCATTAATCTGGCCAGCAGCGTCCCCTACCACGCCAGCCAGATGTACGCCCGCAATGTGGCCACGTTTCTCACTTATATGGTGAAAGATGGCAAGCTGCAACTCAATCGGCAGGACGAGATTATCCGCGAGACGATGGTCACGCGTAGCGGGGAAATCGTGAACCCGAGGGTGCGGGAGTTTTTCAAACTGCCGGCGTTGGTCGCGGCAGGTGGATGAATTCAGGGCACAGGACTCTGGAAGCTTCGGGTTCTGGAGCGGTTTTCCCGAAAACTGAGAACCGAGAACTGGAGAAACACATGGGCGACAAATTGATCGATTCGCTGTTCATTTTCATGCTGGCCTGCTTCATTGGTTTCGAGGTCATCCGCCACGTTTCCCCCCTGCTGCACACTCCGCTGATGTCGCTAACCAATGCACTCGATGCCATTGCCGTCGTGGGTGCGATTGTGCTCGTGGGTGAGCGCAAGAGCACGTTTGCGACGGTGCTGGGCACGATCGCCATTGTCGCTGCCACCAGCAACGTGGTTGGCGGATTTTTTATTACCGACCGCATGCTCAAGATGTTCAAGAGCAGCCGTCCGACGAAGTAAGTCGCGGAACGAAATCATATTCAATAAATCTTATTGAGTAAGCCATGAACGAGTTTGCCGGAAGCCAGTACGTCATCGAAGCCATCTACCTGATTGCCAGCGCCCTGTTCATCCTCTCGCTGAAGTGGATGAGTTCGCCCAGGACCGCCCGACACGGAATTTGGGCGGGTGAATTCGGTATGTTGCTGGCCATCGCCGGCACACTTCTGCACCACGGCATTGTCGACTATAAGTGGATCGCCGTCGGGCTCGTGCTGGGCAGTGGCATCGGCATCCCGCTCGGCATGGTGCACATGACCGCTGTCCCGCAGAGGACCGCCCTCAGCCACGCTTTCGGCGCGTTGTGCGTAACCCTGGTCGGCACGGCGGAATTTTATCTGGGAACGCAGAGCAGTTCGAAGTTCGGGATGTCGGTGCTCTCGATGGAAGTGATTCTCGGAGGACTGACGTTTACCGGCAGCTTGATGGCGGCGGGAAAGTTGCAGGAAATCCTGCCCCAGCGGCCTATCACTTATAAAGGACAGAATCTCGTCAACTTCCTGCTGTTCGGCGTCGCCGTAGTCAGTGCGATTTATCTGGTACTGCATCCGGAGGCGAAGCAGCTCTTCCCGCTGATCGTTGGCGTTTCGCTGCTGTTTGGCGTGCTGCTGGTGATCCCGATCGGCGGCGCCGACATGCCGACTGTCATCTCGCTGTTGAACGGCTATGCCGGATTGTCCGCAGCCGCCATGGGCTTCGTCCTCGAGAACAAGCTGCTGATCATTGCCGGCGCGCTCGACGGATCTTCCGGACTGATTCTTTCGGTCATCATGTCCAAGGCAATGAATCGGTCGTTCACCAACGTTCTATTTGGAGCCTTCGGGCAAGTGCAGGCCGCAGCCGCAGGCGACGCGGAAGCCAGGCCGGTGCACAGCGCCACGCCCGAGGAAGCGGCCGCGATTCTCGCAGCCGCCAACAAAGTGGTCATCGTTCCCGGTTACGGCATGGCGGTGGCGCAGGCGCAGCACAAGGTCCGCGAACTCTATGACATCCTCACCAAGAAGGGAGTCGAAGTTCGATTCGCCATCCATCCTGTCGCCGGACGCATGCCCGGCCACATGAACGTGCTGCTGGCCGAAGCTGACATTCCTTACGACCGCCTCATCGAAATGGATGAGATCAACGGGGACTTCCCGCAGACCGACGTGGCCTTGGTGATCGGCGCCAACGACGTCACCAACCCGGCCGCACGCAATGACGCCTCCAGCCCCATCTACGGCATGCCCATCCTCGATGTCGATAAAGCCCACACCGTCATGGTGATCAAGCGCAGCATGAACCCAGGCTTTGCCGGGATCGACAATCCCCTCTACTACCTCGATAACACGCTCATGCTCTTCGGCGATGCCAAACAGTTTGTCGGGGCGATTGTGCGGGAGCTCAGCGGGGGACACTAGGCCGTGGTCGAGGCTGTCAGAGATGTCAGAGATGACAAGCTGGTAAGCTGCGGCGTGATATTCTATAAACTCCAGCTGCGTACCGTTTTGGCGGAATTCCCCGCAGTCCAGAAGAAGGCTTCCTGAAGAAGCCTCCCGGAAGCCCAGAAGAAGAGATACTCGAAATCATGCTTTCAGTCAGTGATGTCTCCATGCGCTACGGCGCCAAAATACTGTTCGATGAGGTCTCAACGGCGTTTACGTCGGGCAAGCGCTATGGCCTGACCGGGCCCAACGGCGCGGGCAAATCCACTTTCATGAAGCTGCTGAGCGGCGAACTGGAGCCCCAGAAGGGGACNNGCGATCGACACGGTCATCATGGGCAACAAGCGCCTGTGGGCGGCGATCCAGGAGCGCGACGCGATTTATGCCAAGCACGAAATGACCGACGAAGATGGCATGAAGCTGGGCGAACTCGAAGGCATCGTCGGCGAAGAGGACGGATACACGGCGGAGAGCGATGCGGCGATCTTATTACAAGGTCTGGACATTCCAGACGAAGTACATGCGCGCAAGATGAGCGAACTGCAGGGCGGACAGAAGGTCCGCGTGCTGCTGGCGCAGGCGCTGTTCGGACACCCGCAGGCGCTGCTGCTGGATGAGCCTACCAACAACCTGGATTTGGATTCCATCCACTGGCTGCAGGGATTTCTGAATGCCTACGACGGCGTGGTGATCGCGATCTCGCACGACCGGCACTTCCTGAACAGCATTTGCACGCACATTGCCGACATCGATTACGAAACCATCATCACTTACACCGGGTCGTATGACGACATGGTGGTGGCGAAGACGCAGGTTCGATCGCAGATCGAATCGCAGAACGCGCAGCGTGAAAAGAAGATTGCGCAGTTGAACGAATTCATCGCCCGATTCGCCGCTGGGACGCGGTCAAGTCAGGTGCAGTCGCGCCGCAAGGAAGTGGAGCGGTTGCAGGTGACGGAGCTCGCGAAGTCGAACATCCAGCGGCCCTACATCAAGTTTGAGCAGAAGCGGCCCTCGGGCAAACACATTCTGGAAATCGAGCATCTCGGCAAGACTTACGGCGACAAGCAGGTCATCCGCGACTTCACCGCCAGCATCACGCGCGGGGAAAGAATTGCGCTGATGGGGCGCAATGGGGCCGGGAAAACTACGCTGGTGAATGCGCTGCTGGCAAATTCGCCGACCACGCCGGAAGCCGAACTGCGCAAGACCAGCGGCTATGATGGACCGTTCGTCGATTCTGGAAAAGTAATCTGGGGGCACGAGGCGGCGATCGGGTATTTTGCCCAAGACCATCGCAGCCTGATCGAAGGCGGCACGACGGTGCTGGAATGGCTGCATCAATGGAATCCGGCGGCGGTGAGCGAAGAACTTCGCGGCTTGCTGGGACAGATGCTGTTTGCCCGCGAGGAGGCCACGAAATCCACCAACGTTCTTTCCGGTGGCGAGGCGGCGCGGCTGCTCTTNNTGCAAACTGATGCTGCAGAAACCGAACGTGCTGGTGCTCGATGAGCCCACGAACCACCTCGACCTCGAAGCGATCAACGCACTGAATATCTCTTTGCAGCGCTATCAGGGGACTGTGCTCCTCGTTACCCACGATCACGACCTGATCGACGAGGTTGCAACCCGCATTTGGCACTTCGGGAGCGACCACAAGGTTACGGACTTCAAGGGGACGTACGAGGAGTATCAGGCGGCAGTCGTGGTGTAGGCGAAGCCCGAGATTCCCTTTGGCTCCGCTCAGGGCAGGCTCTTTCGGAATGACTTTGCGCCTGGGCACCGCACCATTTCTGTTGCATGTAAATCAACCAGGTTCTCCACAGATTTCCACAAGCATTTGGAGTTGCGTTTATAGCCGCAAGTTACGGATAATGACGATGGGGCTCGCTTGCGCAGTCGCACCCGCGCAAGACTTGTGTAGAGGCGTGTACAGTCGAGTTGATTTACTTAGAATTCTCCATCTCACGCCGCGCCAGTTGGCCAACTGGGAGCGGGCGGGGCTGATTGCTGCCTCTCCGGCCTATTCTTTTTCCGACCTTCTGAAGGTCAAGAAGGTTCGCGACCTGTGCGCAATGAGGGTGCGGCCGGCGGTGATCCGGCAATCGCTCGAAGCCATGCAAAAGCAGGCATCGGGCATGGGCAATCCTCTGCTCGATGCCGGAGCTTCCTCCACCAACAATCATCGTGTCGCGTTCCGTCATGAAGGCAGGCTGCTCGAGCCGATTGCGGGACAGTTTGTGATGGACTTCGCCGCTCGAGAAAAAGTTGTAACCAGCACCCCCATTCCCACTTCAGACTCCAGTCCCTGCGAAGACGATGCTGCCGCCTGGTTTGCCCGCGGCATTGCGCTCGAAGAGGATCCGGCGACGCAGACTGAAGCGCTGGCTGCCTACCAGAAAGTACTCGAGTTTCAGTCCGAGCACGCGGCCGCGAACATCAATCTGGGCACGCTTTATTACAACCGGCAGGATTTCGCCTTGGCGGAAAAACACTACCGCGCCGCCTTGGAGGCCGATCCCCGTTACGCCTTGGCCTATTTCGATCTGGGCAACGTTCTGGACGAGACGGGGCGGGTGCAAGAGGCGATCCAGACCTACAAGATGGCGATTCAGCTCGCTCCCACTTACGCCGATGCGCATTACAACTTGGCCCTCGCCTTTGAAAAAATCCGCGAGCCGCGCAAGGCGCTGAAACACTGGCAGGCTTACATCAAGCTCGATACCACCGGGCCATGGTCAGTGCATGCCCGGAATCAGATCCAGCGCATTCTGCAGGGGGATGGGTTGAAGTTGGTGCATTCCCGCCGCGGCTAGCCTTACGCCCCTTTCCACGATCAACGATCTCAGAGAGTGCTAGAATTCAGGGTTTGCCATTCTCTGTTTGAAGGTATTCGCATGCCCGAAACCACATTGCAATCTGCTGTCCCCACGCCGCTGACCACGCTCGCCGAAGACGAGATTCTCTTTCGCGACAACATCCGTCAGTTTGCCGACGAGCGGATTCGTCCGCTGGTGAAGGAGATGGATGAGAAGGGCATCTTCGAGAAAGATCTCATCCGCGAATTCTTTCAGCTCGGGTTGATGGGGATCGAAATCCCGGAGCAATACGGTGGAGGCGGCGCCAAGTTCTTTGAAGCGATCCTGGCGGTAGAGGAATTATCGCGCGTCGATGCATCCGCCGGCGTGGTGGTGGATGTGCAGAATACTTTGGTCAACAATGCCTTGCTGCGGTGGGGTAATGCTGAACAGAAAAAGCGCTATTTGCCGAAGATGGCCGCCGAAACGGTTGGCGCCTACGCGTTGAGCGAGGCCGGCTCCGGCTCGGACGCCTTTGCCTTGCAGACCCACGCCCAACTCAAGGGCAGCGACTACGTGCTCGACGGCCGTAAGCTGTGGATCACCAACGGCAAGGAAGCCGGACTGTTCGTCCTGTTCGCAACCATCGATGCCGCCGCGGGATACAAAGGCATCACCGCGTTCCTGGTCGAGAAAGACTTCCCCGGATTCAGCGTAGGCAAGAAGGAAGACAAGCTGGGCATTCGCGCCTCCTCGACCTGCGAGCTGATTCTCGAAGACTGCCGCGTGCCCAAAGAAAACCTTCTGGGTGAGCCGGGCAAAGGTTACAAGATTGCGATCGAAACCTTGAACGAAGGCCGCATCGGCATTGGCGCGCAGATGATCGGTCTGGCCCGGGGGGCTTGGGAATTTGCTGCGAAGTATGCGCTCGAACGCAAGCAATTTGGCAAGGCCATTGCGGAGTTTCAAGGCATCCAATTTCAGATCGCGCAGATGGCGACCGAGATTGAAGCGGCGCGCCTCATGGTCTACAACGCGGCCCGGATGAAGGATGCAGGCGTGAACTTCGTCAAGGAAGCGGCGATGACCAAGCTCTTCGCCTCGCAGGTAGCCGAGCGCGTGACTTCGCTGGCCGTCGAGATCTACGGCGGCTACGGCTTCACCAAAGACTATCCGGTCGAGAAATACTGGCGCGACGCCAAGATCGGCAAGATCTACGAGGGAACCTCCAACATGCAGTTGGCCACCATCGCCAAACTCTTGCTGGGCGGAAAGTAAGACTGCCGGCTCGTTTCGGAATTCTTTCTGCGCCGAAATTCCTATCCGCAGTAGCCCCGGCGCCACCGCCATCCATTCGGCAACGATCCCCTGCTCAATATGTGCATTCAATTGCACATAGGGTCTCGAAGTCGCACTGCCCAAATGACCACTAACATAAATGAATTCAACATCTTACAACCACGTCTGCTATTGGCTGACAAGCTGCAATCTCCTAATTGCCTGCGCTGGTTAAGCGAGGCTGGGGTGCCACTTGACTACACTATTCGGTTCCACATCAGTGATTCCGGTCGCGGTTTCCAAGGAGAAGCGGGGCCTTCTCCCAGTGCTCACGATTCTGTTCCTGTTTTCCTACGGGCTGATGACCGTGCTCATCGTTGAACAAGGTTCGGTCATCCAATCGCAGCGCAATCTGATTAAGGTTTTGACGCGCGACAGCACAGAGCTGTGGATGGGGAAAGGCAAGGCCATCGGCGATCAGCAGACGGCCCGGTCACAGGCCCAGAGCCGCGCGCAAGCTCCGTCGTCCCA
>PMHI01000224.1:0-3856 GCA_003156615.1 Acidobacteriaceae bacterium | reverse complement strand
AGTATGACGGCGGCGAAGCCGGCACAGCCAGTGCGCCAGCCATCCGGTCACCTGGAGCAGCACTCCACGGTCGGACGCTGGTACTTTGCCGCTAACGGCCATGCGGTTTACTGCTACGGGCCGGTGATGACCCTACCCCAGGCCAACGGGGATCTGCAAAAAGTAGCCACCTTCTGCCGCGACGGCGAGACGGTCGTACCGTTGAAGGATTAGCCCGCCGCGCTACTTCAAAATCCCCGAGGATTGCCGCCACACCCCACCCGCCTTACACAATGCCCTTGTACACTGTTGAGTCATGCCGGAACTCCCCGAAGTTGAAACCATTGCCCGCGGACTGGCCAGGCGCGTCTCCGGCGATGTGATTGAATCGATCTGGCTGGGCCGAAAGCGGGAGCCGCTGAAGTCTTCGGCGCGGGAAATCGCCGCTACGCTCGAGCATAGTCGCATCGCCGGAGTGCGGCGCATGGGAAAGCACATCGTCTTCGATCTGGAACATCAGGGTGTCGGCCCGACCGAAGCTGCTCGCACCCAAACCGCACAGTGGATCGTCCACCTGGGCATGACTGGCCGCTTGCAGGTCTGCGAACCGCAGGCAGAAGTGCTCAAGCACACGCATGCGATTCTGAAACTGGCCTCGGGCATGGAACTGCGCTTTGTCGATCCCCGCCGCTTCGGACGGCTGAGCGTTGCCCGCGTCGGCGGCTTCGACGCGGGGGGCATTGAGCCNNCTGCTGCGCGGCGTGGGCAACATTTATGCGGATGAGTCCCTGTTCCGCGCCGGAATTCGCCCCCGCCGCCGCGCCTCCAACATTACTCGCGACCAACTAGCCAAGCTCCTTGCGTCAGTGAAAGAAGTTCTCGAGGAGGCGATTGCTCTGGGCGGCTCCTCCATCTCGGACTACGTTGACGCCGACGGCGAAGCAGGCTTCTTTCAATTGGAGCACCGCGTCTACGGCCGCGAAGGCGAGCCCTGTCTCGTCTGCAAGACGCCCATTAAGCGCATCGTGATCGCCGGACGGAGCAGCCACTATTGTCCGAAGTGCCAGAGGTGATGTGGCAATTGTCGATTCCTGACCTCTGATGGTTGATTGAAAACCCTCCCGGCTGAGCTTCTCGATCATCGATCATCCATCATCAATCAAGAATGAACACGTCCGCCGCAGTTCTGATAACCTTCTGATCCATGCCTGATTTTTCCGTCGGAGTCGACCTTGGCGGTACCAACCTGCGCATTGCAGCCCTGAGCGGTGAGGGACAGCTCCTCGAGAAAGTGACTCTTGGGACCAAAGTCGCTTTCGGCAGCGACCACGTGATCAACGAAATGTGCGATGCAATTCAGCATCTCTCCGTCAAATACAAGGAGACGGGAAAATTCCTTGGCGCTGGCATCGGAGTCCCCGGCATCATCGACATGCAGACCGGAACGCTGCGGAAGTCGGCGAACCTGCCGGGATGGGAAGACTATCCCGTGCGCGCGGAGATCGAGCGCCGGCTGCGCAGTTCGAATAAAGACGTCCGCGTCGTCCTCGAAAACGACGCCAATGTTGCCGCGCTGGGCGAGCAGTGGCTGGGCGCTGCCTGCGGCGTTCCGAACGTGGCGGTGGTTACGCTGGGCACTGGAATCGGCGGCGGCATCGTACTCGGAGGAAGAATCTGGCATGGCATGAATGGCATGGCGGGCGAGTTCGGCCACCTCACCGTCGAACCGGAAGGCCGTCCCTGCGGCTGCGGCAACCACGGATGCGCCGAGCAATATGCATCCGCCAGCGCGATTGTTCGCATGGCCCGCGAAGCGATCGCCAGTGGTGCGGCGCCATCGCTGGCCAGGGCGGCTTCGTCCGACGCTGAATTCGGCGCGAAGTCAGTCTACAATCTCGCCATCCAGGGGGACGAGCATGCCCGGCGCATCTTCCGCAGTTTCGGGCGCTACCTGGGCATCTTGCTCGCCGACCTGATCAACGTTTTGAATCTCGATATGTTCGTCATCGGCGGAGGCGTTTCGAGCGCCTGGGATGCTTATGCACCCAACATGTTCGAGGAGTTGCGGGAGCGCTCGGTGGTCTATGCGGCAACCGCCCCCGCCGATCCGCTGAGCAGCGATTCTTTAGGAAAACAGGAAGGCGCCGCGGCGCAGACCGAAAGCCGCAGCGAACGAAAAACCATCATCACCCGCGCCCTGCTGGGAGGCGATGCCGGACTCTATGGAGCTGCACGCGTAGCGGTGCTGGCCGGGTAGAACCTTTCGCGCCCCGCCGCGTTCGAGAGAGGCCGGTTCGGCCCGGCCCCGGGTCTTATTGACGAGCCTGATAGGCCCCATAAGAAATATGAATTGGACTCATTCGATGCCTGCCTTTATCGTCGGCGGTACGTTTGAGTCCGATTCTCGGGCCACCAAGACTGATGGAGGACTCCGCTCACGGTCATCGGCGCTGTCTGACGCGTCGTGTGAGATGTAGTCGCGTAGTATCGGTATTTGCTGTTCGAGCACCCGCACGACCCGCAGAGAATTGCCCACCCTTTATAAACAGGAGCAACCAGACATGATAAAACCAGGGCACAGGCGCTTCCTGCGCTTGTCGTTATTCTCAACGACATTATCAGCGAAATTGTCTGCCACCGTGTCGGCTGGCGCTGCCATCCTTCTTGCTGCCGGACTGTTGGCAGGGCTATCGGCACGCTGCTTTGCCGACGATGGGCCCAAGCCCGATCCATCCGGCACCGCCACCGGGGACAAGACTAGCGCAGTGGACGCTGCCGGCAATCCCTTTGTGGTGGCCGAACCAACCGACAAATCGGCTCCGGACTATGCGGCGAACAAGAAAGCGTTCGACGACTATCAGGCTCAGTCGGCGAAAGAGCCGCTCGCCGTAAAGCTGGCCGACGATGTCGGTCACGTTCGCGTGGCGACAAATTTTGCCTGGACATTGAATACGGGCTACCTCGTCCTGTTCATGCAAGCCGGTTTTGCCCTGCTCACCTGCGGGCTGGTGCGAAAGAAAAATGCCGCCCACTTGATGATGCTGAATTTCGCGGCTTACGTGTTTGCTTTCCTCGCCTATTACGCCGTCGGATATGCCTTCCAGTTTGGCGCCGTCGCCATCAATGCCGCGCCCACCAACCTGGGCGGCATTCCGACGCTCAACCACTTTCTCGTCGGCAGCGGGCAATGGGGTTTCATCGGCGGGAAGGGATTCTTTCTTGTCGGTCCGGCCTATGACAGCGCCAGCAACTGTTTAACTTTGTTCGAAGTCGTGTTTATGGAGACCGCCGGCTACATCATCGTCGGCGCCGTCTGCGAGCGGATCACCTTCTGGGCATTCTTGCTTTGCGAACTCTTCATTGGCGCGATCCTTTATCCGATCTCCGGTTGCTGGACCTGGGGCGGAGGATGGCTGTCGCAAGTCGGCTCCACATTGAATCTGGGCCACGGTTACGTAGACTTCGCGGGATCGACGGTCGTGCACGCCGTGGGCGGCTTCTGCGCCATGGCGCTGGCGATTATTTTGGGTCCGCGTCGGGGTAAATATGGTCCAGGAGGAAAGATTCGCGTCTTTCCCGCACACAACATTGTCTATGTCGTGTCTGGGACCTTCATCCTGCTCTTTGGATGGATGGGATTCAACCCCGGCTCCACTCTGGGTGCGACCGATCTGCGCATCTCTGTAGTCGCGGTGAACACCAATCTGGCTGCTGTGGCAGGATCCGCGGCAGCGATGCTTCTGTGGTATTTCCTGTTCGGCAAACCCGATATCACCATGGCCTGTAACGGAATGCTGGCGGGATTAGTCGCGATCACGGCGCCGTGCGCCTTTGTGTCTCCGACTTCGGCAGTAATCATCGGCCTGCTGGCGGGAGG
>PMHI01000729.1:9992-20485 GCA_003156615.1 Acidobacteriaceae bacterium | reverse complement strand
CCGGCGTTATTCACCAGAATGTCAAGGCGCCCGAATTTCTCGACCGCCGTATCCGTCAGCCGGCGAACTTGCGCGGCGTCGGAAACATTGGTGGCGACAAAGTGGCACGCCGGGCCGACCGCCTCAAGTTCGGCGCGGGCGCGTTCACCCGCACTCGGGTCGATGTCGGCGATCACACAGTTGGCGCCAGCCTGGGCGAAGGACTTTGCGATCGCGTACCCGATCCCGCTGGCAGCACCCGTAACGACGGCCACCTTTCCCTTCACAGAATGCCTCCTTAGGTCTTGACCCTTGCGCCCGCGGAAAAGTCTCTTGACATAATACCTCGAACCAGAGTAAAAGCTGTATGGCTCGTTATAGAGAGCGAGCGCTCGCTTTGATATAACATACACCGACATCGATTGTGAAATAAATGCCCAAGTTGCTGCATGGAACCGTCGAAAAAAATAAGCTCAAGATCGAGCGTGCGGCTCTCTACCTCTTTACTCGAAGAGGATTCCACGGCACTACGGTTCGGGAAATTGCCCAGAAGGCCGGCGTTTCGATGGGCAAGCTTTACATCTACTACGACACTAAGGAGGACATTTTTATCGACTTGTCCAATCACCTGGCCCGCAATATGGAGGCCATCCGCCAGAAGGAACTGATTCCACTGATGGCATCGCTCGATCCGGATTCACTGCGAAAACTGGCGAAAGCGATCGGCCGAGTGGTCTCGGAAAATCTCGACTACTGGCGCCTGATGTACATCGATGTGGTTGAGTTTCGGCACAAACACTTCATTCATAGCTTTCGTGAAATTGCAGGCGGACTCCGCACCTATGCGAACGCGGTGATTCGTGGGTCGAAGGTCGCATTCCCGCCCGGCGTGGATCCATCGCTCGCTTACACGACTATCTATTTGCATTTTTTTACTTACTTCCTGACTGAGGAACTTTTCGGGGCAAAACGGCATTTAGGCATGAGCGACGACGAAGCCATCGATCAACTTGTTCTTCTCTATACGGGAGGACGCGTGGTATCGCGCCGACGAAGTTAGCGGATGGAACATGCAACTGAGATTAAGGAGCGTGGTATGCGACTGCGGAATGCGATTTCACTTTTCACTCTAGTAGGTTTTCTCCTGTTTAGCGGTCTGGTGTTAGCACAATCGCCGACTACTGGCGAAATCGTCGGTCAGGTGCTCGACCAACAGGGATCGGTAGTCGCGGGCGCGAAGGTGACGCTTACCAGTTCTTCTGGCGCCGTCCGTGAGGTAAAAAGCGATGCGAACGGACGCTACCGTTTCCCTCTGATCGACCCCGGAGCCTACACACTGCAAGTCGAAGCGTCTGGCTTTAAGTCCGCCTCGGTGAGCGCGGTGCAGGTTCGCATCACGGAAACCACTCCGGCCAATGTGCGCTTGACGGTGGCGGGGTCAACCGAAACCGTAACCGTCAACGATCAGCCTGCGGTCGTCGAGGAGAACGCCACCACCGGCCGAGTCATCGGGAAACCCAGATCAACCAGCTTCCGCTGCCCACGCGGAACTACACCCAGTTGCTCGCCCTGTCGCCTGGCGCCATCAGCAGCCTGCCTAACAACGCCGAGTTGGGACGCGGTGACGCCGACATCAACGTAAACGGCCAGCGAAGCACCAGTAACAACGTGATTATCGATGGCACGGAAGTGAACAGCCCGGGGACGAATTCAACTCCGAGCCTGTCGGTGCCGGCGCCCGATGCCATCGAAGAATTCATCGTGCAAACGGCAATGTATGACGCCAGTCAGGGACGCAACAGCGGCGGCAACGTCGCGGTCGTCACCAAGTCCGGCAGCAACAATTTTCATGGCAATGCGTATGAATATTTTCGCAACGACGCCTTGAATGCCAACGATTTTTTCTTGAATCGGGCGGGTCAACCTCGTCCCGAACTGAAGCGCAACCAGTTTGGCGCCACCCTGGGCGGCCCCATCATGGCAAACAAGACTTTCTTTTTTCTCTCCTATCAAGGGACGCGCGAGCGCAACGGAACATCGCCCACCTACAGCCTGGGATCGCCTCTGATTCCGCAGGATCTGACCAATGATCGCAGCACCACGACACTCACCAATATGGCGCTCAATGACTATAGCGTCGCGCTAAGTCCGGTCAGCCTGGGAATCTTGCAGGCAACGCTTCCCAATGGGCAGTTCGCGATCCCCAGCGCCTCTACGCCGCTGGCCGGTTCAACGGTCCCAGTGGTCAGTCCGATCAGCGGAGTTTCGCGCTTTACGGAAGATCAGTTCAACTTCAACATCGATCAGCAAATCACCGCTAACAACAAACTGAGCGGCAAATTCTTTTTCTCAAACGATCCGGAACAACAAGCCATTTTCGGCTTCCTCGGAGCCAACCCGTTCGAGGTGCCGGGCTACGGAGGCGGCCTCAGCTTCCACAATCGCATCCTCAGCCTTTCCGATATTCACGTGTTCAACTCACATCTGGTCAATGAAGCCCGCTTCGGCTTCAGCCGCATTCGCGCCATCTCCACTCCCGCCGAACCCTTTACCAATGCGCAGTTCGGCATTACCAACCCCTTTGCTGCCCAGTACCCGGGAATGGCTACGATCGAAGTCACAGGGCTTTTTACGATTGGATCTTCGCCGCTCGCGGACGAGAAGTCTGTAACCCAGACCTGGCAGGCGCAGGACACGTTGTCCTACACGGCAGGGCGCCATTCTATTCGGGTCGGCGGACAGTTCCGACGTTATGACATTGATTTCTATTTTCACTCCTTCTCGCGCGGTGAGATCGTCTTCAACGATTTTCAGGATTTCCTGGCCGGCGGTTCCCCGACCAGCGTTGACGTCTCGCTGCTGGGCGCCGGCGTCCCCGATCGCGGCTTCCGCGCCAGCGACGGCGGCTGGTTCGTTCAGGACGACATCCACGCAACTTCGCATCTGACACTGAACGCTGGATTACGAATCGATCATTTTGGCGGATACAGCGAAATCCGTGGACGCTTTTCCGAGTTCAACCCGGCAGCGTTTCCGCCGAACCCAGCGTGCACAGTAGCTGTTCCGTGCACGAACGTCTTCACATTAGGTGCGCCAGGACAGCAACTCAATCCCAGCAAGCTCAATGTCTCTCCTCGTGTCGGCTTCTCGTTCAGTCCTACGGACAAGAATAACGTCGTCATACGCGGAGGGTTTGGCATGTACTACGATCGCTTCTCCGACCGCTTTGCTAACCTCCAGGTATTTACTTACCCCTATGACACCATCGGGACGGGTTTGTTCACTGCGGGATTCTTTTCCAATCCGTTCCCTAACCTCACCGGGTACAGCTTTCCGCTTCCCGCGCAGGCGCCTTCTCCAATCCCGCTCCTGATCGACGGGCTTATTCCCCTGGAGCAGAACCCGATCAACGGATTCTTTCCCGCGCCCCACATGTCCACGCCTTACACGTTTGACTACAATCTGGACGTGCAATGGTCGCCCGGGAATACATGGCTGATGGATATCGGCTACGTCGGGAACCGAGGCAATCATCTCCTCGACCTTTACAATTTGAACCAGGGCACTCAATCCTCCACCGCCCCATACACTATCGACGGCTTCTCCACCAATAAGCAGCTTTTTGGCGCCGACCAGGTCCAGACCGAGGCAGCTTCAGAGTACAACGCCTTGCAGGCCAGTTTAACCAAGCGTTTCGGCCATGGCTTGCAGTTCCTGGCTTCGTACACCTTCTCCCATTCCATTGACGACGCTTCCGCGAACAACAACGTTGGGGCGGAGAGCGAGATCGCGCCGCTTCCCGGCAACCAGCAAGATCTGGCAACGCAGGTTGGATCGTCGGACTTCGACCGGAAGCACCGCTTCGTCTTCAGCGGGGTGTACGATTTGCCGAAGCTTTATCACGGGGATTCGCATTTCGGAAAAGCCCTGGAGAACGATTGGGAAACCACCGGAATCGTTACCTTGCAAAGTGGTCTGCCTTATTCAGTGATCTGTTCTGACGGTTCCAGCTACAACAACTACGCCGATCTCGTCCCGGGAGTGCCGGTCGTAACCTCTTCCGGATCCACCGTGTCGCGGTTGAACGATTATTTCAATCCGGCGGCCTTCTCTTGTAACACAAATCAGCTGCCGTTCGGCACGTCTTCTCGCAACTTCTTGCGCGGTCCGGGCCAGAGGAATGTGGACTTCGGCGTGGTCAAGTTTTTCTCATTAACGGAAAAGTCCAGGATTGAGTTTAGGGCGGAGCTCTTTAATATTTTCAACCTGGTGAATTTCGCGCAGCCGAATAACAACGGGTTTGTCCCGGGAACTCTCGCCACCATTTCGGCAACCAACGCGGGGCCGCGCATTATCCAGTTTGCCCTGAAGTACAGCTTCTGACGGCGAGCTGCGAATGATTCGGGTCGCTCTCAAGTTACGCTTCTACAGATGAAGAATTCGGAAGGCTTTATCAAAGTAAGTCGTCCAGCCCAGGGCCGTGTGTCAGGGGATGGCGTGGAACTTGCCTTCGGTTACTGGCCCGGCCGCGGCGCGCCAGTGATTGCGCTGCACGGCCTGACTGCGTCGCACATGAATTTCGTCGGCATTGCCGAGCGTCTGGCCGGCCGATGCGCGCTCTTCGGGCTCGATCTACGAGGGCGCGGCGATTCCGACAAACCCAAGGGTCCCTACGGTTTTGTCCAGCACGCGCACGATGTTGCCGCAGCCATGCGCGCTATGGGGCTCGGCCCAAGCATAGTCGTGGGTCATTCTATGGGTGCTTTCGTGGCGACTGCGCTCGCGGCGCAGGAGCCAAGCCTGGTTTCCGGTCTCGTGCTCATCGACGGCGGGCTTGTGCCGAATACGCCGATTGCGGATGCGTCGGGCGCGGGCGTGGCGGCCGCGCTTGCGCTACGTATCACGCAATTGCGCGACACCTATCCTTCACGCCAAGCCTATAGGGATTTCTGGCGAACCCAACCGCATTTCCCCGCCGGGGAGTGGAATCCGTGGGTGGAAGCTTTTCTGGATTATGAAGTTGGTGGTGATTCACCTGTCCAGCCAAAAGCATCGGAGGCGGCAGTGCTTGCCGATCTGCGGGAAGCATTTCAGCCGGAGGCAATCAACGAACGCCTGAAGCTCATTCGTGTGCCGACGCTGTTACTCCGCGCCGAGAATGGTTTCATCCCAGGCCAGCCGCCGCTGTTCCCGGATCCGCTCGCGACACAATTCCAGGCCTACCTCCCCCATATCGAGGACCGGAAATTTCCCGGCACAACGCATTACACTATTGTTTTGGGTGAACGCCCAGCCGCGACGATTTCCGATCTCATCTGTGAACTGGCCAGCCGGCCTCGTTCTTAAGTGATGGCGCGGTGGTTTCGTATGCAAGAGCATGAACATATTGGCTGGTGGTCGCCAATGCGGAACCGGACTCGTTCACGATCAGTACTGGGAAAATGGGATGAGCAGGTCCTTCGGAGATCGGAGAGACTGTTCCCATGAAAAAGCAACGCACCAAGTCGCGTACATCGTCGGTGTGATCAGCACGACGCGCATCACGGTGAACGAATCGTTTGAGTAGGCTGAAGGCTAAGTGAGAAAATTTGAACGATCCGGCAGGATGAGAGCGAAAGCTCACTCCTGCCCGAGGCATTTGTCCCGCGCGGCCGGATGCTGCGGTCCCGACATCATGAAATTAGTAATGGGGAGTCGGCAGGGGTTCCTGGCATCATGGCGTGCAGGGGAAATGACCGAGGAACTGGATTTCGTTTCCCGTCACATTCTTGGTGGTTCGGGTGTTCTTGCCTGGTTCCAGCCCGGAGCCAGTCGTTTCGAAAGCAGGCGGGGTTGCGCTTCTTCCCTTGTCCGGTTCCGGCTTAGACGAAGCATGCGGGAGGCAGTGCGAAATGGCATCCACAGACACATAAGCAGAAAGGGGAAAAGATCATCGGCAGCGAACCAGGCGCCTTCGGCGATGCCTCGCAGTGAGAGCAACCACTCTTTCATCCTCAGATCACCACTTCGGTAGTAGGCAAAACTCGCAAGCAGGTCCTGGATTTCCACGATGAAGGTTCGTCCCTCGATCTGTGGCCCGCTGCGCACAGCTCGTCCGGTGAGACCCAGGTGAAGCGCCCGCACGACATCGATCCCGCAACGGTCTTCGAACAGCCTGAACTGCGCCCCGATGCGCGGGTTGAAGTCGAGCAGGTTATAACTTCCATCACGCTTATCAAGCCGGTAGTCAAGGTCCATGATGCCGCAATAGCCAATGGCCGAGAAGAGTTTGATCGCCTGCTGCTGTAGTGCATCGTTGCGAACCGAGCGGCCCAACGTCGTGGGTCCCGCAAACATTGGATAGGATCGCAGTTTAACGCCGGTGAAGATGGCGACCGGGTTCGACCGATCGTCGCAGTATCCATGGACAAACCAGTCTTCCGAGCTACTGACAGGGATCATCTTCTGAATCATCAAGGTGGTAGTCGGCGCTTGCCGCGAAAAATTATCGTAGTAGTGTGCGAGTTCCTGCCGGCTGGAAACGATGGCAGTGCTTTTTATGCTTCTTGGAAGTAACCACGGCTCGGTTGCTTTGACGACAACCGGGAACTGCATGTGCGCGCTGAAATCGAGCACCTCCTTGCGCGAATGGGGGAAAACCGTGTCCGGGCAAGCGATTCCAAGCCGAAGACATAGTTCGTATAGACAACGCTTGTTAGCAAGCGTCCGAGGCAGGGTTGCCGGAGGCCGCGCAAAAATAAAATTTGAAGCTAAGTCGTCCGCGTGTTCGGCGATCAGAATGGCGGAGAGATCGTCGGCGGGCACAAGAATCGTCGGGTGATCGAGGATCTTGCCAATCCTTGACATGCCCTTCAGGAACCGCTCACTGTCTTGAGCGTCGGTCCGCCACAAAAACTTCCCTGCGAGGTATCGAGAGACTCCAGAGGGAATACACGAACTTCGCTGGACCGCAAAGACTGGAATACGCACTCGCCCCAGGCTGCGAATAATGCCCAGACTACTTTGGTGCAACGGGTACGCGCCGAAGTTCAATACGAGGGCTGCGACGGACGTGTCGAAATGGCCTGCGAATTCCGGACCCATTGCTGTTGATCCCATCGGCTCTAATCGTGGGGAACTGAGCTGAGCCACTGCCTTCTCCTCGCCGCAACCGGGAAGCTAGCTCGTGCCCTCATGGCGTTCGCGATTCTCCGTGCCGAGTAGTCTGCGCCGACGACGAAGCGCATCGAGGGTCCAAACTGGTTCGCGGAAACAAGTCCGGTGAAATACAGCCCCGGCACCGATGACTCGAAGTTAGGCGACAGCACGGGCACTGTACCTTCGCGCCGTAGCTTTTGCTGCAAACCAGCATCCAGGAATGGCAACGCACCGATATCGACCTTGTATCCGGTTGCCGCGATAATGTGATCCGCGAAGATTTCAGTTTTCTGACCATCCCCGGCAGCCACGGATAAGCAGACTCGCCCGCCGGCCTCCCGAGCCCCTTGCACATTATGGCGGCACAGCACGGGAAATTTTCCGACGATGCGATCCTTCAGCCACCAGGCCCCGGCCGGGCCGAGGGCACGCCGGACGACTTTAGCTCGGAACTTCTGAGGGAAGTACTGGAACACGCTTTGTCCGTGACAATAAAACGACATTTTCCAACCCCGACCTAATGCCGATCGTGGTTGTGACCACTGCGCGAGGCCCGTCGGTTCGCATGGAGGCGGATTCCACGCTACGGAATCTGCGCGCACCAGCACGCGAACGCTTGCACCTTGCTCGTTAAGCAAGGCCGCCGTCTCAAGAGCGGACTGCCCGCCGCCGATGACAACGACGTCCCGACCCGCAAACCTGGCGAGGTCGGCATGGTCGCGGCAGTGGGAGACAAGTTCCCGCGGCAAGCTCGTCAACGGGCCGGGCATGCGGCCGAAGTAGGTCGTACCCACCGCGACAATGACTCGCTGCGCCGTGACCTGCTCTCCGGTATCTAGCCGGAGTTCGAATGCTCCCAGCTTCTGGGCAAGTGCCACCACCGAGCATTCTTCTACTTCGGGCACCAGCGTTCGTTGAAAAGCAAGTCCGTAATCCACGAAGGTGTCAAGTGGAATCGGCATTCCCTGATCTCGGTAAGACAGGCCTGCAACGGCGCAATGATGCGCCAGCGTCAGGGCACGAGCGGGATCGGAAAAACTGGAGCCAGCACCGTCGGACTTTAGAAACATGCCCTTGGGCATTGCGCCCCGCCAATTCTGCATCGGGACGCCAAAAATACGGAAGGCAATCCGGCGCTGCCGCAAATGCGCTGCGATCGACAGGCCATACGGACCGGCGCCGATTACAACAACTTCAGGATTGGCAGAGCCCAACAAAGCCATGGAATCACCCGATCGTAGCCAGTCTCACAAATGGTACAGGCGCAACAAGTGGTCTAAACAAACAGGCGGCAAACCGAAGTGTCGGAAGCAAATACCAGTTCATCCTCATCCTTAGATACGACAACTATAGATACAACTATCCGCGTCATACTTCTTTCCTATTCCTCAACTTATGGTAGGACTCAGGCGGGAACGGTTTTGCGACTTGCTCTCTATTCTCTTTGATCCAGGTTGCTGCCTGGCGCTCAGCTTCCGCGAGTTCCCTCGGACTCATCTCATCAGCCAGTTTCTTCCTGGCGTTCCGGCTGATCTCGATAACCTGAGCCGATTTTTCGGCCAACACAAACAACCGATAGGCTTGGGTTCGGTCCTGACGGACTCCGCGCCCTTCCGAATGAAGCTGTGCCAAAAGAAGTTGCGCTGAGGCAAGCCCTTGCTCGGATAACGCACGAAGCCAATCCAAATTGTCATCATGCCGAGCAACAGCGGCATGTTTCATGGAAACAACATTTGCTCTTTGAATCCACTCTCGCTTAACCGCTAGGGTCAACTCTAAACGACTAGAGACCCCTAACTTTCCGAATATGCTGAACAGATAGTTCTTTACCGTGTGCTCACTGAGGCACAGTTTGCGTGCAATTTCTCGATTTTTTACACCATCCACGGCAAGACCAACCACTTCCCGCTCCCGTCTGGTTAGTGACGCCATGCTATCTGGATCAACCGTTGGCATTGAGGTACCGGCCAAGGCTCCGAGAACAAATCGCAACACCTCAGTGCCGGCCCACACTTGTCCACCAAATACGCTGTAAATACACTTACGCAGCGACAGCACAGATCCATCTCGGATAAAGACCCCGCTGGCATGGGCGCGAAAGGCTTCTACCACGGACTCGCCCTTGAGGCGATCTAGCAGCATCACCACAAATAGCTCGGGCTTGATCATTCGCAATTGCCGTGCGAGCTCAAATCCGCCAGTGGGCTGCCCGTCGATGTCCTCAGCGAGTAACACGATGTCGGGAGACATATCGTGCACGACCTGGGATGCTTCCACAGGACTGGTGACGGCAGCCACTACCTTGATTTTTGGATCCTGGCCTACGGCGTCTGCAAGTAGTTGACTCGCCATTTTTGTACGGTCGGCAATCAACACTTGGATCTGTCTGTAGTCGGGTCGGCCTGAGGACATGAGAAATGCCTTGCTGGGCGCGGGTTCTAGCGCGAAAACTCCTTATAACATAATAGTTGGGAGAAAGCCTTTAATTTCTCGTAGATAGCCTTGGGAAAAATATGTAGCCCACATGGATTAGCCAACAGTGTCAATTCGCCACTGGTCCAGTGAAATGAGCACTCGTAGTCCTTGCACAACGACTAGACCATATGACTAGGCCACAGTCTCTGAGAAACTGTCCCTGGGTCGCATGAGAACCGGGCCCATGGCAAGGTAGTCCCGCAGTCTCAAGGCTCAGTTACCTCTTGAAAGATGTTTCAAATGTATTACCCTAGCCAACTTATCACGGGATCAAAAGACTCGGTCTCGATCGTTGATATTCTGAAGCAGGTCAATGTGACTGAAAGGGCGAAGCTATGAGCAGCGCAAGTCAGCTGCCACCAGATGCTTTTCTTACACAAGTCCCACCTCTTCATTTATCGAGTGATGAAGCTCGCTGGTACGCTGTTCGGACTCGTTCTCGACACGAGAAGATGGTGGCCGACCAGCTACAAAGCCGTGACGTAACTACATTCTTGCCGCTGGTTCCTCAGGTTCATCGTTGGAGTGACCGTACAAAGACAGTTCAAGTACCACTGTTTCCGGGCTACACATTTGTACGAGTCGTTCCTTCGGCCGAGCAATATGTTCGGGTACTTCGCGTCTACGGCGTGAGCAGTTTTGTCGGCGTTCGCGGGCAAGGTACTCCGATACCGGACAAACAAATCGCCGATATTCAAGCATTGCTGAGAAGCAACGCTGCTTACTCTATTTGCCCTCTTCTTAAGATAGGGCAGAGAGTGCGTATTCGGGGTGGCTGTTTAGACGGAGTTGAAGGGCTTCTAACGGCTCGGAACGGTGAGTGCAACTTGGTCATATCCGTTGAGCCCATGCAGCGATCGCTCGCCATCAATATCCAGGGCTACGACGTCGAGGCGATTTAG
>PMHI01000729.1:0-9963 GCA_003156615.1 Acidobacteriaceae bacterium | reverse complement strand
ATCCTTTTCAAATCGCTCAACGGTCAGATCGCTAAGCCCGGAGCGGGCTTTGTTCAAGACATCAGTACAGAAGGCGTTCTTGTTTTGTGTCCCCGCCCATTGTCGGTCGAGGACCTGATCGAACTTGAGATCCTTTTGCCTCCGTTCGGGACATACGATGCTAAGCTNNGAGCGAGAGTCCGACTGTTATACAGGGGCAAGAAAGAACCAAGAAAGAACACGGGCTAGCGTAGCAGGCACGAAATGATTCATCAGTTCTTCGGACTTAGAGAACAACCTTTCGGCGTCACACCGGATCCTCGTTATCTATATTTCGGGCCGGGGCATCGCGAAGCGCTCGCCTCGTTAGTATACGGAATTGAAATGAACCGGGGGTTTCTGGCCCTTATCGCCCGTCCGGGCATGGGTAAGACCACTCTGTTGTTCCATTTGCTGGAGAAGTTTCGCCATTCAGCCCGCACCGCGTTCCTATTTCAGACACAATGTAGTTCACGCGAGTTATTGCGGTTCCTGTTAGCTGAATTTGGCATCGAGAGCACAGAAAAAGACCCGGTGCGAATGCATGAGCGATTCAACCGGTATCTCATTGAGCAATCATCCGCGGGCAGACGGGCCATCGTTGTGATCGATGAAGCTCAGAACCTCGAACCTTCTGTTTTAGAAACCGTGAGACTGCTCTCGAACTTTGAGACACCGCGAGCCAAGCTGCTGCAGATCATCCTGTCGGGACAGCCCGAACTTGCTACCAAACTGGCCAGCCCCTCGCTCAGTCAATTCCGGCAGCGTATCGCGAGTTTTAATGGACTTGAGCCTCTTGCTCCCCAGGAAGTCGGACGATTCATCGACCATCGGTTGCATGTCGCTGGGTACCAAGGGCCGCCCCTTTTTAGTAATAAAGCCAAGGCGATGATTGCGGGTCTCAGTGAAGGTATTCCACGGAACATCAATAGTCTCTGCTTTGGAGCGCTCAGCTTGGCTTGTGCACTGCGCCAAAAAACCATCGGTCCGGCAATGGTGCACGAAGTCTCCGGTGATCTCGATCTGCAAGAGCTCGCTTCCGGCTTACAGCGTCTCACCGTACCGCATCATTCCAGGACCTGGTCATCTCAATTGCCAGAGGCAAAGCTCTCACCGTTGCGAGAGGTTCGGCTGCCAGAGGTTCGGCCGACCCCTGCGGAAGCCAGGCCCGCCGCACCAACAGAAGTCGTTGCTTTGTCTGGCTCTCGGAGCAATTTAGATAGAGCCAACGACGATGGCGATATAACAAGTGTCCCCGCGAATTATGAGGCGCCACGGCCATCGGTCAGGAAGCCGGCCCAATCATTGTTGTCGAGAGTAATAGGTTTTGCAGTGCTTGTCTTAATGGTTGGCATCGGCGCAACAAAAGTTACGGCTCCAGCAGTTGAAATCGCAAACACCTGGCCCCTGCCCAAGCCGGAAAACGTGGCTCCGCCGACTATTGTGAAGACTTCTGAGACCGAAGCGGCAAAACCTGCGACTGCGAAGACGCTACCGGAAGAGGTACAGCATCCCGCTGTAGCTCCTGCTGAGTTACGGAAACACGTCAATGAAGGAGATGCCCCTGCAGAAACCAGACTTCCCGCTCCAGCATTTGAAATCGCAAACACCCGGCCCTTGCCCAGCCCAGAAAATGTGGTTCCACCGAGTATCGTGAAGACTTCTGATAACGAAGCTGTGAAACCTGCGCCCGCGAAGACCCCACCAGAACAGGTACAGAATCCCGCAGTGGATCCCGCTGAGTTATGGAAGCGTGTTCAGGTGGGAAATACCGGTGCGGAAATTCAACTGGCCGTCCTGTACCTGGAGGGAAGTGTAGTGGAGCAAAGCTGCGAACAAGCGCATCTGCTGTTGGTAGCGGCCTTGAAGAAGGACAGTAAAGTGGCCAGGGATATTCTAAGTGGCAAATATGCGGAGCGATGCCATTGATTTCGATTGAGGCGGTTAGACTTAATCCTCGGGTGGATGGGCTAGGTTCATGAGTAAGAATTTTGAATTGCTTCAAAGACTCAGCAAAGAACTGGAAACGTTTGACACCGGAACCGATGTACTACCGCTTCCGCCACTTCAGGTCGCGCCAGATCCGCTTCAGCGGGAAAGCGAAGAGAAAACCGTTGAGTTACAAACGGTCAAGCTAGAAACGGAGGGGAAACAACGCGACGAGTTAATGAAATTTGTGCAGCAAGTCTTCTTAATGCCAGGGGCAGAAGCCCCGCGAACAGTCGTGCTCACCGGTACCGAGCCGGGGAATGGTTGTAGCTGGATCTGCTGTCGCGCGGCAGAGATCCTTGCCTCTCAAGTCAGGGGCCAAGTTTGCGTGGTGGATGCAAACTTGCGTTCGCCCGGGCTTCATCAACATTTCGGCGTGGAGAATCACCATGGACTCTCAGACGCACTGAAGGCGACGGAGTCCATTCGCAATTTTGTGCACCCACTGGGCCGGCAGAATTTGTGGCTCCTCAGCTGCGGGGCGAATCCAACGGACTCCCATGGCCTCCTAACTTCGGATCTTATGCGTCAGCGGTTAGAGGAACTCCGCCAATACTTCGAATATGTTCTGATCGACGCACCTGCGCTGACCCCCGGCAACGACGGCATTATGCTCGGCCGGGCGGCCGAAGGAGTGGTTTTGGTCCTTAAAGCCAATACTTCTCGTCGCGAAGCAGCGCGGAAAGCTGTACAAGACTTACAGAATGCCGGGGCCCGGACACTGGGTGCAGTCTTGAACCAGCGCACCTTTCCAATTCCGCAAGCAATTTATTCCAAGCTCTAATGCCACACGCCCCATTCCATCGGGTTGCACGTCCTTCCGCGCTGCCGCGAAAAAAATACCCGTCTCGCGTCCGATCTCTAATTTGGCCTGTCGGCGCGGCAGAACTCGTCTTACTTGTCTCCCCAAAGATACCCATGGAAGATTTTAGGAATATTTCAATCATGTGAGCCTTCTGTTAATTCGATCCGCTCATACTTTTTCGCAGTTCCACTTTCGGCGCGATAACCAGCACCAAGCGATTGCATTTCGTTAGATAGCTCCCCCATGAGTAACGCTCGTCGCACGCTATTGTTGAATGCTTTCAAGCTCTTCGACCTGGGGCTGATGTTGTCGGCCTTCGTCGTGGCGGCACTGGCTGTGCTTCACCAGAGTCGGAATGTCAGTGCTACGGAATTTTTTTCCATGCGAGTCAAGATCCAGAACGTCGCGATCTTTTCACTCCTTGTCCTTACATGGCACGTTGTCTTCAGCCTTTCGGGGCTGTATAAGTCTCGTCGGCTATCTGGGCGTTGGAGGGAGCTCATCGACGTCACAAAGGCCTTTCTCATGGGCACGCTGGTCGTAATGATGGGCGCCGCCGTCTTCCGCATCCACCTGGTAACGCCAACGTTCCTGATTGTCTTTTCACTGGTGGGCACATCGTGCGCTGTTTCTAGTCGGCTCATTCTCCGTGCAGGCCTCGCATACATTCGAAAGCAGGGCAGAAACCTGCGTAACATGGTCATTGTCGGAACCAACAGCCGCGCGCTGGAATTTGCGCAGCGGCTTGTTGGTCATCCGGACATCGGCTATCGAATTATTGGGTTTGTCGATCGGGACTGGGATGGTATCGAGGCGTTTCGAAGAAGTGGCCACGTTCTCGCATGCGATTTCTGCAATTTCCCCGACTTCCTGCGCAGCAGGGAGGTCGATGAGGTCGTAATGGCATTGCCAATTCGTTCTCTACACGAGGAGGGATCACGAATTGCGGCGTTATGCGAAGAGCAGGGCGTCACTCTCCGTCTGCTCACGAACATCTTTAATTTGAAAATGGCCCGTACTTCTGCCGAAGATCTGCAGGGTGACCCTCTGATCACACATTATACGAGTACCTTGGAGGGGTGGCCGGTCTTCTTCAAGCGAATTTTGGATATCATGATTTCGTCGCTTGCGATTGTTTTGCTCTGCCCGGTCCTGCTGGTCGTGGCGGTTCTGATTAAGCTGAACTCTCCTGGGCCGGTTCTATTTGTTCAGAAGAGGCTCGGCCTGAACAAGCGGCGCTTCAACGTATACAAGTTTCGAACCATGGTAGCGGATGCGGAAGTACGAATGCGTGAGATTGAGCATCTGAACGAAGTTAGTGGTCCGGTCTTCAAAATCAAGCGCGACCCTCGAATCACTCCGATCGGAAGATTTCTCCGAAAAACGAGCGTTGATGAACTGCCTCAACTCTTAAACGTGCTGAAAGGCGAGATGAGCCTGGTAGGACCTCGCCCGCTGCCCGTGCGCGATTACGAGGGCTTCCACGAAGACCGGCAGCGGCGCCGCTTCAGCGTAAAGCCAGGAATTACGTGCCTTTGGCAGATTCGCGGTAGAAGTTCCATTCCGTTCGAACAATGGATGGAACTGGATTTGCAATACATTGACAAATGGTCGCTTTGGCTGGATTTGGAAATCCTAATGCGAACCATTCCGGCTGTCCTTAGGGGCTCGGGTGCTGCCTGACCTGGAAACCAATCCAGTCCCTGGTCAAACGGTTCACAAGGTAAGGCAAGAAGCGAGCTTCCTCTATGTGGTACGAACCCTGGTAAATCCAAAGGAGTGGAATAACCCAACTTTTTTCGACGGCGACTCAACTTTCTAGAACTGAGCTGAAGCCTATGTCAGAACCAGCTGTTAGATCTCCACATCTACCGGACAAATCGCCAGTAAGTGGGTTTGACGGTCAGCGGCAACCATCCGGAAACGCAACTGCGGAGGACTTCCCTCGAGAAGTGTGGGTCCCGCAACTTACAACTGCACAAGCAGAAGCTAACCCGCATGGCAGAGCACTAGTTGCCGGCGACGAAGTGCTTAGCTATCTGGAGTTGGACCGGCGAGCCAACCAGGTAGCTCAGTATCTACGGTCGGTCGGAGTAGGGCCTGAAACTCTGGTCGGCGTCTATCTGGAACGCTCTATCGGGATGGTAGTGAGCGCACTCGGCATTCTCAAGGCGGGTGGCGCATATCTTCCGCTGGATCCAGGCTATCCGGCCGAGCGTCAGGCGTTCATGTTGGAGGACGCGAGAGCACCATTTTTGTTGACGCACCGGCATCTCGCCAAATTGTTACCCGCCGGCAAATGGCAGATCCTGGATGCGGATGAACCGCGAACTTCGAATCTTCTCGTAGTCCCACTCGAGAGGCCGGTGAGCGGAAAAGACCTCGCCTATGTAATCTATACCTCCGGTTCGACTGGCCGCCCAAAGGGAGTCCAGATCACCCATGCCAGTTTGCTTAACCTCGTATTCTGGCATCAGCAAGCCTTTGCAGTTCAGCCCCATGATCGGGCCACTCAGTTGGCCAGTCCGGCATTCGACGCAGCAGTTTGGGAATTGTGGCCCTATCTAACGGCAGGAGCCAGCGTCTATATGCCTCCCGATGTCGTTCGTCACGAGCCGACGTCGCTTCGCGACTGGCTGGTTGCACACCGCATCACCATAACGTTTGTTCCAACTCCGCTAGCGGAACGCATGATAACTCTGCCTTGGCCGGGAGATACAGATCTTCGATTGCTGCTAACCGGAGCTGATACGCTTCACGTCTACCCTCCACCGGGTCTGCCTTTTACGGTGGTCAACAACTACGGACCTACTGAATGCACGGTTGTGGCCTCATCGGGCGCCGTACCCGGCCATGAATGTCCGAACGCGTTGCCCAGTATTGGCAGACCGATCGCAAACACCGAGATCCACGTACTAGATGAACAGATGCGGCCGGTGGCGGTTGGCGTGACTGGAGAACTCTACATAGGTGGCGCGGGCGTAGCGCGTGGATACATAAATCATCCTGAGCTCACCGCAGAAAGATTTGTTACCAACCCATTCAGTTCCAATCCCAAAGATCGTCTATATCGAACGGGAGACCTGGGGCGCTATCTGCCCGACGGCCAAATCGCCTTCGGGGGCCGGGTTGACGACCAGATTAAGATCCGAGGATACCGTATTGAACCAGGCGAAATCGCTACAGCCCTTAATCGTCACCCAGAGGTTGAAGCGAGCCACGTCGCGCCAGGCGAGGACACACTGGAAGGCAAACGATTAGTCGCCTACTTAGTGCCCCGTTCTGGATCTCGGCTCAGCTTCAGTGCTCTCCGAGAGTTCCTCGGAAAACTATTGCCTGACTACATGGTGCCGTCAATTTTCGTGCTGCTGGAGTATCTGCCGGTGACCCTGAACGGCAAAGTAGATCTCGACAAGTTACCGCGGCCGGACGCTGCCAACGTACTGCGGGATAGAGATAAAGCCGCCACGCTCCCACAGACAGGTCTGGAGCCGCGAGTAGCGGGAATCTTAGCTAACCTCCTGAAGGTTAAGCGGGTGGAGATCAACGACAATTTCTTTTTGCTGGGCGGACATTCATTGCTAGGTATTCAAGTTATTGGCCGAATACGTGACACGTTTGGAGTCGAACTTCCCCTGTACAGGCTGTTTGAGGCTCCAACGGTGGCAGAGCTTTCGTCAGAAATCGAACGACTACTGCTTGCAAAGATACAAGCTATGAGCGAAGAAGAAGCCGAGCGCATGCTCAACGCTGACACGGGCAGCCGGACAGAACAGTTGTGATAACTGCGAACGAGAGCGTTGAAACACCGACCGCTGCCCCTCATGCGGTTCTGAGTCTCTACCATCTCCTCGACCAACAGGTCCTTGCCGACCCTTATCCCCTATATAGGAGACTGCGGACTGAAGACCCAGTACACTGGGATCCTTTCTTGCACGCCTGGGTCGTTACGCGCTACGCGGATGTCGTGAAAGTATTGCATACCTTCTCCGCAGATCGCACCCCGGGGCCCGAACAATTCAATGCCATGGGATTGTCGGTCCTCGAACCGATTGCGCAAGTGATGGTCCAACAGATGCTCTTCATGGATGCTCCAGCGCATACCCGGCTGAGGGCCTTGGCCTCTTCGGCCTTTACGCCGGCCAGAGTCGAGATTTTGCGCTCTCATATCCTGGAGATCGCGAATAGCTTGCTCGACGCCGTGGAGGACAAGGGTCGCATGGATGTGATCGCGGATTTTGCAGCTCCTTTGCCGGCGATCGTGACGGCCGAAATGTTAGGAGTGCCGGTCGCGGATCATCGCCAATTGAAGCAATGGTCAGCAGATTTCGCGGAGATGCTCGGTAATTTTCAACATAACCCCGACCATGTCCCCCGCGTGCTGCAGAGCCTGAGATCTCTTATCGCGTATTTCCGAGATGCGATCCGCCAGCAACAGACGCACCCACGCGAAGGTCTGGTCCATGCGCTCCTGAATGCCGAGATAGAAGGGGATCGGCTGAGCGAGGAAGAAGTTATCGCCAACTGCATTATCACGATGGTTGGTGGTCAGGAAACAACGACGAACCTGATCGGCAACGGCACGCTTTCGTTGTTAAGGAATCCGGATGAACTCGAGAAACTCCGTCNNAACTCAGGGAAGACGACTCGATCACGGCGTCGGCGGTCGAAGAACTGCTGCGCTATGAAAGCCCGAGCCAGCACACGGCTCGTCTGGCTCCGAACGACACAGAGCTGGGAGGCAAGCGGATCGGCAAACGTCAAGCAGTTATTGCCGTGATGGCTGCTGCCAATCGTGACCCAGAACGGTTCCCTGCCCCAGACAGGCTGGACATCAGGAGAAAAGATAATCGCCATCTTGCTTTTGGATGGGCATCCCATTTTTGTTTTGGTGCACCACTGGCACGGATGGAAGGACAGATTGCTTTTGAAACTCTTCTGCGTCGGCTGCCCAACCTGGCGCTGCAGCCAGATGCGCCACTGGTGTGGCGACATAATCTCGGTTTGCGCGGTTTGACCGGGTTGCACGTGACGCTCTAAAAGTAATCAGCGAGTCATAGATGCCCACAATCGAGACCGGCGAGACAATGCCCGAGACCGCTCAATTATCTGAGGTCAAACGTAGCCTGCTGGACAGGTATCTGCGCGGCCAGATAAGGGTGAAATCAGCGACGCAGACGATTCCACGCCGCACACCAGACGAAGTCATACCGCTTTCTTATGCCCAGGAGCAAGTCTGGCTCCACGCGCAAATGTCGCCCGATCTACCTCTGTATAACGAACCGGTAACCATTCACTATACCGGCGCACTTGACTTGGCCGCTTTCGAACGAAGTTTCAATGAAATTCTCAGGCGTCATGAAGCCTGGCGAACGTGTTTCGTGACCGTCGATGATGCACCGGTACAGAAAGTGGAATCGAACGTCAGGGTTTCATTGCCCGTGCTGGATCTTCGAGACCTTCCCGAAGAGCAGCGAGAGTCGGAAGCGTTGCGCGTCGCGACCGAGGACGCAAGAAAACCCATCGATTTGACACAGGTTCCGCTTTTCAGAGCCAAGCTGATCCAGCTCGGGGAGCAAGAATACCGGCTGTATCTGACTCTCAGCCACCTCATTTTCGACGGTGTTGCCATCTATCAGGTATTTCTGCCAGAACTCTCAACACTATACGCTGCGTTTACAGCAGGGAAACCTTCGCCACTTCCAGAACTGGCGATCCAGTACCCCGACTATGCCTGCTGGCAACGCCGTCACAAGACGCAAGAAACCTTTGCTAAAGATCTTGAGTATTGGAAGCGTAGGTTGGAAGGTACCCTACCCGAACTATACCTGCCGGTGGACCGGCCGCATGCGGGGACACAGACATTTCGCGGTTCGATGCATCCTTTCAAACTGGGCAGTAGTCTGACCGCGAAATTAAGGGCGTTCAGCCAGTTAGAGGGAGTTCCTTTATTCCCAATTCTCTTAGCAGGATTTGCGGCTGTACTGCATCGCTATTCGGGCGAAGAACTGATCCCGATCGGGAGTGTCACGGCAGGCCGTAATAATCCGGAGACTGAACGCTTACTCGGGTACTTCCTGAACACGGTGGTTTTTCGCGCGGACCTGAGTGGTGATCCGACTTTCCGGCAGCTGGTCAAGCGAGTCCAAACTCTAACGATCGAAATGCTTGAGCACGACAACTTGCCTTTCGAACTTCTGGTAAGGGAATTAAAGACTCGACGGAATCCGAGCCAAAATCCAATCTTCCAAGCGCTGATTTCGATCGAGCCCCAACTGCCGGACCTGAATTCGGCTTGGCGCATAACCCAGATGGACATTGATATTGGGGCCACAAAACACGATCTTAACCTGGAACTCGACGAGCGACCCGACGAGATTTTGGCGCGGTTTCATTACGGCACGGATCTGTTCGATGCCACGACGGTGATTCGCATGGCGGATCACTTGCGTACGCTGCTCGAGGGGGCCACAGGCAACCCCGAATGGCGGCTCTCACAGTTGCCTGTCCTAACTGCCGATGAGCAACACCGAGTCCTTGTGGATTGGAATAGCAAGGCAGTGACGTACCCAAGTGGCGATCGATGTCTGCACCAGATCATTGAGGAGCAAGCCGCGCGAACTCCGGAACGAGTGGCTCTGCTTTTCGAGCGATACCAGCTTACCTACCGGGAACTCAACAACCGCGCCAACCAACTGGCTCGGCATCTGCGGAAACTGGGTGTAGGGCCGGATGTGCTGGTAGGCATTTTGGCTGATCGCTCGCTTGAAATGGTGGTGGCTCTGCTTGGGATTCTAAAGGCTGGGGGCGCCTACGTTCCCATTGATCCGGATTATCCGCCCGACCGCATCGCGTTTATGCTCCAGGACGCGGGCGCGCCCNNCGGCATGAGGGCAAGACCCTATATCTGGACAGTGACTGGGATCAGATTTCCCGTGAAGACGCCTCGAATCCGCCCAACGCAACAAAATCGGAGAACCTGGCATACATGATTTACACATCGGGGTCCACGGGCAGGCCTAAAGGGGCGATGAATACGCATCGTGGCATTTGCAACCGACTGCTGTGGATGCAGGACCAGTACGGTTTGACCGAGGCGGACACGATCCTGCAGAAGACTCCATTTAGTTTCGATGTCTCGGTCTGGGAGT
>PMHI01000047.1 GCA_003156615.1 Acidobacteriaceae bacterium | reverse complement strand
GAATCGCGAATACTCTGACCTGAGTCCGGACCGCCGGCGCTTCTATTCGACGACAGCCTCGCCAACGTGATCTGGCAATACGACTATGATGCCTCGAGCGGCACGATCGAGAATGAACGTCCATTTCTTGGCCTGCGGGAAATTACCCAGCGTTTCGCCCTGCTGCCCGGTTTGTTCCCCGTAAAGCCCGAGATGATTGGCATAGCCCAGCACTCGTTCAAACAGCAGCCGAGCTTGGTCAAGCTTTTCAGGCAGTGCCAGACTCGAACGCGTTAGCGCCTCTACGATCCAAAAAGAACACATGTTGAAAGTGCTTTCTTCTCCCGGGAGTCCGTCGATGCGGGGTTGCGGCGGATAACGATATACAAGGCTGTCGCTGACGAAACCTCCGTCCCGCGGATTCTTGAGAATGGCGCTTATGGTAGCCGTCGTCGCCTTCGTCGTCATCATCGTCGTCTTCTTTGCCGTCGCCTTCGTCTTCCTCTTCGCCTTCTTCCTCGGCTGGCTCTTGTCGAAGGAGGACATCGGCAGCTACCGACCGATCAGAAGGGTCTGAGTCGGNNCGTGGGGGCGGAGATGACAGCGGTACAATCCACAGTGTGATATCAAACTCAAAGGAGAACCGCAATGACGCAAAAGATTATTGAGGTAGTCGGAACGTCCAAAGAGAGCTTTGCAAAGGCTGCGGAAAACGCTGTGGCTGAAGCCGCAAAGACGGTTCGGGGCATGAAGTGGGCGCGGGTAGCGGAACTAGAAATGGAACTGGACGGCAAGAAGATAGCCAAGTACCGCGCCACAACAAAGATTTACTTCGACATTGAAAAGTAACAATGTCGATGGAGCGCGGGTAGACCAATAATAAAGGCTGACGGGTGCAGTGCAACTTTGCAAGGAGATCTCACATGAAACGGATAATCGGGTCGGTTGCGATTTGTGTNNGTGGGAATGGGTGTCCGGAGGATTTTTTATTGTGGGTCATTCGGACAACAAGTCACCGGTGGGCGACTTTAAGATCATGGCCGTATTGGGATATGACCCGGAAACAAGAATGTACACCTACAACGCATTCGACAGTTGGGGCGAACTGATCACGGCCAAAGGAAATGTCAGCGGCGACACTTGAACTTGGATGACCGAGACGATGATGCAAGGTAAGCCGATGAAGACGCGCTTGACCGAGAAGGAAGTTTCCAAGACGCAATACACGCTCAAATATGAATCGTCCACAGATGGCGGCAACACGTGAACATCCGATCTGGAATCGACGTTTACGAAGGTGGTGGGGGCGCCGGCTGCGACGTAAGAATTGGTCGAGATGATTCTTAGGGCGCGTGTCGGATAGGCTGCCTGCCTTTTTTATTTGCCGACTTGCATCACGTGTTTTCACGCTTCACGCTGGCAGGAAAACTTCTATCCGAATGCGAGATAGCGTCGATGCCCTCCTATCCTGCCACGTGGTCCGACTTTCGGAAAGCACCAGAGTAACTGGAGAAAGGCGCTGGAACTCCTCGCCAAGCACTTCCTGAAGATCGTCGGGCAGGAACCTCTGCCGCGAGAGGAAGCAGACTCTCTCGCCTGCATCGGGAATCCTCCCCGAGAACTTCGATGATGCGTGGCCAGAGATTTCACTGGAAGATGCCCGAGAAAATCAGTAGTGCTCCGCCTGAATTAAGCAGGCACCGCTGTATCCACCTCCTCGGCCATGTGCGAGCCTCTGCTCTAAGAAAGCAGTTCTCAGCTCTGGTTCGACCTGCCGCTGAATGAGATCGGCAAATCGCCGCGGACAAGAGCTTACCGTTTCACATGCAAGAAGCTCGATGCCGATTCAAAGTAAGATCAAACTTCGAAGTTGGCATAAAGGAGATCCATACTTTGAAAACCGTGAACCGAGCAGTCTCAGTTCGAATCGGCTCAGCGATGAGCCAACGCGCCCGTCTCCCGCTTCCCGGATTAGCAGAAAAAACGAGACGATCCACTAAGCAACTTCCAGCACCGCCAAGACATTCCCCGCTGGATCCTTGAACCATGCGATCGTCGGCCCATTCCCGCGAGAGATCCCGCGCGCGTCGGTCTTCAAGTTGGGTTCGTTATAGACTTCAAATCGCACGCCGCGTTGGCTCAGTTCATCCACAGCTTTTTCCACACTGTCGACGGGAAAATTCAGAACTGTGAAAGTGGCAGGCTGGTGATTTGGTTTAGGATACACCAGAGCTTTGGTGCCACCGGAAAGGGGCACAATCAGGGTGCCTTCCGGACCGCTCGAAAGTTCAAGCCCCAGCGTCTTGCCATAAAATTCCCTGGCCTTCTGAATATCGTTTACCGAAAAACTGCTGAATGCCTTGCTTATGTTGAGCATGGATGCGCTCCTCCTGGAGTTTTAGCGTTCTAACTTCGATGCGGAATCAGCTTTCGTGGTTTTCGAATGTTGAACCCTCAACATTCCCCGACGAGGGAAAGATCAGCATCCTCTTCGCGAGGCGCACGGGGGACTCGGCGGGTCGCAGAAAGTTTTCATTGGCTTCGCGACGGTCGCGTACAAAGCAGTGACACAGCCATAACCGGGAATATCGCTAACCGACCGCAATTCCTAACAATCTCCAAACTTGTGCGCGGCCTTCCAACGTGACGCGTACCAAGCGGGTATCTCCGATGGGGATTAGCCAGCGAAGTTCTCGAAATCGCTTAAAAATCGCGCACCCTAACGTTCCTGCCAAGTGGTGCCGCCGTTCGGTCCAGTCGAGGCACCGCACCGCTAATCTCTTCTGGGCAGCGGCCAACGATGGAACGCCCACTCCGATTGCTTCAAACCATTCTCTTCCCGAGACGGTTACCAAGTAATTCTTCGCGTTCTCTAGCTTAATCATTCCCCGCTCTTCCAACTTTTTCGCGACCTGAACGCCAAGCCAACCGGCCAGATGCCCATAACAAGTTCGAGCATGCCCCAGGCTTCCCATCTGTGGTCTGGAAGATGCAGTTCCAACGACTGACACTGACGAACGGGCAGTCAGCACTAGTAACGCTTCAATCGCGTCCGCAACCTGTGCGCTGGCTAGTCGGTAGTAACGGTGACGCCCCTGCCGCTCGACGTTGAGAAGTCGGCCGTCGACGAGTTTGGCAAGGTGTTCGCTCGCCGTCTGGGGCGCCACATTGGCGGTCATCGCCAGTTCTCCTGCAGGCAGAGCGAGGCCACTCATCAGTCGCAGCAGAATTGCAGCTCTTCCCGGGTCGCCCAGCAGGTTCGCGGTACTGGACAGTTTGTCGTTCATACAACTATTATCGACCTAAAATTAATTGAATACTACGGTTCCCGCCGAATTATCGGCGGCGGCCTGATACTAAACTGTGCCTGGAGGCATTCACTTTGATCACACTTTTTCTGCGTTACACGATTGACCCTAACAAGTTGCCGGATATCGTAAAGTACGCCGCCGACGAGCAAGTTCCCATCCGCGAAAGCGGCGGCAAGATTCTCGGATATTTCATGCCCACCGATTTCGCCGGAGCCACCAATGAAGCCATCGGACTCATCGACTTTCCTTCTCTCGCCGAATATGAAGTCTACCGCGTCAAGCTCGCTGCTCATCCACTGCACAAGAAGTATGTCGAAGTTCTTGAGAGCACTGGGGCTTTACTCTCCATTCATCGATCACTTGTTCAACGCGTGGAATCCTCGCCGGAGCAAAAGTCATGACATTTCCGACGCCTCAAAAATCCGATATAGCCGGCTACGACTTCGGTGCTGAGCATGGTGCCAAGTCCGCTGTCTCCGCTGAAGAGCTCAGGCATCTGGAACAGACCCTTGGCTGGACAGGCGCCGACGTGCAATTGCTAAAAAAGCACGCTGCATTATTCGAGTCACAAGCTGAAAGAATGGTGGATTCGTGGCGCGCGATCATCGGAAGCCAGCCGCACTTGGCGAAGTGGTTTTTCACCCCAGAGGGCGAACCGGATGATGAATATAAAGCAGCGGTGAAACGCCGCTTCATCCAGTGGGTTGTTGATGTCGCGATCCGACCTCACGATCGCGCATGGCTCGACTATCAGGAGGAAATCGGCTTGCGGCACACGTCTGAAAAGAAAAACAAAACCGATAACCGGCACACTCCGCAGTGGGTGCCTCTCCGCTACCTATTGACCTTTGTCCCCGTGGTGACACCAGTTCGTCAGTTTTTCGAGAGCGCAATCACAGATCGGGCGGAGTTGGAGGCGATCGAGCGCGCCTGGATTAAGGCAGTCCATCTTCACGTGACCTTATGGACCAGACCATACAGCCGCGACCGGCTCTGGTAGATGAGCGAGAACGACTCTGAGTGTTTCGCGAGCAGGATGTGCCCCCGCCAACGCCATTTTTCGACCGCTCGAACACGCAATGTCCCCAGGTCATGCCGGGCGCACGCTCTCGTCGTGGGAGTTGCGCAAGCCGATTGAGGTCGGTTTGCCTTGCGATGACTGCTCCGCGCGATCGTTTGTCTTAAAGGTCACGCGCAAACACTGCGGCATCGCCGCAGGAAAGCGGTACAAGAACGCTCCGCCAGAAAAGTCCTCTTAAAGCGCCCGTGAATCCGGGCCAGCGGCACTTGCCCGAAAAGCACGATCAAGTGGACTGAACCCCTGTTTTGAGACAGACGGAAATGGCACACTTGCAGGAAAGGAAACTGCGAGTGCCCAAGAGACGATATACGAAAGAGTTCCGTGAGTTTGCGGTGGCGCGACTGCGAGGCTGCGAAAACATCGTGGCACTGGCGAGAGAGCTGCAGGTCTCACGCCGGCAACTTTACCGGTGGCGCGACGAACTGGATCCCGAGATACCCGG
>PMHI01000166.1 GCA_003156615.1 Acidobacteriaceae bacterium | reverse complement strand
ATGATGGTCCGCTTGGTAAGTTCTTCCATCTCGTTCAGCAGGCGGCCATTGTTGGACTTCAACTCCTTGGCCACATCCGGATTCACGCGCAGCATCACGTCTTCGTGCTCCAGATGCTTGGCGATCTTGCGCATCTCCACGTAAATCTCGTTGGCCACCGTGGTCAGCGATTTCACATAGCCGGTAGACTGGCAATAGGGACACGGCGCGCCGATGGTGCGTTCGAGCGATTGCTTCACCCGTTTGCGAGTAATCGCGACGAGCCCGAAATCGTTAAACTGCAGCACTTTTGACGGGGCACGGTCGTGGCGCAGTTCTTCCTCGAGCGCCTGCATCACGCGCTGCCGGTTGCGGCGCTCATCCATGTCGATGAAGTCGATGATGATGATGCCGCCCAGATCGCGCAGNNACCAGCGCCTCGGTCTGGTTGATCACGATGTAGCCGCCGCTCTTCAGCCACACCTTCGACTTGAGCGCCTTGTTCATCTCCTCGGCCAGGCCGAACTGCTCGAACAGCGGCGTTTCTTTGGTATAAAGCTTCACGCGCTTCATCAGACCCGGCTGGAAGCGGTTGAAGAAGCGCAGAATGCGCTCGTATTCCGGCTCGGTATCCACCCAGATCACGGAAAAGTCGGAGGTCACCTGGTCCCGCAGCACGCGCTCGACCACATTGAGATCGTGGTAGATCAGCGCCGGCGGCTTGGAAGCCTCGGCACGGCTCTTGATGTCGCTCCACAGGCCTTTCAGAAAGCGAATGTCGGCCCGCAGTTCGTCTTCGCCCGCGTTCTGCGCTGCGGTACGGACGATGAAGCCGCCATGGCCGTTCTCGCGCTCGCTCATGACGATGCGCTTCAGCCTCTGCCGCTCCTCATCCGACGCTATCTTGCGCGAAACTCCGGTATGGTTCACCGTCGGCATGTAGACCAGAAACCGCCCTGGCAGCGCGATGTGGCTGGTGATGCGCGCGCCTTTCTTGCCGATGGGCTCCTTGGCAATCTGCACCAGGATCTCCTGCCCTTCCTTGAGCAAATCGCTGATCTTCGGAACCTCATGCGACTCGCGGCGCGGAAAGCGGCGCCCACCGCCGCGTCGTCCGCCGCGCTGGCGATCGAAACCGGGCCGCGGACGCGGCGCCCGCTGCGTATAACCGGCCGTCGCGGCTGGAGCGCGAACTTCTGCCCGGGCATCGACCGAGCCGGCACCGCGGGCTTCGGCGTCGAGCAGCGCCTCGGCTTCGGCTTGCGCCTCTTCCAGTTCAAGCTCCTCGCTGTCTTCTTCGCCCAGGGCCGCACTACCGTCCGCAACTGGCGCCACGCCAGCCTCCGCTAAAGACGACATATGGATCTCATCCACGGTCTCGCGGACCTCAGCGACCTCGCGCCCGATCTCGGAACCCTGCTGACCGACCGCTCGCGTTTCTTCTTCAAACTCCTCGTATCCCTCATCNNGGGACTTCCGGCTCGCGAACAGGAGAGGCTGGCCGAAGCGAAGGCTCGGGGACAGCCGTCATCTCATCGTCTTCCTCGACAAATTCTTCACTAGCCTCAGCCGCTGCGCTGGTCCCAGTCGCAGCGCCCGCTCTCGCCGAATCCTGCCGGCGAAATTCCCGGTTCCAGTCCACCGACATCGAGGCTGCCGAACTCGACGGCGCTTGGGCGTGATCTTCTTGCCCGTATCGTGAGTCCTCGTGCTGCTCAAGCGGCCTTTCGGCAACCGGAGCGGCACTGGCACTCGCACTGGCGAAGATGGGTTCATCGTCGGGAAAGGTCGCGGCCAAAGGGGCCGCAGGTGGCGAGACCGACGCGGGGGCAAAGCTCGACTCAGTCCCGGCATCCTTCCATTGCCGTTCTTGCACCACCGGTGTCTGCGTCAGTCCCCGGTACTTCGAAATCGACTCTCCCGGGAGAAGTATGGGCTGGTATGCCGCTGGCGNNACGCGCGTCGCCTCGTCCATCGCGACGTCCACCACGACGACGGCGCCGTCCCCGCCAGCCTCCCCGCTCGCGGTCTTGAGCCGGCCCGCCGCCGGGAGTTTCCGGCGTGGCCGAAGCCAGCGAAGGCTGAGTCTCAGCTCGTGGTTCGGTCTCGTCGAGATCCTGGCCAGAACCGTTCTCGAAGGTCGCTTCCGGCTCGACCGCATCCATTGCTTCTTGCGATTGCAGCCCATCCGGCGCAGACTCTCCCCGCGCCGGTTGCGCCCGCAGATCCTGCACTCCGCGATTCGCCGGCACGATATCGGTCAAATCCTCGTCGTGCTCTTCCAACTCCATAAAGTCGGAAACGTAAAGGAAGGCATCACGCTCCAAGCCGATGTCAACGAAGGCGGACTGCATTCCCGGCAGCACCCGGGTCACGCGGCCTTTGTAGATGGACCCCGCTAGGGTGTATTCATTTTCACGCTCGAGGTAGACTTCCGCGAGCAGATCGTCTTCCACCAGCCCCACTTTGGTTTCGTGCGGTGTGGAAGAGACAAACAACTCTTTATTCATGGACACTCCGGTCCCGCTCCGACTAAGTCGGGCAGGCTTCACCGGGGCGGAGCGAGGAGGAAACGGGAGGATCGAGCGTCGCGATGCTGGCCCCGGATCGGGGACGGCTGGGGTTGGGAAGGTTTCTCCCTAACCGAATCCGCTGCACAAGCTTGGG
>PMHI01000749.1:7528-7652 GCA_003156615.1 Acidobacteriaceae bacterium | reverse complement strand
TGCAAGATAGAACAAATACGCGACGGAGTCAAGCATCACGCGGGTATACGGCCGCGCAAAGGTCAATTTAAGAGAATCGTCTGTCCTAAGGCCCCCCAAAACGAAAGAGGGATCGGGAGGAGAC
>PMHI01000749.1:0-7491 GCA_003156615.1 Acidobacteriaceae bacterium | reverse complement strand
GTTCTCCCTTGGATTGACAATAACCAGCCACAGACCCACGCAGGCTACACGCCCTTGTCAATGATCAACGGGCTGTACCAAGCTGCTTGAGATTGTCTTGCGCGCCGTCGCGAATGAGTTTGCGACGCTCGTCGGTATCGGACCACGACGACGCCTGCGCCGCATGAGAATCCAGCAGGGCCAACGCCTTTTCGGCGGTCTGCCGCGCCAAATCTTTCTCCCCGTCCGCCAAGTACGCATCGGAGAGACTATCGTATGCGTCGGCCGAGTCCGGATAGGCAGTGACGACGAGCTTCATGATCTCGACCCCTAACTTGGTCTCGCCTACGGCCATATGGTTGTAGCCCATGATGGTAACGACAATTTCCGGGAACAACTGCGCTTTGAGATCTCTGTGCCGCGCATCCGCCAGTTGCTCCGTGACCTGAGCCACGCCTCCGGGCAGCTCGATTTGGTTGAGGATTGACGCCGATGCCAAAGGCTCCGCTGGAGCGTGGCCTGGTGTCTTGATCAGGGTAGTCACAAACCAATCGGCGATGATGCCGGGCAGCTCAGGATGAGTCTTGAACAAGTCGGTTCCGTGGCTTCCGGCGGCGGTGGTTCCGGTGTCTTCAAAACCTTTCCAAGGAGCCTTCTTCCCCGCATAGTGTACGAACCGCTTGCCTGGGCAGGAGCTGACGCCGTAGATCCATTCCATCACTTCTTCTGTGGGCGGGTCTTCATCCTCATCGGCCACCACGAACAGCCCGGGCAGTTGCGATGCCTGCCGCAGGAATTGCTGGCCAGGCAAAAAGGTTTCTCCGGAAAGCAACACCAGCGATTTCACCGCGGTGGAATGGCGGCGCGCCGTTAAGACCGAGTTATCGACACCGAGTAAGCCGGACCCTCCTAGGCCGATGACGTCTCCGTTGACTTCGGGCTGCGAAGTCAAGTATTTCCACGCTGCATCAATGTCATCCGCCCATATCTTCTTTACAGGGGTGTCCTCGCGCGGCCACTTCTGATGCTTGCCGCCGCTTTCGCCAGATCCGCGCATATCGAGGGTTAGCGTGTTGATTCCAGCCGCCGCCAGCTGCCCAGCGAGACCATCCCACGACTGGCGCGTCCGGTTGCCCTGATGCAGCAACAACACCCCGGGACCTGGTTTTGCCGCGGCAAAGTAGCTGGCTTTCAGGATGGTGCCGTCGGATGCCTTCAGGTCAACTACCCGCGGAGCGAAAGGCTGCTGCGCCTGTTGTGCCTGAGACGGGCGCGATGCCGGCGGCACCAGGTTGTTGGCGCGATAGTAGACCACAAGCTGGCCGTAGTGCTCGGCGCTGTGCTCGATGGCGAACGTCCAGATGGAGGAGTTGTGGGCCAGCCGGTTNNTACGGCCTCTTGCACGAACTTCAACACGTCGGCCTTGGTTTTGAAAACGTCTCGCGAAGGATTGTCGCCCTCGCCGAAGTCGGGCCCTAGGTTTGATCCGGAAACCCTGCGTATCAGAACGTAATCGAGAGCGGCAGCATGGAGAAGATTTTGCGCAAAGGTGCGCTGGTCTCGCTGCAGCTTGAAGTCGTACTTGTCTTCGGGAAAATCCTGGGCCATCGCGACGAGTTTGTTCCCGATCTCGTTCCACATGTCCAGCGTCTCGTCAGTTCGGGAACGCGCCGGACGCGGAGCTTGATTCTGCGATTGGCACGGGCTGTAAAGACTGGTCCCGACGACGCCAAGCAGAATCACTACAACGACCGCAAGCGAAGACGGCTTCATCGTAAATCCCTCCGTTGCATGGCAATAAACCTGCGAAATATACCGCCCAAGCGAGATAGGACGCCGTCGTTAACCGGCGGTAAACGCGGCGAGTTCATGCTTCGCGAAGGGCAAGCATCGGATCTACCTTGGTGGCGCGCCAGGCCGGAATGTAGCTGGCCAGTACGGCGATTACAAACAAAAGCAGAGGCACGGCCACAAACACAACCGGATCATGCGGGCGAACGCCGTAGAGTTGACTCGCCATCATGGAGGCGGTGGATACGGAAACGATGACGCCCGCAACGATTCCGATGATCGAGAGAACGACGCCCCTGGTTACGATCAGTTTGAGGATGTCGGTTCGCGGGGCGCCTAATGCCATTCGGAGTCCGATTTCACGCGACCGCTGGCCGACCATATAGGCCAGCACGCCGTAGATTCCGATCGAGGCCACTAGCAGCGCCACGCCGGCAAATCCACCCACCAGTTGAGCGGAAAAACGCCGCGAAGCGAGCGACCTGTCGAGCAATTCGTTCATGGAAGCGACATCGTAGACCGGCAAGGTCGGATCGACGCTCTGGACCTGATGGCGAATCTGAGGCTCGAGAGCGCTGGTCGCAAGCGAGGTCCGCAACGCGACGCTGAAGTCCCGAAAGACATAGCCCTCTGCCGGATCGAATTCCTGATAGATGGAAACATAGATGTGAGGCACGCCGTCGACGTCCAGCCCATCTTGCTTGATGTCTTTCACAATACCCACGATGGTCATCCATGCTCCCGTCCCCATCCGAAGCCGCCGCCCGAGGGGATCGCGGTCCGGCCAATAGCGACGTGCCGTAGACTCATCGATAATCGCGACCCGCGGTTTGCCGTCCTCATCGGCTTCGGTAAAAAAGCGGCCGCGGACGAGCGGAGCCTGCATCACCTTGAAGTAATCGGGGCTCACCAGGAAGTCCTTCGCACGTAAATCGTCTCCGGAATTGGACGGACGATCTTCGATACCCAGGGCGAAGGTAAACCCAACATCAGCGGCAGGCAGATTCGAGACGAATCCGGCAAGCTCAACACCTGGGATCGCACTGAACCGGTGCCCCAGTTCCCGGTAGAAAGCACTTTGTTTGACGATCGTGCGATAGGGGTCCTCGCTCGGATCGCTGGGGAACGGCAGATTGACTCTTGCGGTGACAACTTGGGTGGGATTAAAGCCAGGATTTTCTTTGAGCAAGTCTCGAAATGTCCTCAGCAACAGGCCGGCTCCGATCATCAGAACCGCCGCGATAGCCATTTCCGCGACAACCAGCGAGTTCCGCAAGCGGTCAGTTTTCACGCCGTAGCCGGAGCCGCGACCGCCTTCTCGAGTTGCCACCGAGAGGTCGGCTCTGGTGGAGTGAATGGCGGGAGCAAGTCCAAATACCAGGCCAGTGAGAAGCGAGATCAGCAGAGCAAACGCCAGCACGGGCCAGTCGACGCTCACTTCACTCAGCCGGGGAATACTCGACGGAATAAAGCGCGGCATGAATTTCAGCATGGCAACTGCTAAGGCAACGCCGGCGGCCCCGCCCATGAGAGAGAGAAGAAGCGATTCGGTCAGCATCTGACGCGCGATGCGGCCACGGCTCGCCCCCATCGCAGAACGCACCGCCATTTCCTGCTGCCGCCCCGATGCGCGCGCTAAGAGGAGATTGGCGATATTCAACGACACAATGAAAACGAGCAGAATGACTGCAGCCTGCAATACCAGCAGCATCGGTCGAATGTTGCCCACCAAAGCTTCCTGCAGGGGCTGAATCTCGATCATCCATTTGTTCTCGGACGGATAATCCGTAGGAAAATCGTGGCGTATCTCGACAGCCATGGCCGTGAGCCGCGCCTGCGCTTGCTGGAGCGTCATGCCTGGCTTCAGACGGCCCATGGCCGATGGGAAGGCCCGGGCGCCACGCGTTGGCTCGGGATCGGAAGCGGCCGTGAATCCGGAGGCAAGCCATACTTCAATGTCGTGGGAATTCGTTTTCCCGGGATTACGGAAATCAGGGGGAAGAACACCGACAATTGTGTATGGATCGTTGTCGAGACGGATGGTGCGGCCGAGAACATTTCGATGGGCGGCGAAGTTGCGGCGCCAAAGGCTATCGCTGATGACGGCAGAGGGTGCGAACCCTGGGGTAAAATCCGGTGGACCAAACAACCTTCCAATTTGGGGAGTCGCGCCCAGCATGGAAAAGTAGTTGGGACTGGAAACGAGCATCTCAAGACGTTCCGGCCGGGAGCCGCCGGTTAAATTCACGCTGCCACGCTCAGTGCCGGTCACGTATTCGAATACCCCCGCCCGATTTCTGAGATCATTCAGTTCGGGCACAGAGTACAAAACACCATGCACCCCAGTCCCTGGGTTATTAAAGAAAATCTTGACCAAACGGTCGGGTTCGGGAAACGGAAGAGAGCGCAGCAGCACCGCATTCACGATGCTGAAAATCGCGGTGTTGGCGCCGACTCCCAAAGCCAGCGTTAAAATGACAACCGCGGCAAAACCTGGATTCTTGCGCAGCAATCTCAATCCGTGACGCATGTCCGATCCCAGTTCACCCCACCAGCGCACGCCCACCGATGCCCGCATGGCATCCTTGTGAGACTCGATTCCGCCGAATTCAATCCGCGCCCGCCGCATCGCTTCTTGCTGGGAAAGGCCTTGGCGAACCAGGTCCGCCGCGTAGCTCTCAAGGTGGAAACGCACCTCCGCTTCCATTTCACTTTCGAGCCTTTGCCCTTTAGCGATCCACTTCAACCAGGAGCGGAATCGAGTGAGATTCATATCTCCTCCGGAGTAGTCCGCAAGATACTGGCGATCAACGATGCCATGCGGTTCCATTTTTCGGTTTCGGAATGGAGNNGGCTATAGAACTTTGCTTTGCGCTTGTTGTCCGATTCCCCCCACTCGCTGGCGATCCAGCCCTGATGTTCCAGCCGATAGAGCGCTGGATATAACGAGCCTTGCTGGATCTCCAGTTGTTGGCCAGAGATCTGCTGAATGCGCAGCAAAACCCCGTAGCCATGCAGCGGGCCAAGCGAGACAGCTTTGAGGATCAGCATGTCCAGCGTGCCTTGCAGCAAATCAATCTGTTTGCCCATGATCTCTCCTTGTGCGTCTAGGAGAGACACTACCAGAACTCCCCTGGTTGATCAAGGAGAGAGTATCTTGACGGGACCCGGAGGAGGCTCGATGCTCGATCGGAGGCGCGCCTTCAGGAGAAAGTTGGAGGAGAGGAGGACGTTGCGGCGCGCGTTCGATAAAGCCGTCAGAGCCTCTAACAAAACCGCTGCTTCAGCAGCTAAACCAAAAAAGAACAAAAGACCAAGGCTTCACTGCAGCTTGGCGTACTCCGCTTTGGCTTGCTTCAGGATGGGGATGTCGGGGTCGGCGTCTTTCCAGAGGGTGAGGAAATCTTTGTAGGCAGCGAGTGCCCTTACGCGGGCAGCGTCGGCATCCGCTCCTTCAGGCGCTGGGTTCTCGCATTGGAATTCCCCCGCAATGTCATTCCGAACCGGGCCAAAGGCCCGGTGAGAGCTTGCCCTGAGCGGAGTTGAAGGGAACCTGCTTTCTCTTTCCCTATCGCCGCCCGCCCCGCCCCTACCGCCCCTCCCAATCCAGCGCGTAAATCTCCTGCGTGCCCGTGTCCCGCAGCAGCAGCGGCGAATCGTCTGGAGCCATGCCCAGCCAAATGGTGTAAAATCCTGTCTGTCGGAAGTTCTTCAAGTCCGCCACTCTCTCCAGCTTCCGGTCACGCACCCGGACCCGCATTACCGCCGGCTGGTCTTGCACATGCAACGAATAGATATAGTCTCCATTCTTCGACCAGTTCGGGAAACCCATGGCTATGTTCGCGATCTCCTCCCACTTTTGGCTGGCGAAATCAAAAAGCACAAGGTTGCGAGACTGAAATGGCATGGCCAGAATATAGCGCCCATCGGGCGACCAGCGCGGCGAGAAAAAACCCTTGGATCCCGGCAGCGTCGAAATCTGACCCGTCTTAACCTCCAGGATCCGGATGACAGTCTCCGGGTCAGCCGCTGCGCCGCCAAATACAATTCTCGTCCCATCGGGTGACCAGGTAGGGTCCCATTGCGACTGGGGATCTTGCGGGATTATCTCCCGCGGCGTTCCCCCATCGCTCGCAACCATATACAGCTTCGCCGGCTGGTCGGGCGCGAACGCACAGAAAACAATCTGCTGCCCATCGGGTGACCAGCTGGGCAAAACAGGAGTCAGTGGCGGGTATGTGAGTTGAATTCGCTGGCTGCCATCCCATTTGCTCTTCCACAGCGTTCCCTCCGGAAAGCTGACATAAGCCGCCCACTGCCCATCCTTCGAGAAGCTCACACTGTCCGCGGAAATCCCGGAAAGGAATGGCACAAACTCTGCCGCCTTCGCATCGTAGCGCGTCAGTTCCCCGCGCGCCAGTGCCCCCACCACAAACAGTTTCTTGCCATCCCGGCTGGGCAGCGGCGACCAGAAGGTCATCGGTCCCGAGGTCAACTGCACCGGCTTGCCGTCCGCCTTTCCAAACCAATTCCCTTTTTCCGCCAGGGCCCAGATATTGCTTCCCGACTGATAAACAAAATATCTCCCGTCCGCCGTCCATTTGCCGCAACAATCGCTCGGANNTATCGAATCGTGGTGCCGTCCGGCGACCACACGGGATCAGTCGCTGCATCGGGCGCGGAGACCAGCTTGCGCCCCTCCGAGCCATCGCTCTTCGCCAGGAAAAGGTCGCGTCCGTCGACGTAAACAATCATCTGGCCGTCAGGAGACCAGGCCGCGGCGTTTCCAGCCGCGTCTCCCAGTCTGCGCCCTGGCCCGCCCAGCACAGGCAATCCCCAAAGCGGTCCGCGAAATGCCGTCTGGCCCACCTCGTCCGCCACCAGCAGGGTCGCCCCGTCCGGGGAAACGGCAAGCGGTGCCATCGTGGGCGCGGGAACTGGCACCTGCGCCACCTCCCCACCAGAGCCCGATACCTGCCAGATTCTGGCCGCGGAAGCCCATTCATTAAAGTACAGCCGGGAGCCGTCCGTCCCCACCAGATACTTTGCATTGCCGTCGTGCGTGATCTGTACGTAGCCCGATACTCGGGGCGGGGCCAGCGGGCGGGATTCCACATAAACGAGCAACGCGACCACGGCCAGACCAAGCCCGCCCACAAACGCTGCCCACACCTTCCATCGCGATCGCCCGGGCTTGGAAACGACCACTGCGCCCGAAACACCGCTTGTCCCAGCCCCTGACAAGTGTTCCGCGCTCCCCGTTGATACACTTGCCGCCGACCGCCCCGAATCCGTGTCCCGCTTCAGCCGTTGCAGGTCGGCCCGCATCTCCGCCGCACTCTGGTAGCGCAGGTTGCGGTCTTTCTCTAACGCCTTGCCCATGATGCGCTCTAATTCCGCTGGCAAGTCGGGATTGAGCCGCAATGCCGAAGCTGGCGCTGCATCCAAAATGGCTTTGAAAATGTCCGCCGAGCTGCTCCCACGAAACGGTAGCGTGCCGGTCGCCATTTCGTAGAGCACCGCCCCAAAAGAAAACAGATCGCTGCGCGCATCCAGTTCTTTCGCCCGCGCCTGCTCCGGCGACATGTAAGAGATAGTACCGAGCGTCGAGCCGGGACTGGTCAGGTGCTGCTGCTCGATCGCGGCCGTCATCGTGTTCGCCGATGCCACCTCGCTCGAAGAGCTGGCAGCGGATACCACCTTGGCCAGCCCAAAGTCCAG
>PMHI01000585.1:5326-9146 GCA_003156615.1 Acidobacteriaceae bacterium | reverse complement strand
GCGTCGAGTCCTGCGGTAACGCCGGCAGCGGTGACTAGGTTGCCATCAACGACGACGCGCGACCTGACGGGTATGGCTCCATAGTATGGCAGCAGACTCCAGGTAGACCAGTGCGTGGTGGCCTGGCGTCCGCGCAGAATCCCCGCCGCACCGCATAGCAAAGCTCCCGTACAAACTGAGAACACAAGTCTGCCCGCGGCAAAGTGATTTCGAATCAGGGAAAGCACCTCTTCGTCGTTCATAAGCTGCTGCTGTCCGTGGCCGCCAGGCACCAGCAGAACATCGACTTCAGGTGTCTCGGCGATGCTCATATCCGGCGTCAGAACCAGCCCCTGAATATCTCGGACCGTGGACCTCGTTTTCGCTATCACATGAAAGGTTGAGTTTCGGATCCGCGACAGCACTTCAAATGGTCCGGTAAAGTCGATTTGGTCCAGGCGGGGAAAAATCAAAGCACCGATGGTCAAATGCTTGTCTTGGCGTGCGGGCTTGTCTCTGTCTGAAATCGTGATCGGTGTGTCCATATCGTAGCCATTCCTATTTGCTTTCGGATTCGAGTGGAAACATGCACTCGATTCGCAATTCTTGTGCGGTAATGGATTGCGGCGTACCCACCGTCGTGATGAGTGAAAAATAAGAAAGACGTTCGCTGCCTCTTACGAACGTGATAGGCAGTACCGGACTGTGAGTCCGTGGAATCGTGCTTAGAGTCTTCACGCCTGGATACTTTTCGAGCTTTTGCAATAGTTCCACCGTCTTTTGATCCACGACATGGCCAACGGCTTCGCGATATACGCGCTGTAAAAGTCCAGCCGCAACTACCTCCCAATTTTCGACGAATGGTCGCATCCCCGCGGGATCAAACATGAGATCGAGCAGGTTGCGCGGGCGTTGACGCGCCTCCAGATCAACAAAGGAGCCGAAGAAGCGTGGCGCGGCTTTATTCGTTCTGATCACATTCCAATAGCGGTCCAACACGAGTGCAGGGTGCGGCTCCTGTTGGAGGAGCATTCGATCGATCGCCTCTGTAACCGCGGCCATCTCAGGAACCTCCCAGGATGATTCTTCGTAGACGGGGGCGTAGCCCGAAGCGAGCAGCAGGACATTCCGCTCGCGCAACGGAATGCCCAACTTCTCTGAAACGATCGCCAGCAAGTCTCTACTGGGCACGCTCCGGCCGCTCTCCACAAAGCTGAGATGCCGTTGCGAGATCCCGGTATCAAGAGACAAATCGAGTTGACTCTTGCCCCGCTGGCGTCGCCAATAGCGGAGCAGATTGCCGAGTTCAGTTTCCTGGAGATGTTCCTCCGTTTGCATGCATTGCCCTCAGAACTGTACGGGACCGACGGCGCCAAACCAGTTTCGGACCTTGGTCGGGTCGTGCTCATCCATATAGAAGAAGTGCGTCATCACCGGCCTCACTACCGGTTTGCTTTTGTCATCTGGCGTCATCGTAACCGTACCGCGGAATACCTTCAACGAGCCACCGTCCCAGTATTCGACTACATCGTGCAGGGCGGTGAAACCGGTATCGATGAAGGCACGTAAATTCTCGCGAATTTGCTCGCGTCCGTGCCAATCCGCGATGCCGAGGTTGCAAGTCGCGTCCTCAGTAAAACAGTCGAAGCCTTTGCCGAATGTTTTGTCGTCAATTTCCTTCCAGAAAGCGAGCAGCCATTTCGGCGGCTCCGTTTTCGTCATGGTTCGGGTTGTCACTTCCTTCTCTTCATGTATTAGGGTCGTCATTTTGCTTCTCCTCATATTAGGCGGCTAGCGCCTTCAACACCCAATATGAGCACGACTGGACACGGCCGCAATTACGTCTGAAGTAATAAAACACTGTAAGGAGCCGAAGATGGTGCCGAATTCATGGAAAAGCGGAATTCGCGCACTGGTTGGTTACCTTCGTGGCAGTCGATGGCACGCCGGTACTATTTACTGGTCGGTGGCTCTGGTCTAGTCTCGTTCTTGAGCAGCACTTGGGGGAGGGCTGATCAACATACGTCCCACGACTCGAATAGGGTCTGGGGCGTTTTGTTTTGCACTCCAAGCGATACTGCCAAAGCCGCCCGACTAGGAGTCCACGCTTGGAAGTGATTTGGTTCGGAGGGCACAGAGCACGCGGCTGTCAGAGGACGGACGAAAGTGTTCTGCACAGTCTTGGAAAGCGCGCCGTGCTCGCTTGCGCGCCCCTTCGGGGACAGCGATCAGTCGTTCATACAGAGCGGGTTGCGCATTGAAGAAGCGAGCGATCTAACCGGGTTCGACATTCTCAAGCGAAGAGCGAAGATGCCCAAGGTGGCCCCTTTATTGTGACCACTCTGTGACCGGAGGGTTGATCGCAGCGGGCGCAAACAATAGCCAAGGTGAAAGATACAGCGCCAGAACTTTCTAAAACATTCTCATAAATCACCTCCTTGATTGCAGCTCGAGCAGACCACTCGTTGCCGATGTTATGTTCGTGGCACGGCCCTGTTTATGGCCTGCAGCTTGCGGCGCTGTTCTATATCGATAGTGGCTTTATCGCTTCGGACGCGTCGGTATTCCACTCACTGTGTCGTGTCGGAAATGGGATTGGCGCATTCGCTGCTCACCGACGACCAGCTTGATTGGCGCATCGCACGGTAAGCGTGGCGGGACCTGTGAAACCCGATCCTGCCAAGTCCCAACTTGAAGACCGATCGGAACCAGGTAGTCGGCACGAATCGAATCGGCGTGATAGCTGGGTCCACGACTTTCTTCAACGATCAGCCGCGACCCTGCCTCCCGGAGGGGTGCTATCTTAGATTTAGTTATGCCAAACCTCTTCCGCGACTTTCGCTTCGGCGCGCGCCAGTTGGGTAAGAATCCCGGCTTTACGCTGATGGCGATTCTGACTCTTGCCCTTGGGATCGGTGCGAACACAGCCATTTTTACTGTGGCCAGTTCCCTTCTGCTGCGGCCGTTTTCTTACCCTGACCCGCAACAGCTTGTGAGCATTGTCGTCAAGAACAAAACCGAGGCTAGCGACGGCACGTTGGGGCGTTATGAACTGCTGCGCGACCACAACCGGTCATTCCAGGGGGTAGCCGCGTGGACGAATGACAACTTGAACCTGACCGGACACGGCGAGCCGTTACAGGTGCCCGTGGCGCGGGTATCGGCCAATTTTTTTTTCATGCTTGGAGTTCGGCCTCAACTTGGCCGCACATTCAGCGATGATGAGGGCCGTCCGGAAGGCAAGCCCGTCATGATTCTGAGCCATTCCTTATGGACCGGCCGTTTCGGCAGTGACCCTGACATCATCGGCCAAACCGTCACTCTCGATACCACGCCGCACACCGTCGTGGGGGTGCTGCCCGCGAATGAGCAATTTCCCTTCGTCGGGCAGGCCGATATCTGGATTCCCCGTTACTTCGAGTTCAGCCTCATGACTCCGCAACGGCTGCGCATGGGCGTGGGCTATCTAAACTATGTTGCCCGGTTGCGGCCGGGAACTGCGCTCGCTCAGACCCAGGCGGAGCTGGACATTCTCAACCAGCAATATAGGGAGCAGAATCCTGCTGCTCCCGATGCTGCCCGCACCATGAGCGTCGAGCCACTGCGCGAGCTCCTTGTGGCGGATGTGCGCGGCAAAGTTCTGGTGTTATCTGGCGCTGTTGCCCTGGTCCTGCTGATTGCATGCGCCAACGTGACCAGCCTGCTACTCTCGCGCGCCCTTGCCCGCAGAAGAGAAATTGCGGTGCGCACGGCGCTGGGTGCAAGCCGCGGTGAAATCGTGCGGCAACTGCTGATCGAGAGTGTGCTGCTGGCGCTGGTCGCCGGCATACTCGGTGTCGGG
>PMHI01000585.1:2332-5230 GCA_003156615.1 Acidobacteriaceae bacterium | reverse complement strand
ACACCCGTGCGCGGATGAAGAGCCTTCTCGTCGTCGGTCAAGTAGCGCTCTCATTGCTGCTGCTCATTGGTGCCGGACTGCTGTTACGCAGCTTCGGGAGGTTGCTGCACATCGATCCCGGATTTGATCCCCACAACGTGCTCACGATGAATGTATCGCTGCCTACGGTGAAGTACGCAAAATCGCAACAGCAGATCGCGTTCTTTGACGAAGTGCTGCGCCGCGTTTCATCGCTGCCCGGCGTACGCAACGCCGCGATTTCGGCTGCGCTGTCGCTGAGCGCAAAGCGGATCACTCCGTTGCTGCCGGAAGGCCACCCGGACGTGCCTCTGGCGCAGCGTCCATTCGTTGATATCGAAGCCATCAGCCCGCAGTGGTTCCAGACCATGCGCGTTCCCCTGCTCGGAGGCCGCGAGTTCACCGAGGCCGACAATGCGCTGGCGCCCAAGGTGATCATCGTGAATGAAACCTTTGCCCGCCGCTTCTGGCCCAACCAGAATCCCATTGGCAAGCACGTTGTCGTCGGTCGCGGGCCGGACCTATCGGAGGTGGTCGGCATGGCAGCGGACGTGCGAAACAACGGCTTGGCGCAGGATACGCAAGCGCAACTTTACTTGCCGTTCCAGCAGTTGCCCTGGGGCAACATGAACTTGCTGGTGCGGACAGCGGTCGAACCCAGCAGTCTCATTTCGGCCGTGCGGGCGCAGATTTCCAGCGTAGATCCAGACCAGCCGGTGACCAACATCCAGACGGTGGACCAGCTCATGGATAGCTCGCGCGCGCAGCCAAGATTCACCATGCTGCTGCTCGGCGTCTTTTCCGCCGCTGCACTCGCGCTGGCCGTGATTGGAATCTACGGAGTGCTGTCTTACTCGGTAACGCAACGCCGGCAGGAATTGGGGATCCGACTGGCGTTAGGCGCGGAACGAGGAAACATTCTGGGACTGGTTGTGCGGCAGGGCCTTGTGCTGGCGGGCGCCGGCATTGCAGTTGGACTTGTGGCCGCGCTCTTGCTGACCAGATTGATGTCGAGCCTGCTGTACAAAGTGGGCGCGCTTGACCTGACTACCTTCGCTCTTACGCCCCTGGCGTTTCTCGTCATCGCTCTGCTTGCCAGCTATCTGCCCGCCCTCCGCGCGACCGAGGTGAATCCCGTGGAAGCGCTAAGGGCAAACTGAAAGGTTCGCTCGTTGGTGTTTTTGCGATAGCTGCCCATGATAGGCCGCGGGAAATAGGGCCTCAGATGGCTCGCTGATGAACTTGTGCAAGGCGTTACTCTCCGGCGCTCCCAGTCCCGCGATGACCGGCTGGGTAAGAATGAGGCTTTCGCAACGCCAATTTGTGCTTCAATGTAATAGAAACCGGCGAGCCGTCGCTCGCGGGGCGCTTCTGGACTTCGGGCACCGATTGGACCCGCTCCGCCACCGTTTCCTCTTGACTTCGGAGACTTACACCAAAGTGGACGTGCTTACGCTGCGGCAGATAGCGCAGCCACGTCCGGGGGGGGAAGGCATGCTGACTCAGGAGGCGCAAGCGTATCTGGCTGAACGCGGCACTCTGTGACTCTCGGTACCAAGTTCACATCACGAGAGTCTGAAGGTGGCTCGTTGTTCTCCAGCGGGAGTCGATCATCGGATGACCGAAATCATACCGCCTCGCCAAACCCATTCGCCTAGCGCACGCCCGTCGGCCTCAGGCGCCACCGAGATCAACTCCCGTCTGCTGTGCGCTCGTTCGGTCACCGCACGCAGCGGGCGAAAAGCACTTGCTGCAAAAACCTCTCTTCCAGCTTCTTCATCGACTCGAGTTCGGAATCGGGCTGCAAGTGAACATAAACATCACTCGTGATTCCGATACTCGCGTGCCCGAGGCGAGGGTAAGGTCTTTTCAGATGCGATCCCATCGAATAGAACGCAGCTATTCGTGTCGCAACGACTCAATCGGATCCAGCCGCGAAGCTCGGAAGGCAGGCACCATCCCGCTGATCAATCCGACCGCTCCGAGAATGAGAGTGGACACGATCAACGTTCCCGGAGAAATAATGAGGCGGATGTCGCCCGCCTCCCCGTTCTTAGCGAATGCGCTGTAGAAGGTAAGTCGCCCCACTGAAAGAGCGACAACGTAGGCGAGAATCATTCCCAACACGCCGCCAATGCAGGTAATGGTCAGAGCTTCGGCGAGAAACTGCATCAGAATATGTCGCGGTTGCGCGCCCAGCGCTTTTTGCACCCCGATCTCCCGCGTGCGCTGCGTGACCGAAACCAGCATGATATTCATCAGCCCGACTCCGCCAATGCCGAGCGTAAGCGTGCCAATGAATCCCATCAAGATCTTCAGCCCGAGCGTAATGACCTCGAATTGATGCAGCTGGGTCATCAGGTTGAATACTCTCACCGCTTCTCGGTCCGTCTGATTGAACTTGTGCTGCGTCGCCAGAATCGTCCGGACTGCGGGCTCGATTCGTTCGTATTCCGGCGTTTGGTAGGTGAACCAAATCATGTCGAGGTAATGCGTGTCCTTCAGATCGCTCATCGTATTGAAGGGGATGTAGACCACCCGGTTGATGTCGTCGTTCCCCTCCTGCATCTTGGCGCTCANNTACGTCCCGAAAACAGCTTTTCCTTTGCTTCCGAACCGATCACCGCGACCCGGGCTCGCTGCACATGGTCTTCCATGTTGTAAAAACGGCCTTGCTCCAGCTTGAGCGCGCGAATCGAGAGCACATTCGGATCATTCCCGCTCACCGTAAAAGTGAAATCCCTGTTGTCGTATTGGACGTTCGCCTGTTTCTCGACAGTCGGCGTGATATGAATAATCTGTGGAAGGTTGGTCGCGAGCGCCTCCACATCATCCTGCGTAAATCGGATCTGCACTCCCGATTTCTGACCTCCAGCCTGC
>PMHI01000585.1:0-2277 GCA_003156615.1 Acidobacteriaceae bacterium | reverse complement strand
GCATTACTCCTGCCGGAGCGCTTCCACCGGCTGCAGCATCGCCGCCTTCCGAGCCGGATACAAACCCGCCGCCACTCCCGCGAGCGTTAGGCTGCCAATCGCCAGCACCGCCGACATCGGAACTAATTTCGGGGGATCGAAACCTTGTGGCCCCTGTATTCCTCCCATCATCGCCATCAGTCCGCCCGCCATCACCATGCCGATCAATCCGCTTCCCAGCGTGAGCAGTAACCCCTCCAGAAAAAAATGAAAGAGTATATCGCGGTTGGTCGCACCCAATGCCTTGCGTAATCCAATCTCTTGCGTGCGTTCGCTCACTGCCACCAGCATGATATTGATCACGCCTATAGCGCCAAGGGCCAGTGTGACCATGCCGACGGCTCCCAGAAAGATGTTCATGACATCAAAAATGGTTCCGATCAGTTTTGATTCCTGGATCGAATCCCACTCGTCGAAGGCGTTCTCATCGCTGGCATCGAATCCATGATTGCGGCCAACAATCTTGTGAACCTCCCCCTGCGCCAGCAAGTGCTGCGCGGTCACCAGCGGCTGATATTCAATGAAGGAAATGGAGTTCTGATGGTTTTCTCCCTTGATCGGGAAGTTCGAGGCCATCACTTGGAAAGGGATGTAGCCACGCAAGTTCAGCCACATGTTGTCGCCCCGCCCCAGATGCGGCATACTGCCCACCACTTCAAATCGGATGCCATTCAGTAGGATGAACGCGCCAACCGCGGGACGCCCGGGAAACAGCGTCTTCAGCAACTCGTTCCCGAGGACGATCACATTCCTCCTCTGCACTCCGTCTAACTCATTGAGCCAGCGCCCTTCTTTCAGGGGAAGATAGCTGATCTCGCTCAGCTGCGGCTCTGTGCCCAGAATCTCCCCACTACCGCTCGCAAATTCGCTCACCTCATGCAGGTCCTCGCGCGAAATAATGGGGCACGCATTCAGGACGTATCCGGCTTGCCTGATATCAACATAATCCTGATAGGTGAGCAGATAGGAGCGCGAAGAGTTCATGTTGCCCTTGACGGCTGGCGCTCGCCCCGGAAACAGAAACATGATGTTTTTGCCGAACTCCGTCATTTCTCGTTTGTTGCCCGAGCGGAAGCCTTCGCCGACCCCCACCAGCAGCAGTAAAGATGCCACCCCCCAGGCGATCCCGAACATGGTGAGAAATGAGCGCAGCTTATGCGCCCACAGATTGCGAAAGATTTGCACGAAGATGTCCGACACCGTCCGCATCGTCGCCTCAGGCTGTACCCTTCAATCTTAGATGCACAGTTGCTTACTAGAACAGGAAATTTCAATCAAAAACCAGAACGATGTACGCCCGCGTAGGCCGTCCGTCGATTGCGCCGGAGAAGCGGTTGCGGGCCCAGTTGCTGCAGATGCAGGTTGCAACCGGAAACGCGCACCGGGCCCTAAATTCCTCGGGGAAGCTTCCTTTGGCCGAACCGTTTCCCGAGAACGGTTGCCGCCAACCCCTCGGTAGAAACTTCATAACAAACTGACGTATTGCCGCGCTGAATTGCCGAGGCCTCCTCTCTGGATCGCCTTTGCTCAACGCCACCACTCGGAGCGAATCTCCTGGCCCTGAACAACCTCGGACGGCATGCCGGGTTCGGGGGACCAGAGCTTGAGAGGGTTGACGGCAAACACGTTCGCGATCGGCTGCGTCCAATGATGGAGTGCAAGATCAAAGAGGCCCCAGTGGATGGGCATGAGCAAGCCGTGGCCGCCCAAGGCGCGAAAGCTGCGAACGGCTCCTTCCGGACCCATGTGTATGTCGGGCCAGAGGGGATCTGAAGCCCCGATTTCGAGCATGGTGAGGTCGAATGGACCAAAACTCTCGCCGATATCATGGAATCCGTACCATTCCCCGGAGTCGGCGCCGTAATAGATGCGGTGATTTATGCCAGTGAGAGCGAAGGATGCCCACAGGGTTCTAAACCGACCGAAGAGGCTACGACCGGAGAAGTGGCGGGCTGGCAACGCGTTTACGGCGAGCGATCCGACCCTCACCTTCTCCATCCAATTGAGTTCCGTGCATCGGCTTTGATCGACGCCAAGGCTTTTCAGAATGGCGCCTACACCCAGCGCGGTGATCCAGCGCGCCCGCCGCAGGGCCTCCATTTGAGCCAGACGTTTCACGGTGCCCGCTCCCAGATGATCGTAGTGATCGTGGGAAATAAGAACGGCGTCTACGGCAGGCAAATCGTCCAGCGCGAGAGGCGGCGGGAAGAAGCGTTTTGGACCGGCCCACTGTGTCGG
>PMHI01000512.1 GCA_003156615.1 Acidobacteriaceae bacterium | reverse complement strand
AGAAACTCTGGACCGATCTGGGAACTCACCACAGTGAGCAGTACCGTAAAGCATGGTTTGCTCGTTTTCCGTCGGAGCTTTGGCCAGCGGAAGAAGAAGAAAACGAGGGAGGCAAAATCTTCCTCAAGAGGAAGGATAGAAGCACACTTCTGGCTTACGAACCAACTTGGAGGCGCAGCTTAGGAGACGAAACGCGATGAACTGGGAAGCCAAGAGCCAAATGCAGAAGGATGTCCTTGTATNNGGCAACTTCGAAATCTGGCGCGCCGACGCCGACGGAACCAACCTGGCGCAGTTGACCTCGTTCGGTGGACCGCTCACCGGCACTCCGCGCTGGTCTCCCGACGGACGATAGATTGCCTTTGACTCCCGTCCCGGCGAGCACCCAAATATTTACATCGTCAGCGCCGACGGCGGACCGGTTCGCCGTCTGTAAAACGACAGCTCCGACGATGCCGTTCCCAGTTGGTCGCACGACGGAGCCTGGATCTACTTCGCTTCCAACCGCAGCGGCAACTGGCAGGTCTGGAAAAGGACCGTGGGCGGCGGGAAACCGATGCAGGTCACTAAGAACGGGGGATTCGCCGCGCTCGAATCGCCCGACGGCAAATCCATTTACTACACCAAGTTCAACGCCAAAGGAATCTGGCAGGTCCCGGTCGACGGCGGCCAGGAAAACAAGGTCGTCGACGAACCTCCGGGAGATTTTTGGGGATACTTTGCCGTCGGTCGGGATGGATTGTATTTCATAGGAGATCCCGGGACATCCGCGAAACACCCTCCCGGCTTCAAGTTCTTCGACTTTGCCACTCGCACAATCACGGTGATGGGGGACTTGGAGAAATTCCCTTACCATGCCGCTCCCGGCCTGTCTGTCTCTCCCGACGGACAGTATCTGCTTTACGTGCAACTCGACGACGCGCGCACCAGCCTTATGCTGGCCGAAAATTTCCATTGAGGATTCTGAGCGGCAGCAGAAACAGATGCGGCGAAGATCATTTCACGAAAATGTGGTACCCCCCGAGCTGACCGTCATACGCTTACCATCGACGCCAACCGTTGGCGAACCTTCGCAATATCCACACCCTTCCCGCACTTTCGCGCCTCTTCGGAGCGGCGATTTCTTCGAAACTCCAGCCCCCCGTCAAACGCGCAGTAATTTCACCTCCGGACGCGAGCTTTAGGAAGGGACAGGAATATGATTTGTAGTTCCAATAAGATCCATCAGGCCTTCCGCAAATGTACCTCGCCAGCTCAAATAATCGTGTCCGCCGACGAACTGTTGATAGTGGACTTCGTATCCTTTCGCTAGCAACACATCTCGCATGTCCCGGCTAGTCTCAAGGATTCCACCACCAGTCCCATTCGAGTCGAATTCAAATGACCCTGCATCGATGTAAAATTTGAGAGGCAACTTTGAACTCGCGATGAACTGCTTGGCCATCCATCCCGTTTCCGTGATCACTCCGTCCGGTATGGCACCTGAATGGTCGGGAGCCCACCAAAACGACCCCGATTGACATAAAGCGTTAGCGAAAACTTCAGGGTGCTTGTAGCCGGCGTAGGCCGCTGCAAGCCCTCCCAGGCTGGACCCAGCCACAACGGTTTTTCCCGGATCGTCTGTGACGTTGTAATGAGCGTGTATCCAAGGGATTAGCTCTTTCGCGAGAAAATCGGCAAACTTCGGATTCGGCGTCAGCTCCTCATTGCGCGACTCTTGCGAGGGATTGGCTATCAGCACAGCGACCGTTGGGGGGATCTTCGAGGCCGCGATTAGGTTATCCAAAATCACCGGCGTGGGCACTTTCGTCAGATAGGCACTTTCATCAAAGATGACGACAAGATCGTACGGCGTAGCGTTCGCCTTGTATCCAGCAGGAAGATAAATCGACAAATCGTGTTCATTCTTCAGAAGCTCACTATGGATCTTCTGCTTCTCGATTGTCCCCGCTGCGACGTTGCTGTTCTTTATGGTCCAAGGCTGTGGAACGGCCCCTTTTATCTCAGCCATGNNTAGTCGTATCGGGTCGCATCAGGCGCACATCCCCATCGGTGGGGGTTCAGCGGATCGACTTGTGTCGTCGCAAATCGCTCCGGCTGGAAACCGGTGAAGACGAGGGGATCATTCTCTGACAGACCATAGGTAAACCGCGCTCCGGTTGGAAGCCGGACAGTCAAGTACCACACATCCGTGGGGGGTATCTGGTGAAAAACATAGTCCAACGGGTAGCGGCCGCCTATCTTAAAAGAGCCATTCGGGAATCCGTTGCGGGTTTCCGATGTTCCGCGCCATAGAAACGTGACAAGTTGATGTTGGGGATCTTTTTCGATGGACTCGACGAGTGGCGTGCCTTCCGCTGTCACTTGCTTCCAGAAGGCATCTATATCCGCGTTGCCGGAAGCGGCCAGTTTTCGCAGCGCGTCCATCCGGGGACTCGGATTGGGATCCTGCCAGGGCTTCGGCTTCAGACGTTCATCCAGGGACAACACTTGAGTTAAAGTCAGCTCGTAATTCACCGGCTGAGTCGCGGAGGTCGTGACCTCAATCCGATAGGTTCCCGGAGTGTCTGCGATAAAGACGCAGAGGCGCTTCCCATCCTCTACCGGGCCAGGAGAGTGCCGCACGGGTGAGCCATCCGGTGCAAGAATCGTGAGGTCAGTTCTACCGTGCTGATCGAGCAAGCCGGCGACGTAGTCCCCCGCCTTGAGTTCAATTGCGTAAGACTGCGCAGAGCTTGAGGCGATCTGATGTTCCACAGGTTGATTGATCTTGAGCGATTCCTGCGCCAACACTGTCGTTACGCCGAACAGAACAAACACCCAGGTGAATCTCATTGAGTAAACCCCGCTAATATCCAACAGCAGCCCTCACCCCAAACTCTGGCGGCCCAGCAAGGCTTCCATTCTTTGCCAATGGCCGATCCGTTGAAGCTAACCTCGGAGTTGGTAGCTATTTTACTATCCGAATCT
>PMHI01000144.1:4842-6024 GCA_003156615.1 Acidobacteriaceae bacterium | reverse complement strand
GAAATCATTGCATGGAGCTACACTGCAGGCACTTCATCTCCGACGGCTCCGACAATTACGACGCAGCCTACGAACCAGACGGTGACGGCAGGTCAGACGGCGACGTTCTCTGTAGTGGCAGCGGGGAGTGCGCCGCTCAGCTATCAGTGGCAGGAGAACGGGACGAACATTTCCGGGGCGACCTCGGCCAGCTACACGACACCGGCGACGACGAGCAGCAATAGCGGGTCGACGTTCGATGTGGTGGTGAGCAATGGGGTGGGGCCGGTGACGAGCAACACGGCAACTCTGACGGTGACCGCGAGTACGAGCCCGGCAGTGATTAATTTTTCAAGCGGATTCACATCTACGACGGGTTTGCAGTTGAACGGGAATGCGAGCTGGAACCAGGCGGCATCGCAGCTGGAGCTGACGAACGGGGGTTCGAGCCAGGCATCGAGTGTGTTTTTCACGACCCCTGTGAATGTGCAGTCGTTCACCACGAGTTTTTCCTTCCAGTTGATCAATCCGAATGCGGACGGGATGACCTTCACGATTCAGAATGCTGGGGTGACGGCACTGGGCGGCCCGGGGGGTGGTTTGGGGTATGGTCCCGATCCAAACACACCTGGCGGTCCGTCCATCGGGACCAGCATCGCGGTGAAATTCGATCTGTACAACAATGACGGGGAGGGGCCGGACTCGACTGGGGAATATGCGGATGGGGCAACGCCGACGGTCCCGGCGGAGAACCTGACGTCATCAGGGGTAAATCTGCACAGTGGGGACATCATGAACGTGCAGATGAGCTACAACGGGACGACGCTGAGCATGACCATCACGGATGCCACGACCAACGCGAGCTTCAGCACGTCATGGACGGTGAATATTCCGGGTACGGTGGGNNGCGGTCTGACCGCTACACAGGAGATTTTGTCTTGGAGCTACGCGCAACCATAGCGGCGACTTCGGTTGGCCAGTCGGCTCCGTGACTTCTCTTGGACGGGCCGCGGGCCGACGTTGTCTTTCCTTAAATGACGCGCTGCGAGTCAAGATTCTGGGCATGTCGCTTCGAATCTTGAAGACAGTGCCAGACTCGTTCTCTACAATAACAGTTGCGCCAGCGACTGGGGGCCTCGCTGCATCGTAGGGTTTCGATACGACTAGATAATGACAATGGAGAACCATTGCATGGTTACAAGC
>PMHI01000144.1:0-4797 GCA_003156615.1 Acidobacteriaceae bacterium | reverse complement strand
CCAGTCGCCCAGGGTATCGCCGCAAAAACACTGAGCCAGTTTCAACGATCCTCTACTGATGCTGTTGGAGCGACTCCATCCGAGTAAAGTACAAAAAGGTCTGCGATTTTCGCGACAAGATATGGCAAATCATCTGTTGATGAACGTGACACACACCCAGCCGCCATGGGACAATGCGTCGCCGCCATCGAGAACTGATGAACGCGGCCCGCAAAAAACGGAGCCGCAGCCCATCGGCGGATCTCGACCTAAGTTGTTGTATGAACGATTCGGCATCTTGGAAAACCCTTTCGGAGTGACACCCAATCCACGCTACTTGTATCAAAGTAGGACGCATGCTGAAGCAAGATCATCTCTCATAATTGGCATTCAATACAGGGTTGGGTTCCAGGCGTTGATAGCCCCGCCTGGAATGGGCAAGACCACCGTACTATTTAATCTTCTCGAGCAATCTCGCAATGTTCGTACTGCATGTCTGTTCCAGTTTCAGGGTGACTCCCGCGACCTCTTACGCTATTTGATATTGGAACTGTCGGGCCAAACCCCCGATTCAAACCTGGCGGGNNGAAACGCTACGAATGCTGTCGAATTTCGAAACTCCTTCTGAAAAACTGTTGCAGATTATTTTGGCCGGACAACCACAGATGGTGCAGAGGCTCGCAACTCCTGAACTGGCGCAGCTATACCAGCGCATCCCCATTCGAACGACGCTTATCCCCTTCGATCTGGAGGACACGAGAAACTACATCGAACATCGCTTAAGAATCGCCGGCTACCAGGGACCGCCACTGTTCAGACCCGCGGCGGTGCAATCAATATTCGAACGTAGCGGTGGTGTTCCACGCGAAATCAACACGCTTTGCTTCAATGCCTTGCTGTTGGCGACAGCTGCCGGAAAGAAACAGATTGATTTGGAGATTTTGCACGAGGTAGCGGCGGACCTCAAATTCAATCCCATGCCGTTCAATCCGGAGACGCCTCCGGCTGGTATTCCGGACGTGCGAGATGCCGCGGATCCAACCGCAACTCGCATCGATAAAATTCCTCACGAGTCTGTCCCAGGTGCCAAAGCGGGGCCGGACGATGCCGTAGGCGACGCTGCCTTACGCAAGCGACCATCTTTGAGTACGGTGGATTTCGGTTTTTCGGGCTGGCAGACGACGAAGAATGCCACAGAAATNNAAGAAGTGAAAGATGCCACAACAAGCCTCCACCAAGGACGGTCCTCTTGGTCCGGGTTCCGTGGCTGGATCAGTGCGATTGCTGCTCTTTTAATACTGGTCCTGGGTTCATTCATGCCCAGGTTTGCACCGCTTTCAATTTCGTCAGAAGGACCTGGCAAACCCAGCATGGGAAGAATCCCTCAGGTTGCCCCGAGTCTGACCGATGAGCACTCTCCCACCGCAGTTGGGCAACAAAGTACCGGGGGTACCGGAGGCGCCAGGGATCCATTCACGACGACGCAACAAGATCAGCGAACAGCTAACGTAACCGTGCATCACACCACGCCCGGCTCCAGGGTACGTCAAACCTCAGTGGACAAGGACCCGGCTCCGGGGACGCCGATCGACAAATCATCTGGGAAACTCCCGACCGAGGTCGTGGAGGACATTGCGCCGGCTCGACTGATTCACATGGTCAAGCCCATCTACCCGCCCGCAGCAGTGGACGCACAGATCCAGGGCAACGTGGTATTGCAAGTCACAGGGCGGGAAAATGGGGAAGTTCGTCATGTACGATTCGTCAGCGGTCCTTCGATCCTGGCCCCGGCGGCTATCGATGCGGTACAGAAGTGGCGATTCCGGCCTGCCGATCGGGACGGACAGCCCGTCGAATGGGAAATGCCAGTGACGGTGACGTTCAGGCTACGCTGATAAGTTTGCAAGCGGCGCAATATACTCCATGGCGACCAAGAATCTTTTTCACAAACAGGCCATCAAAGGTGGCTCCTCCCACCTTGCTGGAGATTTCAGCAATCGCACATTGACCGAGTGTATCCCCGACTCGTTGTGCCGCCATTTTGGCTTTTCCGAAAATCCGTTCGGCTTCAGTCCAGATCCTCGCTATCTTTTCGACACATGCACACACCACGAGGCCTTCCAGTCGCTTGTCACGGGCACCGAATGCGGTGTTGGGTTCCAGACGTTGATTGGAGTCCCCGGAATAGGGAAAACGACGCTCCTGTTCCGGCTTCTGGAGCGATACAACTCAGTTGCCAGCACCGCCTTTCTCTTCCATGCCACGTGTGATTCACGTGAGTTTCTGCAATATCTTCTCACCGAACTGGGTGCCGATCCGCTGCGAGAGCAGGGAATGATGGAAATGCACGCAACCCTGAATCGCTTCTTGGCGGACGAGTTCAGATTGGGCCGCCGCGTCATTGTGGTGATTGATGAAGCACAGAACTTGGACAACACCCTGTTCGAAACCGTGCGAATGCTGTCGGATTCTGAGACCAAACGCCAGAAGCAGATACAAATTGTTCTAGCCGGTCAGCCGTCGCTGGAGGATAAGCTGGCGCAACCTGAGTTGGCACAGCTTCTCCAACGGATTCCAATCGTGGCCGGGCTGCAGCCTTTGGGTCTGGAAGAGACCCAGCAGTATGTTCTTCATCGATTGAGGGTAGCCGGACACAGTGGCGCAGGATTGTTCACCCTGGAAGCATTAGAAACGATCTGGGAGGACAGCCATGGTGTGCCGCGTACGATCAACACACTATGCTTCAACGCTTTGATGCTAGCCCATCGGTTGAATGAATATAAGGTGAGCGATCATACGGTTCGGGAAGTAGCCTTTAGTCTGGATCTGCATGCTCGGTTGAGCGATCCCAATATCCTCCTGCGACCCCCTGTTACAGACAGCAAACCTTCCACTCCACAGGTGATGGGCACGGGCTCGATTGAAATAGAACAATCCGGGGATTTGGAGAGCACATCGCGGCTCGTGACGGAATGGGTGCGAGTCGCAACGGGTGCGACAAGTGCGGCGATGGGCTTTTTACAGCGAGGCCAAATGACATGCGCTGCCATCAGTGGCAGCGGAGGCATCGCGCTTGGTACTACTGGCAGAATGGATTCTGGAATCACTGGAGAATGTATTCGCAGCACGCAAATTCAAAGTTGTAGCGATACAGAACTAGACAGCCGGGTCGATCCGGAGGTCTGCCGGCAGTTGGGAATTAGATCGATCGTGTCGATACCGTTATTGGACCAAGGCTCGGCCATCGGAGTAGTCCAGATTTTTTCAAACCGGCCAAATGCGTTCAACCACCTGCATTTGCTGAAATTAATGGCGGCCCTCGAAACGATGTTTTTGAACCGTTCCGATGAAGGTGCCGGGCCACCGGAGAAAGCGCCCGGACCCGGGATCTCCCTGGAGCAAGCTCAAGGTACGATTGGAATTTCAAACCCAGACTACCCTGACGAGCGCGACGACATAGATTTTGAAAAACCGCAAGTGCAGTCGGACGGTTTCGAAGCACCGTCGAGTTTTCCTCCTGTGGAGATTCCCGAGTTTGGCATGCCCATCCCCAGCTCATCCGACTCTCCCGAGTCTGCACCGCTCACTGAGGAACCAGCCTGCCGGAAACGGGGAACACGGGGCGTCCTTTGCCGCAGATTAGCCAACAGCCCAACCGTCGCTCGACCTGTTTCCCGCGGAGCGCTTGGTCGATTTCTCGCCAACGACTACGAGGACTGACGAAGGTCCTCTTCTCAAGCCGTTTCGCCCAGCATCGTAAGAAGCCGAGGCGCGAAATGGATTGCAGTCTTAGAATGGATCGCCGCTGCGGTCATGGGCCTTGGTTTGCTCCTGTTTCTATTGCTCTTCATAGAATCTCATCAAAAGCCGAGGAAGGCGCCGTCTTCTCAGTCGATTCCGCCCGCTTCGGGTCCGACAGCCGCAGGTTGTGTTGACCGGGAATCAGCGATGAAATCTCAGCCTGACCCGCTGAATCCACTGAAGCAGTTAACCTGTCATCAACAAAAATCTGGGCTCCGGGCGGCGCCTCTTTGATAACAAGCGTGGTGTCTGGCCAGAGGCACAGCATTGATTTGCGCTGTGTGCTTCTTACGTCGAACTTTCAGACTATCTTTAAGCGGAATGAGGAGAAATACAAATGAATGATCAGAGTTGGATCCCGAAGATTCTAGCCATTACGCTGATCGTGTTCTCCACGGCGTATTCTGCCATCGGTCAGGGTACTTCAAACGCGAACCTGCATGATGGCGGACAAACTGTCGCGATGGACAAAACGCCGCAAGCGACATTGGATGAGAACGTTCCTCAGGTCCAAAAACGCGGCTGGCGTTACACCATACATCCGAGCGACACACTGGAACTGAGTTTCATGCTGACACCGGAATTTAATCAGACTGTGACCGTCCAACCGGACGGCTACATTACCTTACGCAATGTTGGAGATCTGCCGGCAGCAGGACACACTCTTCCGGAACTCACTGAGTCCATTAAGACGGCCTACTCCAAGATCCTTCATGACCCTGTGATCTCTGTTGATCCTAAGGATTTCGAGAAGCCGTACTTCGTTGTGGGGGGCCAGGTTGGAAAACCTGGAAAGTTTGACTGGCGCGGTGACGTCACCCTCACGCAGGCAATTGCCCTGGCTGGCGGCTTCACAGACGCGGCCAAACACTCGCAAGTGCTTCTATTCCGGCGCATATCGGATCAGTGGACTGAAGCCAGGATTATCAACGTGAAAAAAATGCTGAATTCACGAAATCTACAAGAGGATCCAGTGTTGCACCCCGGAGATATGCTAGTCGTTCCCAAGAACGCGCT
>PMHI01000210.1 GCA_003156615.1 Acidobacteriaceae bacterium | reverse complement strand
TCAAGTCCGTCGACCCGAAAGGCGAACTGGTGCGCACCGCCCGCGCCATCGGCATCGGATTCGGGGATTGAGCAGTTCTCAGTTCTCTGTTCTCAGTTCTGCCAATCATGAATCGTTCCCTGAGCCCGCTAAGTCATTGATTCTTCGTACGAGCGCTGCAAGTAATTGATTCTGCGTGAATGGGATCGTAAGGGTATGAATATACTTGACACACCCTTTTCCTTGTGTTAATTTGGTCTTGCCATGGGAAACATAAACGTACCAAAAACCCTCCTAGAATGCTCCCGATACTTCGCTGGCGATCCTGCCATAGCCGTGGAGTTCCTTGCTGCCATACGCTGGAAAGACGGCGTGGTCTGCCAGCACTGTGGGAGCAAGAAACACTCCTACCTCAAAACCCGCCGCATCTGGAAATGCCGCGAGTGCAAAAAGCAATTCTCCGTAAAGGCCGGGACCGTGTTCGAGGATTCTCCGATCCCCCTCGACAAGTGGATGATGGTCGTGTGGCTCGTTGTGAACTGTAAGAACGGTATCTCCTCTTGGGAGATTCACCGCGANNTGCTTCACCGCGTCCGGCTGGCACTCAAGAGTGAGTCTGGATTCTTGCTCGGAGGCGAAGGCACAGAGGTCGAAGTGGATGAAAGCTACGTCGGCGGAAAGCTCAATAACATGCACAAAGATCGCCGCGCCAAGCTGGGATTGGCTATGAGAGGTACGGCAAGCAAGACAGCAGTACAGGGTATGTTAGATCGCAACTTGCGCGAAGTTCGCGCTACGGTTGTGCCGGACACAAAGCGCGAGACCCTGCAGAACCTAGTTCTTAATAACATTCACCACGGCTCGACCGTGTATTCCGATGAGTCAGTGACCTACGACAAATTGAGCGAAAACTTCGTGCATGAAGTTGTTAACCATTCCGAAGAGTATGTCCGCGGACGAGTTCACACCAACGGCCTTGAAAACTTTTGGTCGCTGATGAAGCGTGGACTGAAGGGAACCTACGTTTGCGTAGAGCCGTTCCACTTGGAGCGTTACGTGGACGAGCAAGTTTTCCGCTACAACAATCGTGCCACGAAAGACAATCCGCTGAATGATTCCGATAGGTTTGTGCTGGCACTTTCGCAGATCGCGGGGAAGCGTCTCACCTACAAGGAACTGATTGGGAAGGATAACGCGAGGCCGTTCTAATCGCTATTACGAGCGGCGCGGCCCGAAGAAGCGGAAGAGCGTTTAGCCTTCCGCTCTTCTTTTGCCTGTTTCTCACGCGCCAGGAGTTCCGTTTTTGAGACGGTCATAATTGTTTGCATTGCCGCTGTAAAGCGGCGAAAGCTTTTGGTGTTTGGTGTCGCCTTCATGGGAGTATCATACCGCACGCTGCAAGGAGCACACTCATGACACCGGAGCTAAAGGTCGTATTGCGTTTAGTCAACGAACAGACCGCGATGTTTCAGGCACTCGTCGCCGTTTNNAACGCACGCTTGAGAACCGGAGAACGAAAAATGGACAATCGTCCATACACCAAGAGCGGGCGCCTCTCTGACGTGCTAGCGCTTATCCAAGTACTCTCATTGGACAGGTACACGCACCGCACTGAGCCCGGACTTTTTGATGAATTGCAAGGACTGCCGCCTTCAGCGCAGTCATGGACAACTCTTGCAAAGGAGCATCCTGAATTTTTCCGAGTCGAGACGGAAGGTGAACATCGGGTGTCGCTCGTAGTTAGGCACGTCATAACTCGAGATGACGCTACTGGAGTAAAAGTTCTTCCCTCGGAACTGNNGATCTACCCGCTTCTCCAGACGGCTATTGATCTCCACGACCGTCAAGTTAATGCGGCTGAGAAATGGAGACACTTTATTCCGTTGTGGGCTGCCTTAATAGGAGGTGTCTTCGGAACCCTTTCGACCCTTGGTACTCTGTGGTTCAATGGCTGGTGTTCAAAGTAGGGTTCCCGGTCAGGTATAAGTCAGTGCTAAAATGCAAACGGGACTGAATCCTGTCGAAGCTTCTGAGTCCAGAGATTCCCAGCGAAGGAAAAACCCTCTGAACTAAGAACCGCGATTGCGACGCGGCTTCAGGCTTTCAGTCCCGTTTTTTCAACCCGAGGCCTTGACAGCCCTATTACCCTCGGGTGTTACAATGCTTTTAGCTTGGCCGCGAAAGTTGAGCGGAGTGCAATGGGTGAACTACCTTTGACGAGGCCCCCGTTGCCGACCAACACCGAGAACGAACTCGGAGGGTCGTAGGTCCGACTCCTACCGCCGCTACAGCCGTTTCACAATTGGCCGCTGGTCTTACGACTGGCGGCCTTTAAATTTTTCAGGACGGACACTCGGGTGAGATGAACTGACTTTGGGTTTCCCACTCCATTGGGTTCTCCTGTATCGGTCCCGAAGGACCGTAATCGCCTTCGGTCAGGAGAGGATGTGAGGAAAGTAATGCAAGGAAGGGGTACAGTCTACTGGGCATCTCGGGCCTTCCATTGCGCTACGGTGCTCACGTCCACCATGCCGTTGGCGGAACGCTTTCAACAGTTTGCGGTCAAGTACGCTAACTTTCTGCTTGACCCCAGCGAACTATGTCGCTTGCAATTTAATAATACCAGTGAATCCGATTTACTAGCAATTACTTTGTAAACAGCCTCGGGAACTCGGTTCCGGGCCTGTCTACATCCCCTATCGGCATCCATCCATCCAGCTACCCGCTGAAACCGCGACAGGCCGGTCTACAAATTCAGGAGCCGTATCCTGTGTTTCGCAAAGTTGTCAAAGATCACCGCACCGGTTGGCCTTAGCCAGCCTCTCTTTTCAGCTATCGCTTGGAGTTAATATTATGAGGGAGCTAACGAGGGTGTGTCAAGTGCAAACGCCACTTAAAGTCAAGGGATACAGCGACCTGCGAGGTATTAAGAGCGTAGATAACACACCACAAAGCGTGTAAAATGTGCAAGGTGCGGCAAGTATATTTATGCCATCGTAAGTTGTTGATTCTTCTTGCGAGCCTAGTTTTCGACATTAGCTTTAAGATAATTATCGCATTAGAGGCGATTCTAGCCCCGTGAAATGTCCGGACGAACTTTCCCTCGTCCGGGATCGACAAACGCGTCCCAGCGGCCCCTGAATGTGAATACGGGCCATTCTGCGCGAGAGTTTGAAGGTATTTTTCAGGCGGGAAGGGAACGTTCCACGAAGAATCAATCACTTCCACGAAGACTCAACAACTTAGCAGCGCCATGAACGCCGAGAAACTGGAAACCAGAAACCGAGAACTGAGAACTGAGCTTTCATCATCGAGTCAATCAGCCCGTAGAGCTGGCTGTCGATCTGTCTGGGGTCTACCTCCACGTAAGGCTTGTCCGGATGACGGCTGCTGACCACGTACACCGTGGGCGTGTGATTGAGATTGATGGCCTTGCCCAGGTCGCGGTCGGCGTTTACCTCG
>PMHI01000691.1:3826-9699 GCA_003156615.1 Acidobacteriaceae bacterium | reverse complement strand
TTTAGGCGACACTACACTAGCTGCCCTCCGACTGACTCCTCCGAGCTATCGTGATCGTTTCGGATCATGCAGTATGCCGTAAGAAGATACCAGCTCACAACCCGACTCCGACCTACGGAAAGGATTCTGTTCAGCCCCAAGGACGAGCGATTCGGCAGAGATAAGAATTGGTCTCCAAATCGGTTGGTCATCGAGACATTCAGCTTAACGTCCAGAGCATCGGACGGATTCCCCATATCGGACGCTTTTCGTGCTTCAAATCTCTCTAGCCAGCAGATAGTCTGCTTCCATGCACAACCCTTCGTCACCTGTGTCGCGGCAACCGGCAACTGCAGCCGATCTGGAACTGTTTGCTCTCATCGAGTCGACTCTATATACGGCTGTGATCTGTGATGCTCTCGATGAGCTTGGCTATCGGAATCAAGCCATGCGCGAGACCATTCGTCCCTTGGGGCCGAACTGTTGCTTCGCGGGTTGGGCCCGGACGATCTCCTACGCGGATGTATATCACACACCGGCTGACCCGTACGGTTTGGAGATTGAAGCAATCGACAGTATTTTGCCAGGTGAGGCCGTCGTCGTCTCGACGACTGGATCGGTTCGGAACGCACCGTGGGGCGAATTATTGTCTACCGCAGCTCAGTCGCGAGGTGGGAGAGGCGCGGTCGTTGACGGACTCGTGCGCGATGTCAGGAAGATTGAGGCGCTCGGTTTCCCTGTTTTCGCGCGCGGTATCAAACCTGTGGACTCCAAGGGCCGTGGAATAGTGATGGATTATAGTGTTCCGGTCGAATGCGGGGGAGTTCTGGTCTCGCCTGGCGATTTAGTGGTCGCCGATTACGATGGAGTCGTCTCGGTGCCGCCCGAGGTCGTGCCCGACGCAATTCGTTTAGCAACGGAAAAGGTTACGAAAGAAAGTTCAAGCCGCAAAGAGTTGAAGACAGGTGCCTACCTGAGGGACGTGTACAAGAAATACGGAGTCCTCTAACGGACAAGCACAGCTAGGCCCGCTCTGGATGAAAGCAAAACAGTTTTGACAGCTCTGCGGCTGTGCTCTGAAGTTGGGAAATCAGCTTTCGTCGATCACTCGCCGAAACTCGCTCGGTTTCGCCCGAGACGCTCACAGCAGCCACAACCCGGCAGGCGCTGTCGATAACCGGTGCACCAACGCAGCAAAAGCCAACTTCCTCTTCCTCTTCGTCTAACGCGTAACTTGCTCGCCTCACCCGTTCAAGCTCTTCGTTTAGCCTCGTGAGGCTCGTGATGGTGTTGTCGTTATGACGGAACAGACCGCGATCCCGAACCAGGGCAATGAGTTCGTCTTGGGGCAGTGCGGCGATCAGACACTTGCCGACGCTGGTGCAGTGCGCGTCCACGCGCTTGCCGATCCAGGTTGCCACGCGCCGCCCGGAGGCGGGACTGACCCTTGCAATGAGCACCACTTCCGCTCGCCAGAGTGTCGCCAGATGTACGGTAAGACCGGTCGCCCTCATCAATTTGACTAGAATGGGATTCGCCTTCTGCCGCAACAAGGCGTTATCGAAGGCCAGCATGGCCACGCGAATGAACTTCGCGCCGCGGATGTACTGGCCGCTCGGCTCGATACGGTTGAGGTAGCCGGCGCGTTCGAAGGTTAACAACAAAGAATGGAGTGAGCTTTTTGGAAGGCCCATCTGACGAACGAGTTGAGATAGCGTAAGGCCATTCGGGTGCCTCGCGACCAGTTCCAGGATTGCAAGCCCGCGCTCCAGAGAGGGTGCCGAAGCGGTTTTCTGAGTTAAGTCCCTGTAAGGCGGAGCCGATGCGTCAATGGCGTTCTCTGCGGGAGAGCCTGCGCCGCTCTGCGCGGTTGGCGGTTGCTTCGCAAATGGTGGATTGAGTGTTCCCATCCCTTGAGCCTCAGGATTCTGTGCGCTCGACGATCCGTGCACGATATTCTACCTTTCCCGGGATACCTAAGTTGAAATGAAAAAGTCTGCCTCCGAGGTAAACTTTGCTCGGTTCGAGGCTGGGGGGAATCAGAGGGAGCGCGTCCAGCAGAGACGCTGAGGTCACAAAAACATCAGTTAAATCCCTTCCGCCAAATGCCACGGATGAGGTCTGACAGGCGGGAATAGTAATGCGTCGCTCAATTTTTCCATCCGGATCGTATCGAACAATGCCGGCCCCAAACCATTGTGCCGACCAGACAAAACCTTCGGCGTCTACGGTCAAGCCATCTGGCAGGCCTTCGTCGTCGGGAACACGAAGAAATACCCGACGATTCGACACTGATCCATCCAATGGTTTGTAGTCGTATGCATAAATCAGTCGAGCCGCGGAATCGGCCAGATACAACGTGCGATTATCGGGAGAAAAACCCAGTCCGTTCGAGAGTCGAATGCCATCATCAACAATTCGGACAGAAGCATCCGTGTCGATGCAAAACAGACTCCCAAGAGGGTAGTCTTCACGCGTCCCGTCGTAGAAGCAGGACCCGGAAAGCACTCGGCCTTCAGGATCGGCAATACAGTCGTTCAGCCCGAAACAATTCTGGTTGCCCTGTCCTGCAAGCAGGTGTTTCCGCTCGCCACCATCCCAAAACCAAACTCCCGCTGAGTTCACGGAGATAAACCCTCCGGATTCGTGGCACACCAAACCCGAAACTTCGAAACCTTCCTGCAGCAGAATCTGATCTCTCCCGGGCCATGTGCAACGGTAAACCCGCTTTCGTGCGATGTCGCTCCAGTAGAGGATCTGGGCACGTTCGTCCCACAGCGGAGCCTCACCCAAATAATCGTTGTGGTCTGCGAGCACAGAGATGTGGCTGACGTGCAACTAGATCTCCTCTGCGAAATCGAAATTCACCAACCAGCGTCCATACCGCTCCCAGCATTTGTTCAGCATGTTGTATCACAGCCGGGAGTTGAGAATTCCACGTTGGCGTTCGGAGTGCAGCGCCTCGCTGACTTTTCGTTAGATCTTTTTTCTGTTCTATCCCATCCACTGCATTTCGCGGATTGTGGACAAGGGAACGACCGTCCTGTTGGAAGCCGCTATTCCCTTTGCGCTCAACCAATCAGCGCCGTGTGATCGCGGACTGAACGGAACGTGGATTGAATCATCCACTTGATTGGGCCTGGATTAAGGGTGTCCAGCCAATTGGACGAATTGTTCGACACAATGACGGCTTGCTTAAGCAGACGGGCCTATGCTAACGACTTACGGAACCGCGCCAGAATCCCGCAGGAACGAGAGGTTGCTGGCATCGAAGACCCACACCGAGCTGTTGGATCTCAAGGNNTACACGGGCCAGATAGCGGCCGAGAATGGGACTGGACCGGTTATTGGAGCTATTTGGAGCCTGGCGATGCCAGGTCATAAAAAACAAGTGCTCGAAAGCACGTTGTAGGCGCGTAGCTCAGTTGGTTAGAGCGCTACCTTGACACTCGCCATCGACCCATCGGCTGTTGACTCTAAAGAGGTTAGATAGGGTTAGTAACGGGAAATACCGGTATATTCGCCGGTATTTGGTACGCTTTTGGTACGCTTGATCCGGCGGGCCGCTGGCAAGACAATGGCGGGGTGCGGCCCCACTGCCAGGACCACTCCTATACGACCCTATCTGAACCTCTCTCGTTGGCGTTTTCAACGTGTGATCAAAGAACAACCAACCACGGGAACACCCGGAGGTACCCCTCTACCTAGCCAAAACCGAATTCTGGCCAGGGTCGTTGAGAGTCTGTCCCCGCCATAACTTCCGACTTGCCTCAACCAGGAACGATCGGAATCACTTCCTATGAGCCGACTTGAACTATGCCGCTAGTGCGGCGGACGCTTTCGCGTGTTGCTGAGCGAACGGTCGAGGCGATCTGAGCTGGTTTTGTCACAGAACTCTGACAAATCTAATCAGGGTTAAAATCTATTGAAAATCGAACCTGTCCCAAAACTAGCCGCTGCCGACGATTCGGAAGCGTCGCCGTCAATTTCGTGATTAATTTAGAGGGCATTGGCGAAGTATCGAATCGACAGTTTGGACGATTGCGCTTGGAGATCGCATGAATATGTCCGCCGGTCCTGGCAGCGAACGCTTCGAAAGCGGCGCGAACAAATACGCTGCCTACCTCGAAACGCCCGGGGGACGGTTGCGCTCGGACTTGGCCTTCGCCAACCTGCACGATTTTCTTCCCCAACAGGCCGAACAGCCGTTGCGCGCACTGGATCTCGGTTGTGGCACGGGANNGCCCTCGAAGGCGGGGTCGCGGAGAAGATCGTGGTGAAGCACGGTGAGGCGGCACAGCTTGCCAGCTTGTTTCCCGCGCGTTCGTTCGATGTAATTCTCTGCCATAACATCCTGGAATATGTTGATGACCCGGGAGCTGTGTTGCGTGATGCGGCTCGCGCCTTGCGAGGTTCGTCCGCGATAGTCTCAGTGCTCGCGCGAACCCAGGCAGGCGAGGTATTAAAAGCCGCAATTCGAGCGGGCGATTTGGATGAGGCGGAAAATGGTCTTATGGCTGAGTGGGGAGAAGAATCTCTCTACGGAGGGAGGGTGCGGCTCTTCAGTAACGACTACACGCAACGTATGCTGAAAGCGGCATCGCTGACATTAATTGTGGAGCGGGGTGTGCGCGTGGTTGTGGATTATTTGCCGCCGGCGGTATCTCGCGAAGCCGAGTATCAGCGCATCCTCGAACTGGAGCGTAAGCTGGGTATGCGGCCAGAGTTTGCCGCAGTCGCGCGCTATAGGCAATGCTTGGCTCGCCGACCGGATCCGGTGAAGGAGGAGCGCGAGTGAACGGCGTTCGAGCGGAATCTTCATTCTCCACAACCGGCGCGAAGACGCCTGACGCCGGTATTTCGCTCGGGCTTGGGCTCACCAACGAGTGCAACCTTTCATGCGCCTTTTGTTACCGGGATCCAGCCCGCACCGATCGCCTCTCTCTAGATCAAGTAAAATCGGTCATGGAACGACTGCCGATCCATTCGGTGAATCTCGGCACCGGCGAGAACGGCATGCATCCAGAGTTCAAAGCGATATTGGGTTACCTGCGAACGCGACCCGTCCAACTCACCATCACTTCCAACGGCCACAGCGTCGCAGTTTTGGAGGACAAAGAGCTGCTCGCTTTTCACGACATTGAGTTTTCTCTCGATTACCCGACCCAAGGCGAACAAGATGCTCAACGTGGAAACGGCAATTGGGAACTGATCCACCATCAAGCAGAACGCTGCGTGAGGCTCGGCGTGCCGGTCACCATCATCGCGGTCATGATGAAAGCGAACTACTTACGTCTGGCGGACGTGGCTCGAGTGGCCAAACGCTTCAACGCGCCTTTGCGAGTGAATGTGTATCAGGCGGTGCGATCCGACATCTATGCGCTCTCCTACGAAGAATACTGGGAGGGGTTCCGGCGCCTCTTTGCGGAGACCGATGTGATCGCCATTGGTGAGCCGCTGGTGCGCGCGATGGCGGGCTCGCCACCGCTCCGGGGAGGATGTGGCGTCAGCACCGTGAGGGTCACTCCGCGCGCTACGACACAGCCCTGCGTGTATTGGCCGGGATCGGGCGAGCCGCTGGCGAATTTGATTTCGGCGGGCGTCGAGATTCTAGANNTTGCAGGGTGCTCTGATGGAGCCTGACTATTACTGCCCGATCATTCGCGGAGACCGGCTGAAGCTGGAGACTCGTATGGCCGCCACCCGCGATCTGCCTAAGCTGAGCAGTTCCTGCACTACTGTAGTAATCGCCCGATAAGCCTCGACGCTTATTTTGCGTCCATCCAGGTGTCCGATCCCGTCAGCTTCACGGCCACATTCGTAATAAAGATGTGCAGAGGCTTGCCATCGGCGTTGCCGCGGTGCTCGGTTGAGAAGAGCAGAGGACCGGCCTT
>PMHI01000691.1:0-3809 GCA_003156615.1 Acidobacteriaceae bacterium | reverse complement strand
GCTGGGAGTTTTTTCATACCCTCATCGGTGACGTTGGCGCTGGTGTCCCAGTAGGCATGGAAGGGAAACAGAAGCCAATAGTTATCGTTGACGAACGACGGCTCAACTGCGGTCTTCACGTTGTCCGGCTGGCTGCTTAGCTCGGAGCGCATATAAGTAACCTTCACTGGCTTACCGTCTTTATCTGTCCCCTCGTAGGAGACCTTGCCGGTCTTCGGCTCCCACTCCCACTTGTGAGCGGCTTTGAAAAGGCCGGTAATTTCCCCGTTCCACGTGTAGCGGATGGCCTGAATTTGATCCCAAGAATCGACTCCGTAAGTTTTGGCAATCTTTTCGAGAATTGGAGCGCGCCGTTGCGCCCAGGAGTTTGGAACAAGGGCCAGCACTCCGCAGAGCAGAAGACCCATCATGGCTAAACGGCGAGCATTTTTCATAGAGTTTGCTCCTCGGTGAATTGAACGGATGCTGTGTTGGATGACGGTGCAAGCTTCTGGATACACGAGTCGCTGTGCACAGTTACTCTTCGCCCGTCCCAGGCATTCACAGCGCTCTGCCGCGGATTATACAACGGGTTCGGATTCTCAGCGGTTTGGCGAACGAGTGGGAATCTATTCAATTGAGGATCGTGGCGCCGACCGTCTTCTCAATCGCCGAAATTCGATAATCGCGGCGGCCGTTGCGACGGATCCATATTCAAAAACCATGATCCAGCCAGGAACCAGCCACGGACGATCAAGCGTGCGCAAATGCCAGACGTAGTAAGTAGGAATGATGCTGACTGTCCANNCGACCACTCGGTGGCCTTGCTTCTCAGCCAGAGCGCGACAAGAAATCCCGCAACCACGGCCAGCCCAACTGCAAACTGCGGAGCGGCAACTCGCTCGAGCGCGGCGAACACCGGATCATTGAAGCGGAAACTCCGCACGTAAGTTCCGAGTGAACCGATGGGAATTCGTCCATGGTTTAAGAACGGCACATAGAGGAATCCAACGACGGCGGCCGCCAGTATGCCGTCGCGGATACGAACACGTTTCCAGTAGAGCGGCAGGAGTACGATCGGGAGAAACTTCACCGCGACAGCCAGCCCAAATGCGACTGCCGCAACCGCACGCCATCGCCGCCCGAGCGCCGCGGCGGAAACCAACAACAGCAACACGCCGACAATATCGATGTGACCGCTGCCTGCCACGTCGGTTGCCAGCAGTGGATGCCAGGCATAGGCCAGCACCCAGTGCGCTCCTTGCCCGCTGCTACGCAAGATCTCGAGCAAAACGAGAATAATTGCCAAATCGCAAAATACAAACGCTACTTTCAGCGAAAAAAGAGACTCATGAATCGCGGTGATGGCGCGGAAAAACATCTGCGCGCCCGGCGGATATGGGCTCGGTAAATCCGGATTGTTCAGCGTGCGGGTTCCCGGAGTATGTAACTCACGGACAGCCGGGTCGCTGGGAACCACGAGATAAGGGTTATACCCGAACCGCTGGAGTCGGCCATCCCAAAGGTATCGATGAATGTCATCATCAGGCCCCGGCGCTGACAGAAGAAACGGAATACGCCACAGGCCAGCCAACACCAGCCCGATCACGATGACCCGGCGCGGAAATTTTGGAGTAGCGAAGAGCTCGCGAATGGCAAGGAGATACGCAATACCGGCAACGCCCAGCGGAACGATGAAGGACGGTCCACCCACCTTGCTGAAGTTGCGTGAGCAGATCGTAAGCGCCACAAATAAGATGGCGCCGAGCCCGTACAATCTGCCGGCTGGCGTGAGCTTCACAGGCCTACCGTGCCTGTCCGCAACTGTGCCACCGCCGGCGCCCACAGTTTCAACCAGACCGCCGTTCGTGGCGCCCGAGCGGGAGCGAGTTCCAGTTCCGCGGCGAGCCGGGTCAAGTCGACAGCCACGTCGATGTCGTAGAAGGGATCGGTGAAGCCGACGGAGAGCTGGAGTGCGCGAGCGCGCGCCAGTAAAGCCCCAAGCGCGCTCGTGGTTCCCATTGTGTCGCCGTCGAAAAGCCCAGGGTGAGAAGCCTTCGCCCCTACGAGGTAATAACCGCCATCGTGCGTCGGTCCCACAACCACGTCATGGCCGGCGAGCGCCTCGAACGCGTTTTCAAGAATCGACGCCGGCAGATGCGGACTGTCGCTGTTGAAGGCAACGACGCGTTGGTGGCTAATGGTTGCAAAGTGCGCAAATGCCGAGTTGAGGCCTGCCGCAAGGCCTTGTCCTTTCTGGCCCAATACGCCCGACACACTTGGCGCCAGCTTCGTCAGTTCTTCGACATCGGAAGCCGGGCACATAATGGCGACGTCCACCATTTCCAACGAGTGCGCCAGCGCGATGGTATCGTTCAAAAGGCAGCGATAGAGTTCGGTGACCGCCTCAACTGGAAGGCTCGGAGATAAACGAGTCTTGACCATCCCCGGCTTGGGTGCTTTTGCCATGACGACCAGTGTTCGCCCCCCGTTCGACGAACGTGCGGTATTTTCGCGGGAGAACCCCATAGGGGAGCGCGGAGTCAACATTTACGCTGGCCGCGGATTTCTGGCTCTTCGATGCCGAAAATAATAGCGCATTATCAGCGAGAGGATGAACCACGCCGCTCCGACTGTGCCTTGCAGCGTGCCGCTAATCTTGGATTTCCCAATGCGCGGATGGTAGCTCACCGGCACCTCAACGACGCGGAACCCCGCAAGCGTACCCTTGAGAATCATTTCAACCGCCCAGCCATAAGTGGTTTCTTCGAGCGCGAGCGCGCGTAGTACATCTGCGCGGCCCGCGCGAAACGGACCGAGGTCACTTATGTCTAGTCGATACAGAATCCTGATCAGGCCAGCGGCGAGGCGATTACCAAACATCTGATGCCAAGGCAACGCACCCGCAGAACGCGGTTCCTGAAGGCGCGAACCGAGCGTGATATCCGCGCGTCCGTCAAGGATTGGAGCGAGGAGAAGCGGCAGCTCAGCCGGCCGATCGCTGTAATCGCCGTCGAGGAACACCACAATGTCAGGGCTGCTTGCTTCAGCCAGTCCGGTCAAGCAGGCGCGCCCGTATCCGCGGCGAGGTTCGCGTAGGATCCGGGCTCCCATCTTTGAGGCGATTTCGGGAGTCCCGTCGGTTGAATTGCTGTCTACGACTAAGACCTCCGTAACTGTGTCCGCAGGCAGATCAGCCAAGACGCGGCCGATGGACTGCGCTTCGTTATGTGTAGGAATGACAACCGACACTCGCACTTGACCTTGGCTCAACTCACCACCATGGGGAGGATGGCCAGCGCCGCGNNGAAACCAGCAGTTCCCAGATCCACGATGTGCCCCATTCCGAGACCCAAAGGCTGCCCAAGTATAGAAAAGCCACAAAGGCGGCAGGGCGCGTCAGCAGACCGATGACCAGCAGGATTCCGAGACCGATCTCAGTCACGGCCTGCATCGGAGCGGCCATTGCGGCGTGACTCGCTGCCAAACCCATCACTGCCTTCCACGCGGCCGGCGAGTGACTCGCCTTTATGTAGTAGTTGATCAGGCCTGCGTAGCCCGCTGGCGTGTAGAGACCCTTCCCCAGATTCTCGAAGAAGACCCACACCAGCATTGCGCCGATCGTGACACGAACTATTGCCAGCCCATTTGCCGCGGGCGATTGGCCGGTTGAATTTTGCGTCGGGCCCGTGTTCGCCATCGTTATGAACCTCGCACCCAATAGATGCCGCAAGTTTGCGGTGGGAAATAGAAAGGTGTCGGTATTTTAAACGGTTCCGGCTTGTTCCTGCCAGTGGATGTTAACGTTGTCGGTAGCGCTTTTTGGCGCG
>PMHI01000153.1 GCA_003156615.1 Acidobacteriaceae bacterium | reverse complement strand
GGTATGTAAGTTACCTCCGCGAAGTCCGCGGTTTGGCTGAGAACTCTGTTCTCGTCTACACGCCTTATGTTCGTGATCTGCTCGGTCAATGATTCCCAGACCGGGACCGAGAGTCGAACAACTGCCGGCCCTGAAACTCTACAGGGAAGACCTCGATAAGTTGCTGGGCCTTTTCCGCGAACATTGCCAGAACGTCACGTTAGGGGATGAAGGACATAACTACGAGACTCTCGACGAGATGGAAAACAAGAGTCCCGCATCTCTGTCATGTTTCATGATTCAAGGTCTCCTCCCACACGCAGAGATTGTGATTCGAGGTTCTCATGCGGTACGCCTCAACGTTCAGCGGAGCACGTTGTTCGTCGTTGAACGAAATCCGAAGGCCGACCTTCTCTTCCTGTCTGTCAAAGAGTTCTTGCTAACCCGCAAAGCGAAATGGAGAATCTTCATCCGAAAGGCTGCAATCACTGTTGGCTCAGTTGCGCTGGCCATCTGCTTTTTCGCGAAGGCATTACTCCACGCGCACGGCGCGAGTGACCTCGGGTACCACCTAGCATTTCTGAGTTCGTTCGGAGTGCTCATTCTCGGACTGTTGGAAAACATGAAGCAAGTCAATTACATCACACTTCGCCTTCGCTCAAAGAGCCAATCGTTCTGGGAGCGCAACGGTAACAGCATCGTCATGATGGTCATCGGTGGTGCCGTTGGAATCCTTGGAACGTTAGTGACTGAATGGCTGAAGCACGAATGGCCGACGCATGCTCTTCCGAAGTGAGAACGATGCGGAAATCAGGTCTCCCTCCCGTCATCGACAATAAGACCAAGGTTCTGATTCTGGGTTCGCTCCCAAGCGACGTGTCCCTAGCAAAGGGTCAGTACTACGCCAATCCCTCAAACGATTTTTGGAAACTCATCGGGCAGGTCGTCGACCAGAATGTCGTCACCCAGTCGTATGAACGCCGGGTCGAAACGCTCAAGGACCACGGCATCGGACTGTGGGACATCTATCACTACTGCGTTCGACCAGGGAGTATGGACAAGGACATCACGGAGTCGGAACTCAATGACTTCGGGATGTTGAAGACAACGTGTCCGCAACTCGCGCTGGTGTGTTTTAACGGCCAGAAGGCTGGGGATTCTGAGGAAGTTCTTCGCAGTCTCGGATATACGACGCTCGTGCTGCCATCTTCGAGTGGCGCGAATCGAAGGAACCAAGCCGAACGACTACGCGGTTGGAACGCAATTGTAGCGAGTAGGAGCAATCAATGACTGATAAGAAAATCGCGGTGGGTGTAATCGCTCTGGCTCTGTTGTTAGGAAGTGCAGAGGCAGGCGAGAAGATGCACGTCGAAGTCGTCGAAACAAGCGCGATGGTTACACTCGGTTCGGCCCCCCTTTATCACTGTCTTCGCCAAGGTCATTCTCCCTGATGGCTCACATGCGTCTTTGATATGTGGCGACAGGTCGAGTGACAAGAACTGCGCGAAAATCGAGCCGACCGCTCCTGAGAAGATGTCACCTGACGCGACGACATGCAGCACGTTGGGTCAGCAGACCACTTGCGTCACCACCAATCTTGGACGCTACGACGCAGAACGGAAGGGCAATGAATTGACGATTCGTGCTCCCAACGGCAAACTCAGGTTCAGAATCGTCGGCTCGTGGTGGTCGGTCACTTCTTCACGAAAGGTATACCCCCGTTGCGAGGTGCCACGATTAACTTCTCGCAGTTCGGGCATTTGATTTCGGTGTCCTTTGTCACGTCAAAGGAAGCAACGATGGTCTTCCCGCAGTGTGGGCAATCAAGTCCGACTGGCTTCGACATAGAACCTCCATACTAGAAAATCGCGTATCCGTCATAACCAATCTCTGAGTGCTTCAAGCGCAGGAACAAAGAGGCGATGAGAGCAAGTACCAGTTTGGTGCGCGAGAACAAAAAGAGGGGAGCGAGAGAATGTAGCGCGTTAACATCCGCAGTAGTCGGAGTACGCGGTGAAGCGTGCGGAACGAATCGAGTTGGGAAAGAGGCGCTTGCTAAACATACTGCGAACGCAAACGGTAGCCTGCGACCGAACGCTGGAGCAGAAAATATCCGACGCAGGCCCGAACCCAATGCGGGTTGAGCCGAGCCTTCTAACTGTGTCACGGAAAGCACTGTTGCAAGACGGTGTCATCGTTTCCGAGAAGCAGGGCAAGGCTCCGTGGTACTACCTGAAGGAAACTCCAAAACAAGCAGTGGAGGCACGGATGAAAGTGCTGGTGCCAATGCATGTGAAGACCCAAGAAGGCATGTTCACACACCGCCTCGGACAGACATATGAAATCGCGGTGATGAAAGCAATCCAGAGAAGCGGATTGAACTTCCTAGGACACTTCACGGACTTGAATGCCCATGATGACAGCACGGCCTATGCGAAAGTAGATCCGCCACTGGACATCAGCGGGAACCGGATGGAGAAGGGACCGCTTGACTATGTAGTCTTCCCACTCGGGGAGTGTGCTGGGATTGAAGTCAAGAATTATCGAACGTGGCTTTACCCGCGAAGCAAAGAAGTAAGGGAGATGCTGTGGAAGTGCGGCGACATTGACGCGGTGCCTGTGCTGATGGCGAGAAGGTTGCCGTTTATAACGATTCGCCTATTGCAAATGGGCGGGTGCTTGGTGCATGAGAATTACAACCAACTTTACCCGGCGGCGGACGCCGAGTTGGCAGCGCAGGTGCGACAGAAGAACCTGTTGGGGTATCACGATGTGCGAACGGGGAACGAGCCTGACGCTCGAATGATGAGGTTCGTGGAAAAACTCTTGCCCGGTCTTGTGAAAGAGGCGAGGCCGAGGTTCAACGTGTTGAGAGAGGCGCACAGGGCTTACGGTAAGGGGACGATAACGTATCGAGAGTGGCTGAAGGAGATTAGAAAGGGTAGCAAGAGGTGGAAGGGGGCTGTCGTAGAGGAGGCAAAGGCGGAAGAGGGTGCAGAATGAGCGACATAGCCAGTTTTTCATTCCGGCAGGAGGCAGAGTGGTTCCAGCAGGACCACTTATATGTATTTATAAGTAGTATCGGGGGTCGGTCGGAGTCCCGACGCCCCACCGCTGGGCTACTCCACGGCAGTTCGGCGCTCCTGCTCACGGAGCCATTCGTCGATTGTGCTTGGCCGGAATCGCCACGCCTTCCCGATTTTTAGGCCGGAGCTCGTGGTGAGTCTTTGCTGGGGAGACAGCGGCGGTTTCTTCGGACGCCGGGTAGCTCCCTGGTCGCGAAGCATACGGAGGAACCGACACAGCGCGGCAGCGCCACCGCGTGTAGAACCTGCACTTTGGGGACGCCGCAAGAATCGCTCCACGATGATCTCATCCACTACATAGGTTTCGGTGTTCCTCTTTCCCTCTTTCGGAGCCACTGGCAAAAACGGGTAAGCAGTTGAACCTGAGTGTTGACGGATACGGGCGAGGAGCCCCGCTCCCTGATCAGTGTGGTGTAGGCGTTTAGATACCCGGCCCAAGGGCCGAGCTGAGTGTCGAACGAAACGAGAAGTTGTTTTTTCATCGTACAAGGATGGCCCCTCGGACTGCTCCCGACTATGCCGAATCATTAATCAGCGGACAGGCTCCGGCTGCGGACAGGCCGAGAACAATCGGCATAGTCCGGAACTCGGCATAGTGCCGCATCGCTTGAATGCTCCGCTCGGGCGGCTCGAATCCGAGTTGTCTGCAGTGGTTCTTGAAATCACGGAGAACGTTCCGTCGTCCCAGTTTCGTCCCACCTTGAGTCCCGAAGACAAAACCGTCCTTTGCCTTGGTTTTTTGCTGGTACAGGAACAATCGCTTTCTGAGTTCAAGCGAAATCGGAACTAGTCTGTCTTTACTGCCTTTCCCGTGCAGCAGAACGAGCATGTTGTCGAAGTCCACGTCTTTCCAGTGAACGCTCAACGCCTCGTCAATCCGGCAGCCCGTATCAGCGAGGAAAGCAATGAGTGTCGAGAGACGACATCCGGTCAATTTCTTCGGCTTCCATCCGAGCAGGAGTTGTATTTGTTGTGTCGTGTACGTCGGCAGGACGTGTTGCGGTTCCTTCATCTGCGGGATTTTGAGCGGCGACCCAGACCACTTCAGATAGGCATTGATTGAGCGGATGGCACTGTTGCAGCCTGTCGCACGTAGACCCTTCTCCCGCATCCGAAGGACGGCTCGTTTGAGTTCATCTTCGGTTGGCGACTCCGACGACAACCACCTGAGGTTATAGGTGTGCCAAGACACGGTCGCAGGACTGACATTGGCGAGGAACTTCCGTTCACCAAAGAACTGCTCGAAGCGAGGTAGTAGTGCCACAGGAGCCTCCAGAGGCGTGGGGTCAAAAACCCACGCGAAATTCGGCTACCGTCTGTAACCTGCCGATTTCTAAGAAATGGTCGGGACGGGCAGATTTGAACTGCCGACCCCTCGCACCCCAAGCGAGTGCTCTACCAGGCTGAGCCACNNAGGAAGGAACCGCTGCTGCGCATCCGCAACGGATGGGGTCTAACCAGAGCATTTTACCACCAGCGGCACTGTTTCGCCTGACCATGCACTCGGTCGATGTTGAAGTCTGTCACTGCCGCTTGGGCTTCGATTTCTTGGAGGAGGGTCTGGGCGCGGGCTGATGCGGCGCTTCCTCCAGAATAGCGAACTGGATTTTCTTCTCCACGGGATCGATACGATCGACCAGCACCCGAAGTTTCTGTCCCAGGCTGTAGGTCTTACGGGAGCGCTGGCCGATGATCTGCCGTGTGTTTTCGTGGAATGTGTAGAAGTCGTCGGTGAGCGTGTTCAGTGGGACCAGGCCTTCGACGAATAAATCGGTGAGCTCGACGAAAAGGCCGAACCGGGTGACGCTGG
>PMHI01000214.1 GCA_003156615.1 Acidobacteriaceae bacterium | reverse complement strand
GAACTGCGCGTAGTGGAGAACGAAATTGTCAGCCCGACTTCAACCGTGGAATTGGCCAGCCAAATCGTCATGCTGAGCCGAACGATTCACTACGGCTTATATCACGCCACCTCGGAAGGAAGCTGCAGCTGGTATGAATTCGCCAAAACCATTTTCGAACTAACGAATACGAAGNNTTCCAGCGAAGGTGCCTCGGCCGAAATATTCCGTCCTGGAGAATGCAGAACTCAAGAAACGCGGACTTAATCTATTCTCGAATTGGCAAAATGGTTTACGCGCGTATCTTGTCGCCAGGGGTCACATTCGCGAGCTAGTTAATGAAGCGAAAGTGTAAAGCTGTTGCTAAGGTTGATTCGCATCGAACGCCGAGTAACCACCGACAAAGACTGTCCCCTCCTCGCCAAAACGCTCAGGGTTACAGTTCATTTCGCGTAAGAGAGCTCGAAGAAATTCCGAACTTAAGTCTTCGAGGATTTGGGAATCCGGACGCGCATCCTCGACGGGGCTGGGAAAATCGCGTAACGCCCCGAAAATCCGAAGGACAATCTGGCGGATGACGTTTGGCTCGTCCGACTCTGAAGATTTTCAATCAGCAGCGCTCAAACCTAAACCTAGGTAGACCCTCAGGAAGGAGGCNNAGGAACGTACGTGCTTCCCGTCCTTGCCTTCAAAGTGGGGTGGTGGATATGGATGGTCCTTTGCCTGCATTTGAATAGACCTCTTCTCTACTTTCCGCATGGGCACCTCAGCCAGATCTTGTTCGGAACCTTGGTTTGGGCCTTTCTCGCGGAGCACTATCGAGTTACAAGTTTCGATGAACTCTATCGGGAAAGGACGGGAGCGCGCGCCGCTGGGTCTGCCTGCATTGCCACATTATTCGTTCTTTTGGCAACACTCTACTTCAGTCGAAACCAGGTCTTTCCCAGAGGATTGCTGATTTGTGACCTCCTTGTTCTGCTGGTGTTGACAATTCTTCTGCACGCAGTCTTCCGAATTCTGTGCAGAAGCAGAGCCCACTTGGCCAAACCCACCCGCTTACTGATTGTCGGAGCCGACCAGTTTGCAAGTAATGCCGCGGTCCGGTTGCAGCGCTTTTCGCTCGCTCCCTGCGAAGTTGCGGGCTTCGTTCGGTTGCCAGGGCAGGAGGTTGGCGTCACGGGTCACCGGATCTACGAATTGGAGCAAGTTGGAGATTTGAACTGCGAACATGGAATCGATGAGGCGGTGATTGCCCTTCACCCCGTGCAATTTCCTCAAATTCCGCAGATAATGCTCGCGCTCAATCGTATTTGTCTTCCCGCGTGCGCCATCGTGGATCTTGGGGAAGGAATCGTAGTGAGGGAAAAGCTATTTCAGTTGGGCAATATGCAGATGCTGGACCTCATGTCAACGCCGGCGGAGTCGCTCGATTACGCTCTCTTAAAGCGGGCCTTTGATACTTGCTTTTCGTTCTTGGCACTTCTGCTGGTCTCACCTCTACTTGCCCTCATTGCAATAGTGATTAAGGGCACCTCGCGAGGGCCGGTGATCTTTGTTCAAGAAAGGGTGGGACTCAACGGTAAGCCTTTCCGCATGTATAAATTCCGAACCATGCGTGCTTCTGATGCATCGGAGAGTGACAGACGCTGGACCACGGACGGGGACTCCCGGAGAACGTCATTCGGAACTTTTCTGAGGAAAACAAGCTTGGATGAGCTGCCACAGTTCATCAACGTTCTAAAAGGGGATATGAGTATTGTCGGCCCAAGGCCGGAGCGGCCGCACTTCGTGTCCAAGTTCCTGCAAGAAGTCGCGCGCTATAACAATCGACACACCCTCAAAGTGGGAATGACAGGATGGGCGCAAGTCAACGGCTGGCGCGGCAACACTTCCATCGAAAAGCGCATTGAGTGCGACTTGTACTATTTGCAGAACTGGAGCTTTGCCTTCGATTTGCGCATCATACTGCTGACCATTTTATCGGGCTTGATTAACAGGAATGCGTACTGAAAAGGAGCAGTGCTTTTGGTGGATCAGAAGATGAGCGAAGGATTAAAGATGCTGCACAGCGCACGCGGATCGAGAAATGAAGGTTGGGCGATTTGCCTGCTCACAGGAGATTCTGGAGATCCTGGGTAGGACCAGTTTGGAACTCGTCTGATTTGAATAAGTTGACCGCGCCCTTGGATATTCCCGGCTTCTTGTCATCGTGCGGAAACCAACCGCGAAAAAATCCTCAATCCGCTGGCGCCTACCCCACAAGTTTCAAGCCACTCGCCGGTTGTGTCAGCCTTCTGCTCACTCCTGCTTTCCTGGCCCGATAGCGATTCGTCGATCGTGCCAAACCCTACCAGCTTGCGGGCGTGCCGTTCCGTCATCTCGTACTCCACCTAGACGTAGCTCACGGTGACCCGAAATCCCGCGGGCTCTAGAAGTTCTTGGAAATCACATCTTGCAACGCCCGATTCCCCAGCGTAAGCTCGGCTTTCCCGTGCTTCGACTTCCGGTTTTCGTCCTCCAGTTGCGGCTTTTTCACATCCCCACTTTCCGTCCCCCGTACTTAGCTTTCCAGCGATAGTAGGTCTGCTCACTGATCCCATG
>PMHI01000052.1:2063-8800 GCA_003156615.1 Acidobacteriaceae bacterium | reverse complement strand
GCCCACGCCTTTGGCCTTGGCGCGCTCCGCAATGATCTTGCCCACGGTCTTCGCCGCCGCCACGTTGCCGCCGGTACGCCGGTCTTCCTTCTTGCCTTCGGCGGAACTCGCTGAAACCAGCGTCTTGCCGTGCAGGTCGTCGATGACCTGCACGTAAATGTGATTCAGCGAACGATACACATTCAGCCGCGGACGTTCTGCTGTCCCCTGCATCTTCTTGCGGATGCGATCGTGAATGTGCCCGCGTTTCTGGTTCTTCGAAATCCTCGTAAGCATAAAATCTGTCCTTGATCCCGACTGGGTTCACCACCGCCGGCGACCGTACCGGCTGTTACTTCGCTCCGGTTTTGCCCACCTTCTTCTTCAATCTTTCGCCCGCGTACCGCACACCCTTGTTCTTGTAGGGATCGGGCGGACGCAGCGAGCGCATTTCCGCTGCCACCTGGCCGACCTGCTGGCGGTCGATTCCGCTAAGCGAGATCTTCGTCTGCTTGGGATCGACGGCGGCATCCACGCCGGTTGGCAACGGGTACTCGATGGGATGCGAATATCCCAGGCTGAACACCACCATCCCTTTGCCCTTCATCTCGGCGCGGTAGCCGATGCCGACGATTTCCAGTTCGCGCGTCCAGCCCCGGGTGACGCCCTCCACCGCATTGTTTACCAGGGCGCGCGCCAATCCGTGCAGAGCAGCCTGCGAATCGTTCTCGCGCAGGGCGACGATGTTTCCGTCCTTCTGCTCCACCTTGATGCCCGCGGGAAGAGCCGTGTCCAGCTTGCCCTTCGGCCCCTCGACCAATACCGTGTTGCCTTCGATTTTGACCGTCACCCCTTTGGGGATCGGGATCGGTTTCTTCCCAATTCGTGACATAAGATCAGCTCTTCGCTTCTGGCTCCTGGCCCCTAGCTTGTTCGACTTGACTTCGGCCGCACGCGCCGGCCAGAAGCCAGTAGCTAGAAGGGGTTCTCTACCAAATCTCGCACAACAACTCGCCGCCCACGCCTTCTTTTCGCGCCTGGCGTCCGGTCATTACTCCGCGCGGCGTGGTGAGAATATTGATCCCCATACCGCCCAGCACCCGTGGAATCTCGCTGCGCCGCACATACACGCGACAGCCGGGGCGCGACACGCGCTCGGCTTTTGAAATCGCCGCCTCGTTGTGCGCGCCGTATTTCAAATAGATCCGGATCACTTTGTGCCCCTCTTCCTCGGTGGCCTTGAAGTTCGAGATATAACCCTCTTCCTTCAGAATGCGGGCGATCTCCACCTTCAGCCTCGAAGCCGGAACGTCCACCTTCTGGTGCCGCGCCTGCAGCGCGTTGCGCACCCTCGTCAGCATGTCTGCGACCGGATCGGTCAACCTCATCTTTTGCTTCTCCTCTCGCCACCCGTTCGCTCCGTATTCAGCGGAGAACCTGCAGCGGCTTCTTCGGTCGTTCGCCGTTGGTCGCTAGCCAACCAGCCCAACAAACGACCTGCCCCATGAACTGGACTGTTACCCTACTCTCNNCACAAGCGGCACAGGCCGAACTTGCGCAGATAAGCGCGCGGCCGTCCGCAAATCTTGCAGCGATTGTGCCGGCGCGTGGAAAACTTCGGCGTCTTCTCTTTGTTGTTGCGCGCCAGCTCAAACTTCTTTTCGATCTTCGCGTCTTTCACTCGTTTTGCTGTAGTCATGAAAATCCTTGGAAAATCTGTGTCGCCAAACCCTGAGATCTTGCAACCCTGAAACCGAAACCTTATTGCGTCCGGAAAGGCATGCCCAGGTGCTTCAACAGTGTGCGCGCCTGGTTGTCATTCGCCGCCGTGGTCACAATGGTGACGTTCATTCCCTTTTGCTTGTCGACCTTCTCGTAAGAAATCTCCGGGAAAATCAACTGGTCGTGCAGGCCCAGCGTGTAATTGCCGCGGCCGTCGAACGATTTGGTGGAGACTCCGCGAAAGTCGCGCACTCGCGGCAGAACGATGTTCACCAGCCGGTCGAAAAACTCATACATACGGTCGCCGCGCAGCGTCACCATGGTTCCGATGGCCTGCCCTTCGCGTACTTTGAAAGCCGCAATCGACTTCTTGGCCTTGGTGATGATCGGCTTCTGTCCCGTGATCTGTCCCAGTTCGTTCACCGCCGGATCAAGCACCTTCGAGTTCTGCGTGGCCTCGCCCATGCCCATNNTTCAGCAGTGCCGGCGCCACTTCCTTCTCGAATTTGGACCGCAGTCGCGGCCGCTCCTTGGCGCTGTGGTGCGCTTGTGCCGGAGCCTTCTGCTCCTGCGCCGATTCCTTCGCTGCCTTCTTTTCTTTATCTCTTGCCATCGCGTCTGTTCAACTTCCCCTCGAGAGTTGAGTAATCGGGCAATTTGGCAATGGAAATTTCAACTACCAACTTCGTCAGTTGCCAAGTCGCAAAATCACTTGTCTAACGTCGTTCCGCACTTCTTGCACACCCGGACCTTGCGGTCGCCGCGCTCTTCGTGTCCAATGCGCACCGGGCCGCAGCTCGGGCACACCAGTTGCACGTTGGAAAGCGCTATCCGGCTCTCCTGCTCGGCGATGCCGCCTTTGATGTTGCGCTGCGGGTTCGGGCGCACGTGCTTTTTCACGACCATCACGTGCTCGACCAGGAGCTTGTTATCGTCGGGAAACACGCGCAACACACGTCCTTCCTTGCCCTTGTCGCGTCCCGTAATCACCTTCACGGTATCGTTGCGGCGGATATCCACTCGCTTGTGTACTGTGCTGACAGTTCGCATTCTTAAACCCATTCCGTAATCTGGTAATTTGGAATCCCAAACCCTCAATCGGCTCCAGGTTTCAATGACCAAATTACCCGATTGCCAAACTACAAATTCCTAAATGACCTCCGGCGCCAGCGAAACGATCTTCAAAAACTTCTTCTCGCGCAACTCGCGGGCCACGGGACCGAAAACGCGCGTCCCCACCGGCTCCCCGGCATCGTTGATCAGCACCGCGGCGTTCTGATCGAAGCGGATGTAGGTGCCATCGCGCCGCCGATGTTCCTTGCGCGTCCGCACGATCACCGCCTTCACCACTTTGCCNNGAACCGCCGAGCGGCAGAATCATCTGCAGCTTGCGGGCGCCGGAGTTGTCGGCGACCTCCAGCATGCTTCTCATCATCACAGCCATGGCAATCTCCCATTCCCTCTCTCATCCCGAGCAAGCCTGCTTGCTGCGCGAGGGATCTGATCGAGCCGCGCGCAGCGTCGCGTCCTTTGCAACGCGTAAATCGCACGCTCGGCTCGCTTCCTTACTTAACGTCCTGCTCCAGCACGATCTCCGGTACCAGCGAGGTCTTGCGCACGATGTCCTTCAGCTTCCAGCGCTTCAGCTTCGATAACGGACGCGTCTCTTCCAGCCGTACCACGTCGCCGACATGCGCTTCATTCTTCTCGTCGTGCGCGTAAAACTTCTTGTTGCGCGCCACCACCCGCCCGTAGAACGGATGCGCCTTCTTGCGCGTCACCTGCACCACAATGGTCTTGGACATGCGGTTAGCGACCACTTCCCCCACTACTTCTTTGCGCCGGCCCTGCACCTGCTCGCTCCGCGGCGTGGCAGACTTCTTGCTTGCGGCTTCCGCCATCAGCGTTTCTCCGTTGCGGCGACGCGTGTACGCTCGCCTAAAATTGTCTTGACGCGCGCAATGTCCTTGCGCAGACCGCGAATCTTCTTCAAGCTCTCGGTTTGACCCATGTTCAGCTGAAACTTCAGCTTGAACAGCTGGTCCGCGAGATCCTGCCCCTGGTGCTGGAGTTCCGCGTCGGTTAAATTGCGAATCTTGTCGGATTTCATAAAATCAGTTTCCAGTTTCCAATTTCCCTAGTGCGCCGTCTCGCGCTTGACCAAAGTCGTGCGCAGCGGCAGTTTATGCGACGCCAGTCGCATGGCCTCGGTCGCATCCACGATCGTGACCCCTTCCATCTCAAACAGAATCTTTCCCGGTCGCACCACCGCGACCCAATGATCGGGCGCACCCTTGCCCTTGCCCATACGGGTTTCGGCCGGCTTCTTGGTTACCGGCTTGTCGGGAAACACGCGAATCCAGATCTTGCCACCGCGCTTGACGAAACGCGTCATGGCCACGCGGCTGGCTTCAATCTGCCGGTCGGTGATCCAGCCGGGCTCCAGAACTTTCAACCCGAAATCTCCAAAGGCCAGCGTGCTGCCGCGCCAGGCCTTGCCGGTCATGCGCCCGCGCTGCTGTTTCCGGTACTTCACTTTCTTTGGCATCAACATAAGTCAGCTCTTTGTCCGTGTCATCCTGAGCGAGACGCCTTTTGTCTCACCAAGCACCCAGGCGCCTCCGGCGCTTCTTAAAACGCTCCCACGCCGGTCTGCTGCTCCCGCTTCTTGGCCGGAAGAATCTCGCCCTTATACACCCAGCACTTCACACCAATCACGCCGTACGTGGTTCGGGCTTCCGAAAAACCATACTCGATGTCGGCCCGCAGCGTGTGCAGCGGCAAACGTCCCTGCAAGTACCACTCCGAGCGCGCGATTTCGTTGCCGTTCAACCGTCCGCTCACCCGCACCTTGATGCCTTTACAACCGAAGCGCAGCGCCGAATCCACCGCCTTGCGCATGGCGCGGCGGAATCCAACGCGCTTTTCGAGTTGCAAAGCAATCGCTTCCGACACCAGTTGCGCATCGAGCTCCGGCTTGTGCACCTCCTGGATGTCGACAAACACTTCGCGCGACGTGCGCTTCTGCAAGTCGCCCTTCAGCTTGTCGATCTCCGCGCCCTTGCGCCCGATAATAATGCCCGGCCGGGCCGTCTTGATGATGATGCGCAGCTTGTTTCCCGGCCGCTCGATCTCAATCGCGCTCACGCCCGCCGACTTGAGCTTGTCCTTCAGTTCGTTCTTCAGCTTGATGTCTTCGAGCAGCAGCTTGTCGTAATCCCGCTCCACAAACCAGCGCGACTTCCAGGGCTTGGTATAGCCGAGGCGAAAACCATAAGGATGGACTTTTTGTCCCATTGCATCTCCTAATTCAAACTCTTTAGAACCGCGCCCGCCGAACTCTTATTTCGCAGCCGCCTTCTTTTTTGGGGAAGCGCCCGCCGCCTTCTTCGCCACCGGCGCCCGCCGCTTAGCCGGAGCAGCACTCGCCGCCCCACCACCACTCGCAACGTGAGCCGAACCATTCCCGCGCTCCGCCAGCACCAGCGTAATATGCGAGATGCGCCGTTGATACCGGTAAGCCCGTCCCTGCGGCGCCGGACGAATCCGCTTCATGCGCGGACCATCGTTGGCAATGGCGCTCTTCACGTATAAATTGTCGATCTCGACGTCCAGATTTTTCTCAGCGCTGAGAAAGCTAGCGTTGTCAAGCGCCGACTGCAGCAGCTTGCCCACGTGTGCCGCGACGCGCTTCTTGGTGAACAACAGCGTGTTGCGCGCTTCCTCCACTCTGCGCCCTTTGATCAACTCCAGCACCAGGCGCGCCTTTTGCGGCGAGACACGCAAGTAACGCATTTCCGCTCGGAATTCCATCCCCGTCTCCCCTTATGCCTTCGGTGGCGCAGACGCTGCCGGAGTCGACGAAACAATCGCTCCCGGACCTCCCGGAATACCCGCCGGTTTCGCCGCCACTTCCGTCGCTGCCCGCATGGAGTGGCCTTTGAAGTTGCGCGTGAAACTGAACTCGCCCAACTTATGCCCCACCATGTTCTCGGTGACGTACACCGGAATAAACTTCTTGCCGTTGTGTACCGCAATCGTGTGCCCCACCATTTCAGGAACCACGGTGGAACGCCGCGACCAGGTGCGCAAAACCTTCTTCTCGTTGCGCGAATTCATGGCCTCGACCCGCGACATCAGGAAGCCATCCACAAACGCGCCCTTCTTGGTTGAACGTGCCATAAATTCACTCTCACCCCAACTTTGTCATTCCGAGCCAGCCAGGAATCCTGGTTTCGCTCGCGGCGCTACTTCGTCCGCCGGTTCACAATAAACTTATCGGTTCGCTTGTTATTCCGCGTCTTATACCCGCGCGTCGGCTGGCCCCAAGGCGTCACCGGATGCCGTCCGCCCGAAGTCTTGCCTTCACCCCCGCCATGGGGATGGTCGACCGGATTCATCGACACGCCGCGGTTTACCGGACGCCATCCCAGCCAACGCGTTCGGCCCGCCTTGCCGATGGTGATGTTCTCGTGATCCAGGTTGCCCACCTGTCCGATGGTCGCCATGCAGTCCTGCGAAATCTTCCGCGTTTCGCCCGAGGGCAGCTTCACCAGCGCGTAATCGGATTCCTTCGCAATCAACTGCGCCGCTCCGCCCGCCGAGCGTACCATCTGCGCGCCCTTGCCCGGCTTCAGTTCTAGATTATGAATCGATGTGCCAGGTGGAATGTTCCGTAGCGGCAGCGCATTGCCCACCAGAATGTCGGCTTCGGGACCGCTCACAACTTTCTGTCCCACCTTCAATCCCTCGGGTTGCAGAATGTAACGCTTCTCACCGTCCGCATACGCCAGCAGCGCAATCCGCGCCGAGCGGTTGGGATCGTATTCGATCGTCGTCACCGTCGCCGGGATACCCGCCTTCTCGCGCTTGAAGTCAATGATGCGCAGCTTCTGCTTGTGTCCGCCACCGCGGTGCCAGCTGGTAATGTCGCCCGAGTTGCGCCGTCCGCCAGTGCGCTGCTTCTTTTCGACCAGCGGCTTGTGCGGATGCTGCGTTGTGATGTCGTCGTTGACGATCGTCGTACGGTAGCGCAA
>PMHI01000052.1:419-2009 GCA_003156615.1 Acidobacteriaceae bacterium | reverse complement strand
TCTTCTCGCCGGCCCGCAGCCGCACATAAGCCTTCTTCCAGTCCGGACGGTAGCCGGCAAACTTCCCCCGCCGCCGTTCTTTCCCCGGATAAGTGGCCGTCCGCACCGAATACACCTTCACCTTGAAAATCGTCTGCACCGCTTGCTTGATTTCCGTCTTCGTCGCCTTGGGCGCCACCTGAAAGACCAGCGTGTTCTGGTTTTCCTTGATGGCCAGCCCTTTTTCGGTGATCACCGGGCGTCGAATAATCTGGTATGCGGATTTCATCAGGCCACCTCCGCCGCTTTTTCAGGTCGCACACGCTTCCGCGGAGCAGCCGACGCCTTCTTCGCACCTTTGCCTGGTTTCGCCGCCTCGCGCTGCCGTTTGGGCAAAGTATCTTTCAACGTGCGCTGCAATTTCTCGATGGCCGGCTGGGAGAAGATCACGCGATCGTAACGCAACAGATGGTAGGGATGAACTTCATTGCCCGCGATCAGTTCGAGCCCTTCAATATTGCGCGAGCTAAGTTCCAGGTTGCGATTCGCGGCGTTCGGCGCTTCCACGATCAGCACCGTCTTTTCAACCTTGAGCGCGTCCAGCGCGGCCCGGAACTCCTTGGTCTTCGGTTCCTTGAGCTCGAACGCGTTCACAATAGTCAGCTTGCCGTCGGCAAACTTCGCCGCCAGTGCCGAACGCAGCGCACCGAGAGATTTCTTGCGCGGGAAAGGGTAGTCGTAAGACCGCGGCGTCGGACCGTGCACGGTTGCTCCGTGCCGCCACAGTGGCGAGCGGATCGACCCGATGCGCGCCCGTCCCGTGCCCTTCTGCTTCCACAGCTTCTTGCCCGAACCGGAAACCTGCCATCGGGCCTTGGTCGCATGGGTGCCGCGGTGCTGCCCGGCGCGGTAGTGCTTCACCGCCTCCCACAGCAGATCTTCATTGACCGCACCGAAAATTTCATCGGCGAGATCGAAGGTTCCGACCTTGGCGCCGCTCAAGTCGTAAATATCAATAGTTGCCATTGCGTTCTCGCTGTTCCACCCGGTACTGGGTACTCGGTACTAGGCTTTCTTCGCCGCTCTCTTCGCCGCCTTCAACGGATCGACCGTAGCCGCGCCGGCGAATCCTCGGCGCTCTCTGGGTGGCTTCTTGGCCTTGACGATCACCAAATATCCACCCTCCGGCCCGGGCACACTGCCTTCGACCACCAAAAGATTCTCATCTTTATCCACACCCAGCACCCGCAGATTGCGCTGCGTCACGCGGGCATGGCCCATGTGTCCTGACATGCGCATTCCCTTAAACACGCGCGAAGGAAAGGCCGAAGACCCAATCGAACCGGTGATCTGAAACATCGAGCCGTGGGATTTAGGACCGCCGCCGAAATGATGCCGCTTCACCACGCCCTGAAAGCCTTTTCCCTTGCTCACTCCCACGATGTCGACAAACTTTTCGCCTTCAAAAATCTCGACCAGCACCCGGTCGCCAACCTTCACCCCAACGTCGCTGTCGGCAGCCCCATCGGTCTCAAGCGGCACTTCGCGCATGAACCTCACCGGAGGAAGGTTGTTCTTTGCCAGGTGTCCGCGAGCCGGCTTGGTAAGCCG
>PMHI01000052.1:0-404 GCA_003156615.1 Acidobacteriaceae bacterium | reverse complement strand
AACAGTTGCGTCATGCCGACCTTCTTGCCCAGAATGCCCGTAACCTTCGTTGCCATCTCTATCTCCATGCCCAGCGTGGCTCGTCGCTTTTGTAGCGACGACTATTGGCTGGGGAGCGCCCATGCTCAAGCGGGCGCGGCCGCCGTCGGCCATCCGGTGGGCGCAAGCCCGCGGCCCAGACTACTTGTGCTCTTTCCCAAAAGCCTTGATCTCCACATCCACGCCCGCGGGCAGATCGAGCTTCATCAGCGCATCCACCGTCTGCTGCGTCGGCTCGAGAATATCGAGCAGACGTTTATGCGTGCGGATCTCGAACTGCTCCCGCGACTTCTTGTCCACATGCGGCGAACGCAGCACGCAGTACTTGTTCTTCATCGTGGGCAGCGGAATCGGTCCCGCAATCT
>PMHI01000035.1 GCA_003156615.1 Acidobacteriaceae bacterium | reverse complement strand
ATCGATTGACATCGTCTCAAGAATCTTCTTAACATATTTTTCTGCGCTTCACTGTTCACGTGTGGTTCGGCCCGACAGTGGAGTATTCTCACTGTTGCCGACAACTACCTATGATCACAGTCAAGGAACTTACGAAACGGTACGCACGAACAACTGCCGTGGATCAGATCTCCTTCGAGGTCGCCAAGGGCCAAATCGTCGGATTCCTCGGTCCCAACGGNNGCGAAGGTGGCTGGTTTTGATGTTCTCGATCAACCCATGGAAGTTAAGAGGCGAATCGGTTATTTGCCCGAGACGCCGCCGATTTACCCGGAAATGGAGACGGCCGAATATCTGAAGTTCGTNNAAGTTGAAGGGTTTGAAGGGTCAGGAACTCCAAAAGCGCATCGACTATGTTTGTGATCGCTGCGCTGTGGCTGACGTCAGGAAAAAACTTCTTGGAAAACTGTCCAAAGGCTACCGGCAGCGAGTTGGCCTGGCGCAGGCGATCATCCACAACCCTGAGGTGCTCATTCTTGATGAGCCCACGGCCGGTCTTGACCCGAAACAGATTAACGAAACCCGCGACTTGATCAAAGGCCTGTCAGGCTCTCACACGATCATCCTGAGTACGCACATCCTTCCGGAAGTCGAGCAGACGTGTGAGCAGGTGATCATCATTAACAACGGCAAACTGGTGGCGACCGACTCGGTGCGCAATCTGCAAGCGCGAGCCCGCGGCGCTGAGTCGGTTCTGGTCGAGATTGCCGTTCGCGATGGAAGCCTGGACCTGCCGATCGTGCAGCACAAACTTGAGCAGGTTCCCGGCGTCAGCCGCGTGTTGTGTAAACAGCAGGTCGACGGCCGCGCCCAATTTGAAGTGGAAAGCGAAAAGGGACGTCTTGTCCGCGGCGACCTGGCGCGCACAGTGGTGCAGTGCGGTTGGGACCTCAACGAGCTTCGGCCGGCGGCCATGAGCCTCGAAGAAATCTTCCTGAAACTCACAAAGAACGAATCCGCGGAGACGGAGAAGACTACCACCCAGGAGTCGCAGCCATGAGGAATGCTTGGATCATCTGCCGGAAAGAATTGGGCAGCTACTTTGTTTCGCCGGTCGCCTATCTGCTGTTGACCATGTTTGGCCTGATCTTTGGTTTCTTTTTTTGGACTGCACTCGCGTATTTCGTTGTCGAGGGCATGGAAATGCAGATGCGTGGGCAGACGTTCCCCATGAACCTGAACGAGGACATCATCCGACCGTTGTTGTCGAATGTCGGGGTGGTCGGGCTGTTCTTCATCCCCATGATCACGATGCGCCTGTTCGCCGAAGAAAAACGCACGGGCACAATCGAATTGTTGGCGACCTCACCGATTCGCGACCTCGAAATCATCGTCGGTAAATGGCTTGCGGCGATGGTGCTCTATGGTTGCCTGCTGCTGTTTACTGCGCTGAACTTTGCGTTTCTGTTCAAATACGGCAATCCTGACTGGAAGCCGCTCGCGGTCGGCTATCTCGGTCTGCTTCTCCAGGCCGGCGCACTGCTGGCCATCGGCACCTTTATTTCCACCCTCACCAAGAACCAGATAATCGCGGGGGCCGCGACCTTTGGAGTATGCCTTTTGCTCTGGGTGCTGGGGTGGGTTAGTGGCTACGAAAGGGCGACCTGGGCGCGCGTCCTTTCCTACATGTCTGTGGTCACCCACTTTGAATCCTTTGGCAGAGGGGTGATCGACTCCAAAGACGCGGTTTACTATGTCACGGTGATTTTCTTGGGGCTCTTCTTCACTGCCCGTTCCCTGGAATCGTTGCGCTGGAGATCATAGGAGATCACGATGGCGAGCCAGTGGCTAAAAGCGAGACAGACCAAGTACGTGGCCTATGCGACGACGTACATATTGATCGTGATGGCTGCGATCGTCGTGGTGAACGTCCTCTCTGACCGCTTCGACAAGTCTTACGATGCAACCTCCAACAAACGTTACAGTCTTTCCGACCAGACCGCCAAGATCGTCAAAGGCCTAAAGCAAAACGCGACGATCACGTATTTCAATCAGAGCACGCGATTCCGCGAGGGCAAAGACCTGCTCGATGAATATGCGAATTTGTCACCGAAGCTGAAAGTGGAGTACATGGATCCCGACAAGAACCCGGAAGCGGCGCGGGAAGCCGGAATCCGGAGTTTAGGTACCGCGGTGGTTCAGATTGGCACGAAGAAAGAGGAAGCCAAGAGTATGACGGAGGAAGGCATCACTGGCGCCTTCATCCGCGACCTCAAGAGCAGCACCAGGACGGTGTGTTTTGTCAGCGGAAGCGGCGAGCACCAGATTGACGACAGCGATCGAGGAGGACTTTCACACTTCAAGGATCTGCTTGCCAAAGACAATTACGAAAGCAAGACCATCAATCTGTTGCAGAAAGCCGATGTGCCGACCGACTGCACGACCCTCGTCGTAGCTGGACCGACTCGGAACTATGAGCAACCAGAAGTGGACGCGATCAAGAAGTACGTAGAAAACGGCGGGCGGGCGCTCCTGATGCTCGGCGCACCTATTAAGGCTGGGCGTTCGGAAATCGCCGACAATGACGCCCTCGCGAGCGTACTCCAGAACTGGGGCGTGACCCTCGACAAGAACCTGATTCTCGACCTGAACCCAATTGGCCAACTGGTTGGACTCGGCCCTCAAGTAGCGCTGGTCACGAGTTATGAGTCCCAGCCCATTGTGAGTGATATGAAGGAGACAGCTACCGGGTTTCCGCTCTCCCGCTCTTTGGAGATCAAGAACACCGATAAGACCAGCGTACAGAAGCTGTTCGATTCTTCGAGCACGAGTCTGGCGACGGGCAATTTGAGTTCTTCGTCGGTCAATGTCAATGATCCCAAAAACCAGAAGGGCCCGTTGACTATCGCAGCCGCCGGCACATACAACAACGGCAAGGAAAATTCCCAGGGACGTTTTGTGGTAGTGGGCAGCGCATCCTGGGTCGACAACGGGTTCATCAACTTCGACGGTAACAATGACCTGGCGCTGAATACGATCAATTGGCTATCGTCCGATGAAGACTTGATCTCGATCCGCCCCAAGGAGCGCGAAGATCGGCGCATTACCATGACGCACGCCCAATTGAGCTGGGTACGTGCCACCAGCCAATTCCTGTTGCCAGGGATCGTCATCGTCACTGGCATCGGCGTGTGGTGGAAAAGGCGGTAGGACGACTCTCAACCGATTCGAGTCTTATCCGAAGAAGCGCCATGAAAATCCGTAGCCTGATCGTTGCCGCATTCGTGCTCCTTGCTCTCATTGGTACTCTCTACTGGTCGGAACACCGAAAATCCACCGAAGAAACCGCCCAGACATCGGCCGACACTCCGCCCACGATTCTCAAGCTGGATGGAGCATCAATCACCAAGCTGGTGCTGAAAAAGAAAGACGCCGAGCCGATCATTCTCACAAAGAACAGTTCCGCGGCCTGGCAGATCGTTGGACCCAAACCGTTCAGTGCCGATCAGGCCGCCGTTTCCGGGGTGATTTCAACTCTCTCTTCGTTAAACTCGGAGCGTCTAGTCGACGACAAAGCATCCGATGTGAAGCAATACGGTCTTGACCAGCCTGCCTTCGAGGTGGACACCACCGAGAAAGACAACAAGACAGAAAGGCTCTTGGTGGGAGATGAAACGCCCGCTGGGAATGCAGTTTACGCGATGCTGGCTGGCAATCCCCGGGTCTTCACGATGGCCAGCTATCACAAGACCAACATCGACAAGAGCCTGAACGAGCTGCGCGACAAGCGGCTACTGACTGCCACCGCAGAAAAGGTCAGCCGCTTGGAACTTATCAGCAACAACCGGGACATCGAATTCGGACGCAATAAAGACGAGTGGCAGATTTTCAAGCCTAAACCGCTGCGCGCTGATGGAGCTCAGGTCGGCGAACTGGTTGGGAAGCTGGCCGACGCCCGCATAGATCTCAGCGGGTCAAACAAAAATCAGGAGGACGCCGCCTCGGCCTTCGCTCGGGCAACTCCGGTTGCAACTGCCAGAGTCACCGACCAGTCGGGAACGCAGGAACTTCAGGTTCGTAAGAGCAAGGATAGCTACTACGTGAAGTCCAGTGTGGTCGAAGGCGCCTACAAGATTGACTCGAGTCTCGGCCGGGCAGTCGACAAGGGGCTCGACGACTTTCGCAATAAGAAGCTTTTTGACTTTGGCTTCAACGAGCCTACCAAGATTGAGATGCACAGCGGAACGAAAGCTTATTTCCTGAGCAAAAGTGGTCAGGATTGGTGGTCCAACGGAAAGAAGATGGAAGCCGGAAGTGTGCAGGATTTTATCTCAAAGCTGCGCGATCTGACGGCCGACAAATTTGTTGAATCCGGCTTCGCTAATCCCGCGATGGATATCGCCGTCACATCGGATGACGGCAAGCGGGTGGAAAACGTGTTCATTGCGAAATCCGGCAACAGCTACATTGCTAGGCGCGAGAACGAAACGAGCCTCTATCAGCTCGACTCAAGCTCGGTCGACGCCCTGGAGAAATCTGCTGACGAGATCAAACCGGCCGCGGCACCCGGCAAATGAGCGGTTCGCGTTGGAAGCGCAACGGGCAACTTCTGAGTGCCCCCGATGCGCGCGGACCAAGTTTGCATAAGGGTCACAACCAGGCACTGCCAGCGCTCTCACCATTACCACGTCTATCCGGGTATCGCCCGGGCGTCTCTCATAGCTGAAGGTCACGGATAGTTTAGTAGCAAGGTCAACGGCCGCAAAGATGCTACCGTCGCTTGGCGGAAGCACGGCCTACTCGTGCCAGATACTGCTGATCGAGCGCTTGGCGTATCAGCGTCTTGATTACTGCTTGCCGACTGACGTTCAACTCTTTGGCGGCCTGGTCGAGTTCTTCCAGCATCCCCGACGCCAGGTCAACATTNNGGGCGATGGTTTCTGCCGAGACTGGCTTTCGACGTCTACGAGTGTTCTGCATAAAGTTTCTGCTCCTGCTTGGTGGCCTTCCAGAGAGTCACCAAGTGGTAGTACTCTTCCCCTTTCTCTTCGTCTTCCCGTACTTCGAATATTCCGGTGTGCAAATCCCCGCCGACCCAGCCGCGATCGCCCGGTACTGTTCGGGCAGCTCCGAGCGCTGGTCCAGGTAGTACGGTGCGAGAAAACCTCCTGCGCCTGTTCGAATCCGACGCCCCTTTTCGCGTTTGCTCTTTAGCGCCCGCTCTTACGCGCATCGAAGTGAAAACGCACGAGTATAACAGTTATACCATATTGGGCGAAAGCACGACGAACGACTATTATGACTGCAGAAAGCTCGAGCGCAGGTCATTTGACAGCAACCTGGTCCATGAGTATTGTCACCATCTCGATTCTCAGCTCCTTCACTTTCCGGATCCCATCTGCTTTTTCTTACTGCTATCGGACTTTTCGCACAGACTTGAGAGGCACGCGTGCCCCTGATTAAGGCTGTGGCCGAGTCAAATAGCGTCATCGTAATCGGTGCGGGAATTTCTGGACTCGCGGCCGCTTGCAGGCTAGCCGGTTCCGGTCTTTCGGTGACGGTGCTGGAGGCGCGGGACCGGATCGGCGGCCGCATTTTTACTAAGCGGAACTCCGCATCCGCCATTGAGTTAGGCGCGGAATTCATTCACGGGATGCCGGCTGAGATCTGGTACCCGCTCGAGCAGTCTGCGTCAGACATCACAGAAGTCGATGGGGACAACTGGTGCGTTGCAGAGGGAAAGGTGCACACTTGTGACTTCTTCTCTCGTGTTGATTCCATCCTCGAGAAGATGGATGACTCTTTGCCGGACGAGTCGTTTCTGGATTTTCTGCAGCGTTGTTTTCCGAATCCTGAGCGCGACTTAAAACTTGAAGATGCCAAGCAGCGGGCGGTGAACTATGTGAGCGGGTTCAATGCGGCGGACCCTGGACTGGTTGGTGTGCATTGGCTGATCGCGGGCATGCGAGCCGAGAACAAGATTCAGGGTCACCGGGCATTTCGATCAAAGAATGGATATCAGGATTTACTCGATCACTTTCAGCGGCAGATCATGGATCTTGACGTGCCTATTCAAACGAATACTGTGGTCGAGAGCGTCGTGTGGAAAGCCGACCGGACGGAAATCACGGCCCGGAGTGGCCATCAGTCAAAGATGCTGACGGCTTCGAAAGTGGTGATCACGCTGCCGCTCGCAGTTTTGCAGGCATCCAGTGATAAGGCATCGGGCGATCGGGGCTCTGTGCGATTCATTCCTGCCTTGCCGGAGCAAAAGTTGGAAGCTCTGGCGAAAATGGAGATGGGGAAAGTCGTGCGCGTCGTTCTGCGGTTTCGTCATCGCTTTTGGGAGGAAGTTCTTCCCGCCAACAAGAAGAAAACCCTCGCGGAAATGAGCTTCTTGTTTTCGCAGGATGAGTGGTTTCCGACATGGTGGACGGCGATGCCAAACAAGGATCCGATCATCACCGGTTGGGCGCCGTTCCGCTCAGCGGAACGGCTGTCCGGTCAATCCCAGCAATCGGTGGTTCAGCGCGCATTGCAGACGTTGGCCGTCCTGCTGCGCATAAGCCTACAGAAACTGGAAAATGGCTTGGAAGCAGCCTACTTTCACGATTGGCAGAGCGATCCGTTTTCGCGCGGAGCTTACAGCTACGGCAAGGTGGGCTCGGATGGAGCCCAGCAAGGGTTGGGGGCTCCGGTTGCAAATGTTCTGTTTTTTGCGGGAGAAGCGACCGACATTTCCGGGCACAACGGCACGGTTCATGGTGCCATCGCCAGCGGATATCGTGCCGCCGAAGAGATTCTGCAGCGGCGAAAGTGAAGGTTTCCGACGAGTGAGTCTCTTATTCCACGCAATGCGCTCTTGTAGCGCCACGTTATGCGCGTCCCGAACCGACGGTTAATTGGATATGGGTTTATGGGATTTGAAGATATGAAAGAAGAAACTTGTTGACGAACGCCAATCACGTTACCCGTCGCACTGTCACCCAAACTGGGCATCAGGTTAAGACCATCGAATCTCCGAGCATTGATGAAGAAACGATTCTTAGCTGTGTCAGCAGTTCGCCGCGCGTGTCGCATACGATCGGCTTGGTCGCCCGTCTCTCGGAGTTTTCCATTTGCCGGAAAGCTGTCTTCCAGGTTGCAGCCTACCGCCCCCGCCTCGATGGCAAACTGGATCGTCTGATCGACCGAATCCATGGTATCGCCATAGCCGCTTTCCAGGTCGATCGTCACCGGGAGGTCCGTTGCAGCGACGATCCGGCGGAGATTGTCGACCACCAGGGCAAGTGGGATACGCTCGCCATCGGCGAGGCCGTGGGCATTCGCGACCGACCAACTACTCGTCGCGATCGCCTTCGCTCCGGCGGTTGCGACGGCCCTCGCGCTGCCCGCATCCCAGATATTAAAAAGGACAAGCGGCCTTCCGGGGACATGGAATCCCCGGAATTGTTCAGCTTTGCGCGCCTGATCAGTCATTCTCTCCTCCTGGAGGGTTAGCGAGCCCAATCCTGATTGCTTGCTAGCTGTCATGCCGCCTCCTGTTGTGCCGCCTGCCAGTGTGCACGCAGTTCCTGGTTGAATTCCTCCCAGCGTTCCTCCGGGAAAAAAATTCTGGCACCCTCAAACTCGACACGCCGCCGAGCGCCCGGGATGTTGTCGGCCAGCCAGCGCGACCATTTCACGTCGAAATACACATCGTCCGTTCCCCAGACGATCAGCGTCGGCGACTTCAATGTCTTCAGTCGGTCTTCAATGGCGAGCGTGTGCTTGTTGTCGAAAGCCGCGAGGAACCGTTGCAGGTCAAGCGTGCGCTGCTCGCTCCTAATAAAAGGACGCAGATAGGTTTCGATACTGTCGTCGCTCAGCTGTTCTGGATGTTCATACGCCGGTCCCAGAGCCTGTGGTGATCGGTAAACACTCTTGTCCGATAACATCGCCTCCAGGGTTCCACGTAAACCGCCGGCAGCCGCCATCGCGAGAAACGGCTTGAAGGCTTCGGGTGGCCAGTTGTTGTGAGTGTCGCAGTCCGTGAGCGTGAGGCTGCGGACGCGCTGTGGGTATAATGCGGCAAAAATCTGTGCGATGCCGCCACCGCTGTCGTTCCCCACGATATCAACCTGATCGACTTTCAAAGCATCTAGAAACTCCGTGAGCATCCTCGCGTTGGCCGTCACGGATACGTCCTGGTCGGGCGTGATCTCGGTATCACCGTGGGCAAGCAGATCCACGGCTAGACAGCGCCGGATGTCAGACAGGTCCGCCAGCTGATGACGCCACAAATGGCCGTTCAGCAGCACACCATGCACGAACAACGCCACCGGTCCGGTGCCTTGCTCCGTGTAGCTGATTCGGCCCGAGGCAGTCTGTACGGTACGAGCGATCGCCGATAGTTTGTTTCCTCCCATGGCTCAGCCTCTCCTCCTCGCCGTCGCGGAAGCTTCCTTTAGCCTCTGCGCGCATTCGTCACAGCACACCTCAACTGTCTTGCCGCCGATCCTGACCTCGATGGGATTCACATCGAGCTTGCAATCGCAAGCCGCACACGTTTTCTCAACCATGACATCGTCCTCCATGAGTACCCTAAGTACGGGTGAACTCAGTAGGCCACATAGGAAAAGAGTGCCGCTGTCAGAATCTTTAGCAATTTGGCTGGGTAGGCTTAGCGATGCAGTGCAGACCGCTTGAACTCAGTGGGAGAACGACCGTAAGCCTGGCGGAACGCGGCGCTGAAATGGCTGTGGCTAGAGAAGCCGAGGTCTAAACTTAGAGTGGTCAGGTCGTCATATTGCCCCAGAAGATCCAGCGCACGAGCCAGCCGCAATCGTAGTTGATAGCGGTACAGGGGTAGACCTTCGACTTGTTGGAAGACCTGCGTGAGGTAAACGGGGGAGCCGCGCACTTCAGCGGCGATCTCTGCCAACGTCCAGCGTCGCGCCAAGTCGCTTGCCAAGACGAGCTTAACCCTGTCCACCAACCGCTGCCGTCCGGTACTGGCACCCGCGGCGTGGGTGGTGCGGGCTCCCAGCACTCGCCGCACCAGGGTCAAAGCCAGACTTTCCGCTTCCAGAGGTTCGGCGATATTGCTGTGCAGGCTGTGCCGCAGCAATGCCACAAGGACTTGCGCCCGCGCATCAATCCGCAGCCGCTGCCGGCGAAATGCCAGCATCGCGCCGGCGCGCAGAAACGTGACTGGAGCCAATTCGCGGAGCTGTGGTTCGCTGATGACCACCGTCAAGCTACCATCGCCACCTGGCACAGGGTGGCTGACCCGATAGCTTTCGGAGGTGTTGAAAAACAACACTTGGTTCGCTTCGGCTACGGTCTGATCATATCCAACGTGCCGGACGTAGACACCACGATAGGGAAACACCAGCTGTGTGGTGGTCGTGCACTCTTCCGCGCTCTGGTCACGGCAGCTGCCTTGGCAATATGTGTCCCGGATCGTAACGGTTGGAGATTTCAGCAAAGAATGAACGACAAATTCAGGAACGCGTTTATCTTCGGTTCTTAGCGACACAATCCCGACCCAAAACGTATGTTAAGAAAGCGTATCATTTATTCATCTGCTCAGATCATTGTAGATTGCGAGCACCCAGAAATGGCCCTTCGGAGCCCGCATTTTACTTCGGATTGTGCTCCCCTGCCTCGACGCCTACCCGACAACACCCCTCAGAGAGTTTCCACCACGAGATGGTCCGGACTTAGCGAGTTCAGAAAGTCTCGCGCGTCGAAGACCTCGCCCGCAACCACAACACCGTGTGTATTACCTGGATTGTCAACCGTGCGTTGTATTGCTTCAACCACAATCGATGCACTGACGGCATAGATATCTCGTCCACGCGCCACGATCCGGCGCTCCACGCTACCTCGTCGAACGGTCACATCCATAAGAAAGATCTGAGACGAGCGTCCGGTCTCGTCTTCCGGCGTCGGCGCCGGCGTGTCGGGGTTGCGGAGTTCCGCAATTGGCGCAAGATTCATGAATACACGAATCTCAGGCACTCGAATGTGATGTGAGATGGTGATGGTTTCCGCCAGCGAAAGTGGGACGACTTCCTGCCGGCCGAACGGCGCCGGAAAAGTCCAACTGCGCCCCGGCGGCGGATCAACGCGCTCCAACTTGTTACTCGAAAAAACAAAGCGTCGGCCGCTATTGCGCTGGCCCGTCAGCCGAGTTCCACGGGTCGGCTTCCAACTATTGAGTGCGACGGCGATGCAGATTTCGTCGGCGCAGTCCCACTCGCCCATGGCTGTCGTCGCCAGGAGGTCTCCAAGTCCGCCGTAGAATGCCATCGCAGGAGCGATCACAACGCCGGCAACCCTTGCTACGTCTGAAAATCGCTCGAAGACATTCAGCACGGCAGCCTGTTCGGCAGCCACATCGAAATAGTGAACACCCGAGCGGACCGCGGCTTCGACGATTGGGACTGCAGTATCCAGAAACGGCCCCGCGCAATTTACGATAGCAACGGCGCCGTAAATCGCACGATCAAGCGACTGAGGACTGTCCACCGATGCAACGCGCACCTCAGATCCGGGATGCTCGGTGGCTGCCGCGTTCAGCTTGTCAGCGTCGCGGCCTGACAGAATAGATGTCCATCCGCGTTTGCGCAGTTGCGAGACAACAAAGCGACCTGTGTGCCCATAGGCGCCAAATACGGTCACCCTTCGATTTGAGGACATTTTGAGAACCTGGGGATTCCTTAGTGTGACAGGTTGTATCGTCACAGTGGCGATTCCAACCATCAGAAGCTGGCTACGACTAGTAGGTCACGCACGACGAGAGTACCGCTATCAGAATCTTTAGCATTTGCGCGAAGGGTCCCGGTGTTGGGGGTTTGGCCCAGGCTCCCCGGTTTCCTCACGCAAGCGACTCCAGATACGGGGTTGCATGTTCGAAAATTTATAATCGCGCGCTCCACGCGGCCTAGCGTTCGCGGTCATACGCATCGAGCCAATCGAGCGTGGACTTTGCGACGACCGATGGTTTTTCGCGTTGAACGAAATGACCTGCATCGGGCACGAGGATGCGGGAATAGGGACCAGAGAAAAGTTCTTCCTTATGCTCAGAACTCTCCGCCGTGTTGGCACCGTCCTCCTCGCCATGAATCATAAGCGTCGGGATGGAAATGCGGGGTGTCGGGACTAGTGCCGCTTCGACACGTTCGTACGCTGGATCGCCGGGAGCCCATCCCCAGCGGTGGCGATAGGAACTGAGCGTGATTTCAACCCAGTCAGGATTCTCAAAAGAAACTGCGGTTTCATTGAACTCCGACTCAGTGAACTTCCAGGATGGAGCCCATGTCGACCAGAGGAAGCGCGTAAGGTCGAAGCGATTTTCCCGCAGAGCCCTCTCTCCGCGAGTAGTTGAGAAAAGCCATTGATACCAGTAGTTCCGCGCCTGCTGCCAGGAAAGCGACTGTCCGGGATCGTTCGTGCCCCATCCTACGGCAATCGAAACGCAAGCTGAGATACGTTCTGGTTTCAGTGCAGCGGCGATGTAAGCGGCGCGCGCACCCCAATCGTGGCCTACGACGGAAAACGTTCCCAATTTCAGTGCGTCGGCGAAATCCAGCAGGTCCGAACCGAAGGCGCTTAGTTGTCCGCTTCGCGGAGTTAGTTTCGACACAAATCGAGTCCCGCCGAAACCGCGCACATAGGGGCAAAGCACGCGAAACCCGGCCTGCGCCAAGAGGGGAGCTACTTGACTCCACGTATGAGCGTCATCGGGCCAACCGTGAAGCAGAACCACGACTGGGTGGTTGGAACCCCCGAACTCCTCATATGCAATTTCCAAGGTTCTGGTGGCAATCTTGTTCATTCATTACAACCAATAAATCGCTTGGACTGTCTTTCAGAGTCGGCGGCGACACTCCCGACCACAATACGGTAAAGGCTGTAAACTGGACGCCTTTCCATTAATTTGATACTCCCCACGGACGTCGATAGGGGGTGCCGAGCCCAGCGGGTTGTTCACGTCCCGATCGTCTTTACGACGGATCCGGAATTGTTGTTGCCGACCCACTGGCCGTGCCAAAGTTGGCGCTTATGAAGGCCGGCATCGATGCTGAAGAACATGTAGCCGGAGTCGGTCTTGAGTGCGGCGAGCTGCCCATCAGGCCAATCGAAACTGTCCGTCAGCGGAGGTTGCGCTTTCGTGCCCGCTTCGTATCGCTGATGGGAGGTCGCGACCTCGACCGGCGAGGATATCGTGGGATTGCAAATCGGCTGCAGCGGGTTGGACGACCCGACCCGAGGACTCGCCGGAACCGATTCTGCAGTAGAAGTGGATCTTGTATTTGGCAGATCGATGCGGTTCTCAACCTNNGATTGAGCATCAACCGACTGGCTACCAGGTTCGAGTTCGAACACAGTGCCCCAGCCATCAGGGCCCGCCTCCGTCGCCGTTCCATAGAGATTGCCAGCCGAATCTGTGATCAAGCCGCCCATAGAAATCTGTCCGTCTGGATTCGTTCCATTGGGAGCCGCGCTAAATTCGTGGAGCGGTATCAACGTGCCGGCAGAAAACTCAAATACTGTGCCCGGGCCGCAGCAGCCCCCTTGAGAGGCAGTGCCGAAAAGATTCCCGGAAGCATTCACGAGCAGATGCGAATAGGGATATGCGCCATCGGGGCCACCAGTAAAGCTGTATAGGATGCTCTCGTTGCCGGAGGTGTCGACCATGAAAAGGGTCCCGAAGTAAGGTCCCCCTGCCGATGTAGTTCCGTACAGATTCCCGGCTTGGTCGAGGACCGGCGCATTCATGGGATTCGCTCCATCGCTCCCACCAGCAAAGCTATGCAACACTCCAGGTCGTGCCGTAAACCCGTCCCGACGAATCCAGCGNNCTGAATACCGTTCCCAGGCTGTAAACTCCCCCGAGCCAGGTCGTGCCGTAAACCTTTCCCGAAGAATCCAGCGCAACCCCGCCGAGAGGGCTGGCACCGTCCGGAACATCGCGAAATCGGTAGAGGATCGTCTCCTGCCCGGTGGTGCTCAGTTCGAATACGGTTCCACACCCCCGCCCGTCGCATGCTTGGCCACCATACTGGGTGGTGCCGTAGAAATTTCCAGCTGCATCTTCGACCAGCCCCGCGTTCGGGTTCGCGCCGTCCGCCGCCTGAAAAACTGTGGAGTATTGTTTCAGCGCCGGTGGTCGCGTCCACCTTGAATACCGTTCCATCGCCATACTCGCCGCCAAACGAAGTGGTGCCATACAAGTTGCCAGATTCATCCAGAACAACTCTTGCGGTTGGGTTTGACCCATCGGGAGCGCCGCCGAAGCTGTGCAGCACAGTCTCTGTACCGGTGGTGTCGAGCTTGAAAACCTCCCCGCAACCAAAATGGATAAAGCTCAGTGAAAGTCTGCGCCGCCGCTGAGGGAACCAGGAATAAACCCGCCACCATTGCCAAAAGCCAGACCAGAAGGGTGTGAAGCGAATTATTTTCGCGTGAGATTCGATTTCGACCGTGTGTTAACGTCATACGCTTTCCTTCGATATGCCTTGCTCAGCGAAAGCTCCATTCAGAGAACTCGGTCATTTTCTAGCCGGACCAGCTAAGTCGTATTATATCGACGCTATCTCCCATCGACTGCTTTTGGTCAGCACAGCGCCGAGAGAAGCGGACTGAGCGACAGGCGATTCGAGTCAAAGTCCTTCACGATCATCGTATTGAAGAGCCGAACCAGATCTTGTCGAAAGATAGCGGACTGAGAGCGCGCTGGGAGGACTTCCGCTAACTGTTGTGAAATGTGGTGGCCAGGGTCGGAATTGAACCGCCGACTTCAGCCTTTTGAGGGCTTGTTTGTATTGTGGTTTGAAGGATTAAGTGACTCTGGGTGGCCGCCCAGGTCCTTGAAAAGTCGTCAGAAGAACATTGCAATCGTGGGCCGAAATTGTGGGCTCGAGAACTGCCGCTCCACACCCGATTCTGCGTCCACCTTCGCGGTGATCGGACGCTGTTCCCCCTTTACCTCGAGATTCTCTTCACACCCTCGGAAGAGGAAGTCTTCCGTTTTGCAAACCTGCTAGCGTCAGACGCTTTCCATCGACTCTGACGGGTATGCCGTATTGCTCCCGCTCATCCACGTCCATTCACCCGTCTGGGCAAATGCCGCGGGACCCAAGGTTCCAGGGTTAGCGCCAATCAGCAAAAGACAAACGCGGCTCCCGCTCTGCGTGTCCTTGTCGTGGTCAGGACTATCGTGAAAAGGTATCGGACTGAGTCAAAAAGGAAGCAAACGCCTTAATACGTTTTCTCGCATAGAAGCGGAAAAGGGGGCTGGATCTTATTCCTGGCCACAGCTTTCATTGCCCTTAGTGCCTCTCTCGTAGAAACAGACAGGTGCGGAGACCAGGAAGAGAGAAGTGCCGATCGAAACTTAATACTGCTCTGGCAAGCAGGCCGCAGGGGCAGGACCGTGTGGGATTCTCACCCGCTTCCCTTTTCACTTGCTTTTCATAGCGAGCACCTTGGACTAATGAAACAGAGCATAAAAGTAGAGTCAGAGGAATGGTGCAGCGGGA
>PMHI01000146.1 GCA_003156615.1 Acidobacteriaceae bacterium | reverse complement strand
CATCGTGATTTGATCGGCATTGGGGCGGCGGTTTCCCGATACCACCGTGGGTACGGGTCCGTACACTGCTGTTCGAGTCAGTTACGCTAACACCCAGGAAGCTTCCGTCATGACCTCCTAACCAGCATTCTCGCGGTGTTGATTAGATTTGGCGTCCCGGACGGGATTTGAACCGGTGTTACCGCCGTGAAAGTCGTCCTAGAGTTCGTAACCGATTGAAATTAAACGGTACGGATAGCGCTCTAGGGCCCTTATCGGACTGTGGAGACGGGTTATCGGACTGTTAACGGACTGTGATGGCCAGGTGCTAAGGAGCGTGAAAATCATGGACCCGACCCTTCTTTCCCTGCTTGATTCGATCCCGCAGAAATCACCTCGTTCCAAACTCGAAACGCACCGCGAACTGATTCGCCAGCTTCGTCGCAAGGGTTGCACTTATCGCGACATCGTTCGCATTCTTCACGACCGTGTCGGCCTCGACGTGGCAGTCAGTACGATTCACTCCTTCATCAAGGTTCGTGCCAAACACCGAAAACAGGTGCAGTACGAACTTCCACCACTCGAATCGGAATCGCTCGTGAGCACCCGCAAGAATCCCGAGGACGTTGCCTCCCGAATTGCAGCGCTCAAAGCAAAGCCAGTCGAGCACAAGGCAAAACCTAAGCACTTTCACTTTGAAGAAAGCGAGCCGTTGAAAATCGTCAGCCAAGGAGGATCGCGATGAACGCCCCAGCAAAGAACAAACGAGTGGTCTTCACCATGGGTGGCAAAGGCGGAGTCGGCAAGACTGGCCTTATGGTCGCCCTGGCGGAGTGGTTCGAAGCCAATGAGATTCCGTTCACACTGCTGGACCTCGATACGGAAAACAAGGCTCGGGGATCACTTAAGCATTTCTTCAACGGGTCAGTAGCCAAGGTGAATATTCACACGCCAGCAGGTCTCGACGCGTTCGTAGATTATCTCGAATCGGGCGCGGCGATCATCCTCGCTGATATGGGAGCCGGTTCCGGGCAGGTGGCGAGCGACTCGTTCGACACGATGTATGAGGATGTTTCGGCCAGTGGCGCACGTTTCACGGCGGTCGGTGTCGTCACGCCAGACCCGGCAAGCGTTGAGAGTGTCCTTACATGGGCGAACCGACTGCAAGAGCGGGCCGAGTATGTTGTCGTCCAGAACTCCACAAGTCCCCAGTCAGACTTCAGCTATTGGGACTGTGCGGAGCAAGCAATCCGTTTCCGCGAAGCACTGTCGCCGATTGTGATTCGGATGGAATTTCGCCTGGCGGAACTGGAGAACCCGGCCCGGCAACACGGTATCCGTCTTGGCCAGGTCGCGACAAGGCAGAATACGATCAACGAACTCAAGCGTGCCTCGATTGTGATGCGCGCTGAAAGCTATCGGCGACGACTCTTCTCCCAGTTCGACCGGGCAAAGGAGATATTCCTCCCATGAACACCGATCAGGATCTCTTCAATCCAGCCGGAGCAGAGTCCGAGGGCCAGACCCTGTTCGATGAACTGGCAGGACTGGTGCCCGCTGAACGACAGACGGAATACTACAGGGTCATTGCGCACACTCGCACCCTCAGCCCAAACGACGAGGTGCTCCGCGTATTGGAAGCGATGGGTATCCTGGCGCTTCTCACGAGAGAAACGCCTGCGGCGATCGCGGTCGAACGGAAGTCTTTGCAGAAGCTTCTGGAAAATGCTGCATCTAAGGCAGGTGAAGTCGAGAAGCGAATGGCAGCATACTCGTCACGGCTTGAGTCACGCATTGCGCAATTGCCGAAGGAATTGGAAACAGGTTTGGACCCGCCACACATAGCGAAGCTTCTGGGCGAGAGCCTGCGACAGAGCTTCCAGCAGTCCGGTCTGCCGGACGCGGCCAGAGCGCTTGACCAGTCCTGTTCCGAAATGAATTCCATTCAAGAGCAACTCGTGAACCTGCTGCGAGAAGTAGCTCACCCTGACATCGGAGTGATCGAAAAGGTCAGAAGCGCCAATGACTCGCTCTTGCGGAGCATGACCACTAGGGCGCAGCAGATGGACGATTTCCTTGTTAGGCTGGAAAAGCAGGTTTGGGCGATTTGGCTGCCAGTGGTTGCCAGCGCTGCTCTAGCACTGGGATTCGCGTTGGGTACGTGGTTTGCCAACGTGCGACAAGGATCGCCAGAAGCATCAAGTGCCGCTCAGTCACAACAGATGCCAAGGCCGGAAGCTCCTGCGCAGCAAGTGGTTCCGCAGCGGAACGCAAAGCATCATTGAGACGGGGCTACGTCGCCAGGGAGTCACAAGAGACATGCCGAACATATGGTTCACGGCGGATTTTCATTTTGGGCATAACAACATAATCCGCTACTGTAATCGACCGTTTCGAAGCGTCGAGGAAATGGATCAAACGATCCTCGAACGTCTCAACGCCTCCGTGAAGGCCAATGACATCCTCTATTTCCTTGGGGATTTCTGCATCGGGAGCAAGGCGAAGGCTCTGGAGCACCGCAAGCAGATTCGCTGCAAGAA
>PMHI01000646.1:18932-19515 GCA_003156615.1 Acidobacteriaceae bacterium | reverse complement strand
GAGCGCTATTCCGTGATCTACGGCGCCAAGCTCAAGGTCAACGACGGCGATGCGGTGCAGCAAGGCAAGGTTATGGTCGAGTGGGATCCGTACACCTTCGCCATCCTCACGGAAATCGGCGGCACGGCGCAATTTAAGGACCTGCAGGAAGGCGTCACGCTTCACGAAGAAGTGGACGAGGTCACCGGATTGTCGCGGCACGTCGTGGGCGATTCGCCCGATGAGAAGCGGCAGCCGGCCATCGTGGTCAAAGGCAAGACCAGCAAACGCTACTTGATGCCTTCCCGCTCTCACCTTATGGTGCAGGACGGCGACGCCGTATCCCCCGGCGATGTGCTGGCCAAGATCCCGCGCGAAACCACCAAGACCAAAGACATCACCGGTGGTCTGCCGCGTGTGGTCGAGCTGTTTGAAGCGCGCAAGCCGCACGAGACCGCCGTCATCAGCGAAATCGATGGCACGGTGAAGTTCGGCGAGGTGTCGAAAGGCCAGCGCAAACTCTATGTGCAGGCTGACAACGGCACGGAGAAAGAATACTCGGTGCCGCGCGGCGTTCACATTAACGTGCAGGAAGGCGAGCGCG
>PMHI01000646.1:6067-18905 GCA_003156615.1 Acidobacteriaceae bacterium | reverse complement strand
AGCACATCGAAGTGATTGTCCGTCAAATGATGCGCTGGGTGCAGGTCGAGGATGTGGGCGACACCACGTTCCTGCTGGAGGACAAACTGGACAAGTTCCACTTCCGGGAAGAGAACGAGCGAGTGATCAAAGAGGGCGGCAGACCCGCTACCGGACGCCCATTGCTGTTGGGCATCACCAAGGCGTCGCTCGCGACCGACTCGTTCATCTCGGCGGCGTCGTTCCAGGAGACCACCCGCGTGCTCACCGAGGCCTCAATTAACGGCCGGGTCGATTACCTGCGCGGTCTCAAGGAGAACGTCATCGTCGGCCGCCTTATCCCTGCCGGAACCGGCATGGAGTACTACCGCAACGTGCGCCTCTCGCCTGAGATGGAAGAGGCCGCAGCTAAGGTACAGGCGGAAGTCTCCGCGGCGTACGAAGAAGCCGAGCGCGCTCTCGAGATGATGCGCCACGAGGGCGAAACCGAGGAACTGGCGGCGGAGTAAGCGCCAAACTACAGTAAACATAGGGGGCGGACCAGTTCGCCCCCGATCTTGCCTGTCATCCTGAGCGTAGAGTAGGATCTGGGCGGGCCGCGCGAAGGGGCGCGTCGGGCGGCTCAAGAAATCGGGTGTTTGGCACGCTTGCTTTTACTCATGCACGCAAACTTAAAGCCATTGCTGACCGAGGAACCTGGCCCGCTTCCCTCGTTGCAACCCGCGCCTCATGGCCCTAAGCTATTGCCAGCGATGCTCCGCTTTCTGCGCCTTCTGCGGCTGGCCTTCTGGCGTGCCTTCCAGCACGATGCCTTTTCCATCGCCAAAGCTTCCGCCTATTCCTCCATTCTTACTTTCTTCCCGGCGCTGCTGGTTGTGGGCTCGGTGTTGGCCACTTGGCACAAAGGCGCGCCCTTCATCCGGGAGATTTCCTATGCGCTATCCCGGATCCTCCCCGCGGGCAGCAACGCGGCCATGAATTTTTTGCGGGGCGCGGCGCAGCGCCCGGTNNTTCCGCCGCTGTTACGAGCTGCCGAAAATCTGGGGACTGGTGGAGGAGCGGATGATCTCATTCCTGCTCGTCATCTTCGCCCTTCTTCCCATGAGTTTTGCTACCTTGCTGGTAGCATTCGGCAGCAAAATCGAAACCGACATTCTCTATTACACGGCGCGTGAATTCAGCCCCTACATTCTGCTGATGTGGACCGTCATCCGCTGGCTGATTGCGACCCTGACCAGTATCGCGGTCATTGCGCTCATCTATCACAACGCGGTTCCGCGCACCCAGCCCTGGCACAGCGTGATCCCGGGCGCGACCCTCGCCACCGCCATGTGGTTCTCGGCTACGCTGCTGTTTGGCTTTTACTTGCGGCACTACGCCGACTACAGCCTGATTTACGGATCGCTCGGCGCCGCCATCGCCCTGCTGGTCTGGATGTACATGGTTTCCCTGGTCATCCTCGTGGGCGCGGAATTCAACGCCATGCTGTTTCCCCGCGCCATGCTGGGAAAAGAGTTGACTGCGATCAATGGCCCCAGGGCGCGATTTAAGAGTGGTCTCGCCTGAGGGAGTGATCGAGGAAAAAGTGAAGTCCAGCAAGCCGCAACCCGCGACAGACCACTCCATCCCCGCCGAGATTTCCGCTTCGTCCGCAGTGCCCGCTGCCGTGCGCCGCGCCAAGATCATCTGTACCATCGGTCCTGCTTGCCACTCCGAAGCCGCGATGCGCGACCTGCTTCGCTTGGGCATGGACGTCGCCCGTCTGAATTTTTCCCACGGCTCGCACCAGGATCACGCCCGCAACATCGAACGCTTGCGCCGGGCTGCTGCCAAGGAAGACCGCACCATCTGCATCCTGCAGGACTTGCAAGGCCCCAAGATCCGCACTGGACGCCTGGAACGACACGAACCCGTTCTGCTCGAAAGCGGCTCAACCGTGATCATTACCCCGCGTGACATCGCCGGCACGCCCACGCGCATCTCCACGACCTTCCCCGATCTTGCCCGCGAGGTCGCCCCCGGCACACGCATTCTTTTGTGCGACGGTCTCATCGAATTGCGCGTGCGCACCGTCCGCGGCAAGGATGTGGTCTGCGACATCTTGAATGGTGGAACTCTGGGTGAGCATCAGGGCATCAATCTGCCCGGCACGGCGTTGTCCATCCCCGCCATGACCGAAAAAGATCGCAAAGATCTCGAGTTCGGCCTCAAACACGGGGTGGACGCGGTTGCGCTCTCCTTCGTGCGCTCCGCCGCCGACCTGAACACGGTCAAGCAAATCGTCATCGGCCAGGGCAGCGACACTCCCTTGATCGCCAAACTGGAGAAGCCGCAAGCCATCGATCACCTCGAAGAAATCCTGGAAGCCAGCGATGGTGTGATGGTCGCTCGCGGCGACCTGGGCGTCGAGATGGCGCCGGAAAAAGTTCCGGTCATTCAGAAGCATGTGATCCGCCGGGCCGCGGTGTGGCGCAAGCCCGTGATCACGGCCACGCAAATGCTCGAATCGATGATCGAAAACCCACGCCCCACGCGGGCCGAAGCCAGCGACGTGGCTAATGCCATCTTCGATGGCACCGACGGGGTCATGCTTTCCGCCGAGACCGCCAGCGGCCGCTATCCGCGCGAAGCCGTGGCCATGATGTCGCGTATCGTGATCGANNGTCGCCGAAACCATCTGCGAATCGATCGCGCACGCTGCCGAAGATCTGCCCATGGGCGCCATCGCCGTTTTCACCGAGACCGGTAACACCGCCCGCATGATTTCCAAATACCGGCCGCAGGCTGCCATCTACGCCTTTACGCACAACTCCGCCGTCGCCCAGCGTACCAACCTGTACTGGGGTGCGCATCCCATGAAGTGCGGCCAGAGGCTCTCGAGCGACAGTATGGTGGACGTGGCTGAGTATGAGCTGTTGAGTCGCAGATTGCTCAAAGCCGGAGATGTGCTGGGAGTAGTGGCGGGCACGCGCCAGGCTTCCGGTTCCACCAACTTCATGCGTTTGCACATCGTCACCACGGAAGAGGCCGGCGCGGTCAGGCACTCCCCACGCAAGCGTGCCGCCGGACGCCAGAAGCTATAATCGCGGAGTATGTCCCAGGAATTCCTGTCCGTTGCGATTTGGGAGCCTCTGGCTGGCATGGAGGCCGCTGCGCTCGCTACCATTCGCGAACTGAACGCCATCGTCTCGAAGAACGGATACGGCCGCGATCTTCTTTATCACGACGGCGGTTCGCACTACGTGCTGCTTCGTTATTGGAACTCCGAGCAGGCCCGCAGAGCCGCGCAGGAAGATCCCGAGCTGCTTCGCTGCTGGGCCCGCCTGGGAAATGAAATTCAAATCCTGAAGGTGTATGAGAAGCTGGACGAAGTCGTCGTATAAGCGCCGTCTGGGCAGAGCCGACTTAGCCGCCTGCCCCGGAGCGCAGCCGAAGGCCCCGAGCCTGGCGGAACCAGGCGCTTTTGAAAAGAGACTATGATTGCTAAGGATCAAGAAAGTCAGCGCCATCCATGTCCGCCGAATCCAGTCCGCAAGTCTTCACCGAGGTCTCAGTGGACCCCTTTGTGCGCGGGCTGCTGCATCACCCCTCCCGTCCCAGCGGCGGCGGAATTGTGCTGACTCACGGCGCCGGATCGAACTGCCAGTCTCCTTTACTGATTGCATTGGCGGAAACTTTCTCCCAAGCCGGCTTCCTCGTGTTGCGCTGCGATCTGCCCTATCGTCAGGACCGGCCCTACGGTCCGCCGGGACCGGGCGACGCCAAGCGTGACCGCGCCGGACTGAAGAACGCGTTTGCCGCCCTTAAGAATCTCGCGACCGGCCGCGTCTTCCTCGGTGGCCATTCCTATGGCGGACGGCAGGCGAGCATGCTCTGCGCCGAAGCTACCGAGAAGGCTGGGGAAAACGCTCCGGAAGAAGCCGCCGGCCTGCTCTTGCTGTCGTATCCCCTGCACCCGCCGCGCAAACCCGACCAACTCCGTACCCAGCATCTGTTCAATCTGCGCACTCCCACTCTGTTCGTCCATGGCACGCGCGATCCCTTCGGTTCGGTGGCGGAAATTGAACAGGCCTTAAAGCTAATCCCCGCGAAGACCCGGCTTTTGCCCGTCGAAGGCGCCGGTCACGATTTGGGATTCAAGAGCAAGACCGGGCGGGAAGCGTTATCGGCAAAAGTGTTGGCGGAATTTCAGGAGTTTTTCGCCGATTGAAAAGCTCATCCGGTACAAACTCTGTCATCCCGGCCAGCGGGAAGCACGAGTGAGCTGCTTTTCTTCCCGGTTGGCTCCCGGTAGATCCGTGCGACTCCGCGGCCAATGGAGCTAGTTCACCCAGCCGGACTTCGACCCGCCGTTACCCTTCCCCGGATCGTCATCCGGCGGGATGTAGTTTCCCTGCTCGTCAAAATGGACGTCGCGGTCGTGCTTGCGCATATACACTTCAAACTTTCTTGCCGCCCGCCGCCGCCGCCACCGGTAATAGGAGTTATGCAAACCGAACCACCACTCCGAGAGCGAGAATCGCCCCGACATCCCCCGCCCGGGCGCAAACTTCACGTAGAGGTATCCGAAGAATAAGCCACCCAAGTGAGCCAGGTACGCCGTGCCTCCGCCGCCCCCGATGGCAAACGCCACGGTTACCACAATCAGGATCAGAACAAAGTATTTCGCCTTAATCAGGAACGGGAAGGGAATCATCATGATTTCGTTCTCGCCAAACACCAGGCCGAACGCCATCAGGATGGCAAAGACGCCGCCAGACGCTCCGACGGTCGGAGTGTTGGGATTGCTCAGGATGTGGGCGAAAGAAAGAACAATCGTGGTAAGAGCAGCTCCAATGACCCCCACGAAAAACAGTTCCAGAAACCGCCGCATACCCCAGGCGCTTTCAAACGTCGAGCCGAACATCCAAATCCCCAGCATGTTCCCGAACCAGTGCCAGAAGGTGACATGAATAAAGCTGTAAGTGACGATTTGCCAGATCGCGAAATGGAACACTGTGGTTCTGGGCACGAGGCCGAGATTCGCATACACCCAATCGATAACCTCCCGGGTGCCGAAGGCCTCGAGTGCGAGGAACACCGCTGTGTTGATCCCCAGCAACCAAATCACCGCCTGTGTAAACGGCGGGAAGCTCAACGTCATCTCTCGACCACGCAAGATAACACGCTCCTGTTAGCACACCCTCTTCTTAGCAGTAGATACCCAAAGTCAACGTTCGGGCAAGGGCACTACCGGCAGGCTGCGGTGCCCCTCGGCATCCACAGCTCTCACTGCAAAGATGACATTGTCCTTAGAAAGTTTCAGACTCGTGCGCCGAACGTCTCCAACCTTTTCAACGTGCTCCCATTCCGGGCTGGTGGTGGACCGCCAGAGAATCTCGTAGCCTGAAGCCAATCCTCCGGGCGACGCTTCCCAGGTAAGCGTCGAGTCGTTCCCCAGATCTTTGGTCAGCAAATGCACATTGGCTGGAGGCGCTGGCGCCGAAGCCAGCGCAGCCAGCGACGCCGCATTCAGCCGCGCTACGCGCGCTACGTAATCGAAATCCACAAACTTAGGCAGATCGCCATATTCCATGCCGTTCTCGGTGCGCACGTTCTGATGCTGATGGTCGAAATCCTCGCGGAACTCCGTAAAGCGCACTGCGGCAAATCCCTGCTGATTGAACGAAGAATGGTCGCCGCCGCGCAGATACCGGTCCAGCCGGAACACCAGTATCGGCTTCACGCCCACGTCGTAGGAGCGGCCCGCCTCGGCGATATAGCGTGCCAATTGCCGCGACCCGGAGTCGTTCTCGCCGCCCAAGCCGCGAATCCGCCGGATTTCCTGCTCCGTGGCCGCGGCCGGCAAGCCCTCGGAGAATAGCCGCACCACAGAATGGTCTTGCTCCACGCTCTTGTCCCCGCCCACGATGTCGTTGTTCAGCACGGCCTCGAGGTTCCAGCCTTGTTCCTTGGCCATCTGGGCGAAATGGTGGCTGCCGTTCAGTCCCTGCTCCTCGCCCGCCACGGTCAGAAAAATAATCGTTGCCGGAAATCTCAGCTTGCTCAAAACCCGCGCGCATTCCAGGCTGATGGCCGCTCCGCTGGCATCGTCGTTCGCCCCCGGAGCATCGCCCTTTCCGTCGAGCGGGTCGCTGTTGCGCGAATCGTAGTGCCCGGTCACGAGCACGATGCGTTTCGCATTTTCCGCATCGGTCCCCTTCAAGACCGCATAAACATTGGTGATTTCGGTGGGCTGTGGAATCCGGTCGGCGGCCGGTTCGGTAAAGCTGTCAGTTTTCACCTCCAGGCATCCGCTGCAATCCTTCGCGTAGCGCTCGAATTCCGCCTTGATCCACTCGCGCGCTGCGCCAATCCCGCGTCCCGCCGCGATCGAAGCCGGATCCTGCGCCGAGAGCGTCGCCCTNNCCTGGGCTTTCGGCCGGCGCCGGGCCGCTAACGGCCAGCAGCAGGGAGGCAGCCGCAATCCATGGTCTTTTCCTGAGAGGAGAAATCATGTAGGCTCCGGCATGAGAAATGTCAAGGGTCCCGGCTGGTTACGGCCGGGTAAAAAGTTTGGTTTTTACGGCCCCGGCCCCTTGACCTTCAGCGGGGGGAGAATCTTAATATTATCAGGGATATCTATAATGGCATCGAATGGAAGCGGAGGAATCATGGTTCTTTGTCCTGAATGCGAAACCGATCTGGATGTAGAAGAGGAAGAGGTCGACGAGGGCGAAATCGTCTCTTGCCCGGAGTGTGGCACGGACTTCGAAGTGGTGACTACCAGTCCGCTGGAGTTGAAGGCGGTCGAGGCCGGCTACGTGGAAGAGGAGGAAGAAGTGGAGACCGAAGACGGTGAGGACTCGTAAACTCCGGCACGCTGTTTCACTTGCGCCCTTGTCTTCCTTCTGCCTGCTGGTTTTCCTTTTCGCTGCTCTGGGGCTGCACGTCTTGCCAGCGGCCAAGGCCTCTCCTGCGACCGACAAGCTGAAACCGACCGACCCCTACGGCCTCATTTTCGGAACCGTCTGGGGGCCCGACAACCACCCAGTCTATGGCGTAAAGGTTAAGATTCGCCGCGTGCCCGATAAGAAGGCCAAATGGGAGGTCTATTCCGATCATTCCGGGGAATTTGCCCAGCGCGTCCCCGCCGGCAAGGCCGACTATGTAGTGTGGGCCGATCTCAAGGGTGTGAAAACTAAAGATGGCCAACCATTGCATCTGGCGGAAGAGGTCGATGCCCACGTAGAGTATGACGAGCGTGTGGATATTGGTTTGCACCTAACCCGATAGAGATAGAATAGATCGATAGAATAGAGCAGAGAAAGGGTGGGGCAGATTGAGCGGAGGAAGAGGAAGAAGAGGAAGAAGACTCGCATGATTCGCACCAGCCTGGCCGTCAAGAACGCCTCCCTCATCGCCGGCGCGCTCCTGCTCGTGATTTCCGTAGTGGCCACCGCCGCCCCCGACAAGAAAGACAAACAGGAAGGCCGGCTGCTTTACGGCAAGGTCCTCGACAAGCAGGACAATCCGGTGGCCGGCGCAATCGTCTACCTGACCAACACCCGCACCCACGCCGTGAAGACTTACATCATCGGACAGGACGGCACCTATCGCTTCCCGGGCCTATCCACAGTGGATTATGAAGTTTACGCTCAATACAACGGCCATAAGAGCGACACCAAATCGGTCAGCCAGTTCGATGACCGTTCCCAGGTCTACATCGATCTCAGGATCGACGCCCGGTGAAGCAGCGGCAGGCGAAAAGATGACCTTGCCGTGCAACTTTTGGCCGCCTCCGGGGTTCCATAGGTAGGGATACGTTCGACAGGAGGAGACCTTGAAATCATTGACCTTTCTTTACAATAAAAATCGTGATGGCGCGGCCGCGGCGGCAGTTTTCGCGGCTTTCCTCTTGGTATTCGCGGCGGCAGTGTCGGCGAGTGCGCAACAGGGCACTGCGCAACCGGGCACTGCGCAACAGGGCACCATGAGCCCTTACCAGGACGAAAAAGACGGCGTCAGCGCTGGCGGCAACTGGGTGGAGTTTCAGTCGGAAGAGAAGATGACCGGGGCGAAGAAAGTCCGGTTCGAGTTGCTGGCGAACAACTTTCTTAAGGGAGAACCGGACTACAAACCCAGAGTCGAACTGGTCTGCACCGACGGCAAATACAAGTATGGCGAGTTTGATTCGGGCGCCGCGCTGGGAAGGCCCGGCTACCCGGGCTACCCCGGCTATCCCGGCTATCCCGGCTACTGGTTCCNNTGGACGCGCGGCAACATCCTTTCCATGGACAAAGGTACCGTTCGTGGCGTGATCGGATCCCAGGTGTTCAATGTGGAAGTCAGGACCAAGTCTGGTTGGGCGATCGCAGAGTTCTCGCCCGAGGGCTTGAACTTGGACGAGGTGAAGCACAGCTGCGATCTGACTCCGCATAAGCCTTAAGTCAGGCTGAATCCAAAAGGGCTGAGCCTGCGGGCTCGGTCCTTTTTGCTTTCGGCTGACCGATGATCTCCGCCCATGGCTTTGGTTACCTCGGACGCTGCCTCCTAAGTTACTTGCATGCCTGCCCGGTCTGCTGGTTCACTGGAGCGTATTCCTGCGGGCCATTTCGAGGCACGAGGTTCAGTCAAGATGAGCGGAAGCGTGATCGAAGGGGCGGCGTTCCTGCTATTCGGGGTGGGAGTGCTGATCTACGTAGTCATCCTTTACAACGAGTTGGTGCGCCTGCGTAATGACAACGACCGCGCGTTTGCCAACATTGACGTGCTGCTCAAGCAGAGGCACGACGAGATCCCCAACTTGGTGGAAACCGTGAAGGGCTACATGCAGCACGAGCAGCAGACGCTGGTGGCGGTGACCCGGGCGCGGGCGGCTTCGATGAATGCGGCCAGCATCGGGCAGAAGGCGACGGCGGATTTGATCATGACCGGCGCGCTGCGCGGGCTGTTCGCCGTGGCGGAGAACTATCCGCAGCTTAAGGCCAACGAAAACTTTCTCAAGCTCGAAACGCGCATCAGTGACCTCGAAGAGCGTATTGCCGACCGGCGCGAGTTCTTCAACGACGACGTCAACACCTACAACACACGCATCGGCCAGATCCCCGAAGTGTTTGTGGCCAGCTTCATGAGCCTGAAGCCGCGCGCCCTGTTCCGGGCGTCCGACGAGGACCGCAAGCTGGTGGAGGTGAAGTTCCAGAGCCGGGGTGCCGGGGCGTAGACGCCGGTAGACCACTCCCCGGCGCGCAATTCACTCCGGATGACTCTTTGTCGCTGCTTCAGATGTCGCCTTGCTTGCCGCGAGTGTAAACGTAGACCAGGGCGAAGGTCGAGCCGCTGTGGCCGTCATTCGGTTCGATGGCGACGACGTGCTGATTGTTCTCCGTGCCGACTTTCAGTTCGGTGACCGGGCCGGTGTTGTCGCCTTCGCACTTGAGTTGTTTGGAATGTTGGTCGTCGACGTCGGAGTGGGCATCGCCGCCGTGTTCGCTTGTATGGCATTCGAGAACCTTGCCGTAGTTCTTCTTCAGCTTGTCCCGATAGTAGGCGATGACTTTCTCGGGCGCATCATCCGAATCATATTTTGCAATCACCACCTTGAAACCGAAGCTCTCGGTCAAGACTCCAAAGTTGAGAGGATCACTATCTTTTTCATGTTTGGGGCGGGCTCCCGGATAGAGAGGGAGTCCGGTCTTCTGGGCGTCGGCATCCTTGCCGACGTGTAAATCGCCGATCGAACTGCGGACGTCGAGGTGTTCGTCCTGGCCGGCGTCTGATTTCTGGGTCTGGGCGGCGCAACCGGGAATCGCCATAGCGATGGCGAATGCCGCTGCGAGGAGCGAACGAAAAATCAATCGACAAACGTTGGGTAGAAACATGATTTCCTCCGAATGGCTCGAAAAAACACGCATCCTAAATCTCGGCATCCTTGCCGTGGGTGCGCACATAGACCAGCGAGAAGCTCGATCCCGTGCCCTGCGGCTCGACGGCCACGATATGCTGATCGTCTTGCCTGCCCACCTTGAGCTCGATGTTGCTGCCGTGCTCGCCTTCGCAGGTTAACTCGCTCGAATCGCTCCCCGAACCGTGCGATTTCGTTTTCATGTCCAGGTTCAGATGGGAAGTGTGGCATTCGAGCACGTTGCCGTACTTCTTCAACTGGTCTTTGTAGAAAGAAAGCACTTTGGCGGGCGCGTCGTCGGACTCGTACTCGACGGCCACGACCTTGATCCCGTAGCCAAAGCCGGAAATATTCACGTTTGCGCTCTTATCGCTGCCGTCGGAATCTTTTTCTTTCACCCGGGCACCCGGATAGACCGACAGACCGACGTCGGAGATGTCTGCCTGTTGGCTGACGTGGACGCCGCCGACGAGCGTGTTGATGTCCACCTGCTTGTCTTCCCCGTTGGCCTCTTTCTTCACATTCACGCTGCACGCGGCGAGGAGCAGGAGTGCGGCGAAGCCGGCCGCGTTTACGACAAATGCTGTGCATTTATTTTTGCTCATAGTAAGACCCTCCACTGGCAACTCGGACTGGACGCTCGATGCCAGCCCCCCGTTGGGCGAAGTTGGGAATACTCACGGGAAGATGTCCGCGAATGGCCATCTCCCCAAACAGCGCCTTGACCGCGCTCAACTCCGACACCGTTGCGTTCGAAAACGTACACAAGTAATTCTCCATCTTGGGGAAGTCCGCCGCAAGGTATGGGTTTCCCATGGCGATGACCGCAGTCTTTTCCGCCGCGCGATCCAGCAATTGCTCGAGCAGCACCCCGGTCGTATCCGCCAGCGCCATCGAATTCCCCACCTTGCCCGCGCTCGGGACCACATAAACCGCAGCTACCACGGTCTTGGCTTCGTCCACTGCCTTCAGCACTTCATCGCTCATCCCAGCCGCGATGCGCGGATCCACATAAATCAGGCGCGCGTCCGGGATTCGGGCCCGAAATTCGCGCGTGAAAGTGCGCCCGGATTCCGTTCGCACGTCGTCGGAGAAAACGACCGCGACCACCTGATTGTGCGTCTCCTCTGGTGTGGTATACGGAAGACCGGCCTTCGCGGTTCCCTTGGCTTTGAGGGGCAGAACCTTGTCATTGTCGCGCACCAGCGTAACCGCGGTATCGGCCACCTGCTGGCCGAAAGCCAGGTTTGCTGGCTTGCCCACGAGGTCGGCGAGGGCCTTCACATCCACCATGCGGGCCTCCTGCAGGCGAAGAGAGGCCTTTGCTTTCAGGATCTTAAGGACGGAACGGTCGAGCCGTTCGCGGGATATCTCACCCGACTGAACAGCCTGGAGCATGGCATTGTATGAAGCCGGGAAGTCGGCGGGAATGAGCAACAGGTCGTTTCCGGCCTTGAAGGACTCGACCGCGCTCCGGCCGATGTTGTTGGCGAACAGGCGTGTCAGGCCGGCCATGTCGAGGGCGTCGGTGACGATGATTCCTTTGAAGCCAAGCTGTTTTTCCAGCAACTCCGAGACGATCGGCGGCGAAATCGTGGCCACGTGGTTGGGATCGGGATCGAGCGCCGGCACGGTCACGTGCGCCACCATCACGGAATCGACCCCCGCCGCGATGGCTTGACGGAAAGGCGGCAATTCAATGGAGTCAAGGTGGGCGCGGTCAACGTTGACGCTGGCGACGCCGAGATGCGAATCGGTGGCCGTGTCGCCGTGACCGGGGAAGTGCTTCACTGTGGTCAGCATTCCGCCTTCATGCGCGCCCGCGATATAGGCTGCGACCAGATCGCCGACTTGCTTGGGGTCTTCTCCGAAAGAGCGCGTGTTGATGATGGGATTGGCCGGATTCGAGTTCACGTCGGCGTCGGGGAAGAAATTCCAGTGAATGCCGATGGCACGCGACTCTTCGGCGGTGATGCGGCCGAAGGTCTCAGCGTCCTCTAACTTGCCATCTCCGCCGAAAGCCATGGCGTGGGGAAACACTGTGGTTCCCATCAGACGCATCGAGACGCCGCGCTCAAAATCGGCCGCGAACAACAGCGGCAATTTCGAATCGCTCTGCAGGCGGTTGAGCAGTTCGGCCGCCTCGTAAGGCTCGCTGCGCAGCAGATACGGACCGTCCACATGGACGGTCATGGCAAACGAGCCAACGTGATACTTCTCGATGGCATCGCGCAGTTGCAGGTATTCCGGGTTTTCCAGGTTGAGAAAGCTGGCGCGGCACCAGATCATGAACACCTGGCCGACTTTTTCTTCGAGAGTCAGCTTGTGCAGGGTCTTCTCGGCCCATTTTTCACCGTCGTGGGTCAGATGGATGGGACCGGGGCGCTGATATTTGTCTTTGTCCTTGGCAGATGCGGTTGGCATGAGCGCGAGGGTCAACAGTAAGAGGGCGAGTGTGCGGTGCATGCAGAAAACGATAGCAGAAGGGCGGCTCTCAGGTCTTAGGTGCTAGGCCGACGCCAACTCCAGCTGCGCTGCCATTCGCCGAGGTCTAAGGACTTAAGACCTAAGGCCTGAGACCCACTCTGCCGCTGTCTTCTGAATCGGCGCATCGTCGCCAAAGCCGCGCAGCCAGTGAACCTGCGGCTCGCGGCGAAACCAGGTCATCTGGCGCTTGGCGTAGTTGCGGTGAGCTTGCTGAACCGCTTGCAACGCTTGCTCGCGCGTGAGTTCTCCGCGAAGCAATTGCACTGCCTGCTTGTAGCCGAGCGAAGACAGCGGGCCGGCGGCATCGCCGTAGGTCTCAACGAGGCGCTGGGTTTCTTCGATGAGTCCAGCTTCGAACATCTGTTGCGCGCGGTGGTTGATGCGGTCATAAAGGGACTGCCGATCAGGATCGAGGCCGAGGCGCAGAATGCGAAAGCCGCGCAACGGGTCGCGCCCGTGTTGCTGCCAGAGTTCCGTCATCTTCCGGCG
>PMHI01000646.1:0-6043 GCA_003156615.1 Acidobacteriaceae bacterium | reverse complement strand
CTTTCGGCTCGCTCGCGCAATCGCTCGCGTAGTTTTTCGGACCGCTCTGGGCCGGGGAAAAGTCCTTCGAGCAGGGCGCGCAGGTAGAGTCCGGTGCCGCCCACCAGGATTGGCAAATGGCCGCGCGCTTTGATCTCGGTCAGCACTTGCCGCGCCTGGCGGCTATATTCGCCGGCCGTGACGTGGCTGGTAGGCGCGATCGAATCGAGCAGGTGATGCGGGGTACGGCCTCGTTCGGCTGCAGTCGGCTTGGCTGTTCCGATGTCAAACTCGCGATACATGGCGACGGAATCGAAATTCACGACTTCGCCGTCAAAGCGTTCGGCGAGCGCGCGAGAGAGCGCGGTCTTTCCGCTGGCCGTGGGGCCAAGCACAATCGCCAGCAACGGTTCAGGCTCGACCGAAGCCACCGTCAGCGCAGGCTCCAGGGAATGGTGTGCCAGTACCGAATCAGAGTGGGGGCGAGCAGCAGAAGGGCGATCGGCGGCTGGCCGGAAGTTTCCGTGGCATAAATCGCATGCCGTTGATGCTTGTGGCCGGAATCGTTCTGGCGTTGCGCGTTCACCACGACTTTATTGTACGCCGCTCAGAAACGGTGGGTGCCGTTTACGGATGCGCAGGCNNGGTGCTACACTACGCGTCGCTAGTCGTCGTCTATCGGGAATCGTCTCATGCCCGCTTTCCAAGGCAACTCCGGCAGACTTGCGCGGTTTGGGGTCTTCGAGCTCGATCTCGCCGCGGGCGAGCTGCGCAAGAACGGTGCGAAGCTGCGCCTGCAGGAGCAGCCGTTTCAAGTGCTGGCCTTGTTGCTCGAGCGCGCCGGCGATGTGGTCACGCGCGAAGAGTTGCGCCAGAAGCTGTGGCCGGCTGACACCTTCGTGGATTTCGACCACAGTTTGAACACCGCGGTGAACAAGCTGCGCGAGACCCTGGGTGATTCGGCGTCCAGTCCGCGCTACATCGAGACGTTGGCGCGCCGCGGATATCGTTTCATCGCGCCGCTCGAGAACAGTGGGGAGAAGGGTCAGGTGGGGACGACCGCCCCCGGCTGTCCAGCCGAGGGCAGCTCGGTGGCCGAGGATTCGACGAACCTCCTCCACCCAGAGCTGGAAGTTCCGATCCCGCGCCGCGGGCTGACCCGCGGATTGTTTGCGCTGGTTCAGGCGATGTATTTGATCTTCTATGTCGTCGCTCTATTTCGTCTGCAGGCCGTCCTCGCGGTCGCCGATTCCTTTCTGCCAGGATGGGGCGCGACCGTGCTGCTGGCTGCGGTGATGGTGACCGCGGGGGCGGGAATTCCGCTGCGCTGCTACCTGCTTTCCGCAGTGGGGTTCGACTACCAGCGCTTGGGCGAGAAATTTCAGCGGATGTTTCCTTTCATTCTGGCGCTCGATCAGTTGTGGGCGGTCGCTCCGTTCTTGCTGATGCAGAAGATCGGGCTGGGCGCGGCTTTCGCGGCCAGCGCAGGGCTGCTCTACGTGCCGTTTTCGGAGCGCTCTCTGATTCGCATGGCGTACCTGGGACGGCGGGCGCCTCCGTAGACCGCCGTAGATCAAAGACCCGATTTTTAATGGAACCAAACTCACGAATCGCGCGTAATGTCGTCTAAGAGGCTGGGCGGCAGTGTGTTTGCCCGGCGGAGGATTCTTATGAAACCCATCGGTGTGGAACGCTGGTTGTTTATCGGTCTGATTCTCGGCAGCCTGGTTTGCTCGTGGGCGGCGGTGCCGGCGCGGGCTGACGAATGGTCGAAAACCTATACCATTACCGGCAAGCCCGATCTGCGGGTGGACACTTCTGACGCCAACATTCACGTTTCCACCTGGGACCAGAACACGATTGAAGCGAAGGTGACGACGACGCACTACAAGATTGGTGACGATGGCATCCGGATTGAAGAGCACCAGACGGGCGACGTGGTCGAGATCGACGCGCGCTTTCCGCATCACGGCATTACCATCGGCTGGGCCAATCACAGCGTCGACATTAACATCCGCATGCCGCGCGAGGGGCGGGTCGACCTGCGCACCGGCGATGGCAAGATCGAACTCGGCAACTTTAAAGGAGAGATGCAGTTGCACAGCGGTGATGGCTCGCAGGAGATTGACGGCGCAGATGGCAAGCTGCGAGCGACGACCGGCGATGGCCACATCCGCGCCAACGGCCGGTTTGACGAGCTTGACCTTAAGACGGGAGACGGGCGCGTGGAGGCGCGGGCGCTGGCCGGATCGGCGCTGGCCAGGGGCTGGAGGCTCGAAACCGGCGATGGCACGGTCACGCTGGAAGTGCCGGAAAACCTGGCGGCGGACGTGGATCTGCACACCGGGGATGGCCACATCGATCTGGATTTGCCGGTTACGACCGAAGGCAAGATTCGCGAAGGCGAAGTGCACGGCAAGCTGAATGGCGGCGGAAATCTGCTGGTAATTCACACCGGGGATGGATCGATCCGGCTGCGCAAGAGCTAGTGGAATCCGGCTTGCCGCTGGCGGAGCTTTTGCGCCCGGGCATTGAACGAGATTGGATTGCGAAGCCTTATACTCTATTGATTCCAACGGTTTGATCCCAACGGGAAGAGGTCTTTCATGGCAGATCTGCGTACAGACATAATTGCGCTTGTGAGTGTCGCCCTGGTTGCAATGGCCAGCGCACAACAAGCTCCCGCGCCCACCGCGTCGAAGTATGCGCCGGCCCTCGACGTTACCTCGATGGATCGAAGCGTTGATCCTTGTGTGGACTTCTTCCAATATTCCTGCGGCGGGTGGATAAAGAGCAATCCCATTCCTCCCGATCAGTCTTCGTGGGATACCTACTCGAAGATGCAGGACGAGAATCGCGTACGGCTGCGGGGAATTCTGGAGGCTGCCGCCACGCCTGACCCCAAGCGCAACGCGACCACGCAGAAGATTGGCGATTACTATGCTGCTTGCACCGACGAGAAGGCGATTGAGGCCAAAGGTGCGGCGTCGCTGACGCCGGATCTGGATCGCATTGCAAAGATTAATTCGAAGGCGGAGATCGCCGACGTGGCGGCCGCCATGGTGGATGACAACATCTTGTTCCGTTTCGACTCCACGCAGGACTTCAGAGATGCTTCACAGGTGATTGCGGAGGCCGACCAGGGAGGGCTCGGCCTGCCCGATCGTGATTACTACTTCAAAGACGACGCGAAGTCGGTCGAGCTGCGCAAGGCCTATGGGGCGCACGTGCAGAAGATGTTCGAGTTGCTGGGGGACAAGCCGGACGTGGCCGCCGCGGAAGCGCAGACGGTAATGCACATCGAAACCGCGCTGGCCAAAGGCTCGATGACGCGGGTGGAGCGGCGCGACCCGAAGAAGCTGGATCACAAGATGTCCAGCGGCGAACTGGAAAAGATCAGCCCCGATTTCCCGTGGCCGGTTTACTTTACCAAGGTGGGGTTGCCATCGCTGTTTTCGCTGAATGTGGCCTCCCCGGGCTTCTTCAAGGCCATGAATGAGGAACTCGACAAGGAAAGCCTGCCGGATTGGAAGACTTACCTGCGTTGGCACCTGGTGCATGCGGATGCGCCGTTTCTTTCCTCACCATTTCTAAACGAGAACTTCGCTTTCTACGGCCGGACCCTGCAGGGCCAGCAGGAACTGCAGCCGCGCTGGAAGCGCTGCACGGAATACGTGGACGGCGACCTGGGAGAAGCGCTCGGCCAGGTGTACGTGGAGAAATACTTCAGTCCGGAGGCCAAGCAGGAAGCGCTAAAGATGGTGAAGGAAATCGAAGCGGCCATGGAACAGGACATCAACTCGTTAACCTGGATGTCACCGGCGACCAAACAACAGGCCCTGGTAAAGCTGCACGGAATGGCCAACAAGATCGGCTATCCCGACCAATGGCGCGACTATAGCAAGCTGGAAATCGTGCGCGGAGATGAACTGGGCAACGTGGAGCGAGCTCGGCAATTTGAATTCAACCGGCAGTTGGCCAAGATCGGCAAGCCGCTTGACCGGGGCGAGTGGGAGATGACTCCCCCCACGGTAAACGCGTATTACAACCCGCAGCTGAATGACATCAACTTTCCAGCCGGAGTGCTGCAGCCACCCGCGTTCGATCCAAAGTCCGACGCAGCGCCGAATTATGGCGACACCGGCGGCACCATCGGCCACGAACTTACCCACGGCTTCGACGACGAAGGCCGCCAGTTCGACGCTCAGGGCAACCTGCGCGACTGGTGGACCGCGGACGATGGGAAGGAATTTGTGAAGCGCGCCAGTTGCATCTCGGATCAATATTCAACTTACACAGTGATCGATGACATCAAGATCAACGGCAAGCTGACGCTAGGCGAGGATACGGCCGACCTGGGCGGCCTGATCCTGGCTTACATGGCGTGGCAAGCCGACACCAAGGGAGAGACGCTGCCACCGCTTGACGGGCTCACTCCGGAGCAGAGATTCTTCGTCGGCTATGGGCAAAGCTGGTGTGGCGAAACCCGCGACGAGACGAAGCGTTTGCGCGCGACGGTGGATCCGCATTCTCCGGAGAAATACCGCACCAACGGCGTGGTCTCGAACATGCCGGCATTCCAGGAGGCATTTCACTGCAAGGCGGGATCACCGATGGTAAATCAGAACCGTTGCCGCGTTTGGTAGAGCAAACGTGGCCAGGGTCGTGGTTGCTGGTGATTCCAGAAGAACTATTCCAGTCCTTCTCGTTCTTCTTTGGTGGGGTTGTAATAGAAGCGGAAGCGAAGCGCGAGATATTGTCCGCCAAATTCGCTGGGCAACGCCGGAAATGGGTTGGAGCCGGTGATGCCAGCCCAGGCCGCCCGATCCAGCGGAACGTCTCCGGAGCTGGCTACCAGCTTCATGCCCGCGACTTTTCCATCTTTGGTGATCGCGAACTCGATGATCAGGTTTCCGTGTTTCATCGCTGCGGATTCTGGAATTGCGTCGTACCAATTTTGCTTCACATCATGCAGCACACGCTGNNCGCGTTTCCTAATCCAAGATCACCACCGTCGCCCTGCTGGCCACCGCCCCGTTTGGCCGCCCGGGCCGCCTCCTGAATCTGCTCGCCCGCGCTCATGGAACCGCCGTACTTGCTGAACTCACTCTTGATGTCTGGCTTGGGCTGGGTTTGTAACTGCGCGATCTGTGGGGGCGGCTGCTGCGGCTCAGACGCGGGTGGATTCCGCGTCAAACCGGCGGACGGCTGGGCGGGTGCTTGCTGCGCCATCTGCGGTCCGCTCAACCCGGACGCTCCGGGAGGCGGTGACGCCAGACTCTTGCGCAACTCCTTCACGTCCAGATTAGGATGCCGCGTCATCGCGGTGCGGTTTTTATCGCTAATAATGTTCGTGTTCGGCTTGTGTGGCACTTTCTGCAGGTCCGGAGGAAGCTCCAGGAAAGTCAGATCCTTGACGTTGGTCGAGTTCTTCACCACGACAGAGTGCCAGGGAAGGTATTTCTCCAGCCACTCAATCTTAAACATACAGAAAATGATAATCATGTGGACAATGATCGAAATCCATGCGGCTTCGCGGCGCCGCGAGCGCGCCAGATCGTCCTGCAGCTGAATGAGCAGATGCGGCACGCGGGCATCGTCATCCGCATCACGGTAGGCCGTTTCCCATTCCTGGGCATCGTAGAGCCCGAGCTGCTCCGGCTGTGGCTTCTCGGGAGGAGCTACCGGATCCTGGAATGGAATTTGCGTGATGGGCATGAACTAACTTTGTCCGAGCCAGGCTTGTCCGTCAGACACACATTTCCGTCGCTTGGTTGCATCCGACCTTCTGTCGGATGACCCCAGCGGCCAGGCGCGGCCAAGCTACCCTCATTTTCGCATCTTTCGGGAGATTCTGCCCACTCACAAATGGCGCGGGGCTTAGGTGTGTAAACATTTGTAAATCGCCGTCACATGTGGGCTAAAACTGGGAAAGTGAACGTTTTATCCGCGAACGGTTATCGATCCCCGGCGACAGCGCGCTTGTTCACGATGGCTTCGTGCAGGCTCTGCTCCACGGTTGGCAGGTCCGCGCTGCTTTCGAGCACGAGATCGGCGTAGGCCT
>PMHI01000450.1:1278-14969 GCA_003156615.1 Acidobacteriaceae bacterium | reverse complement strand
ATTGAACTGTCCAACGGCATGGTGATCTTCCTCGAGGAAGATCACGAACTGCCGCTGATCGACGGGAGTGCGCGCATCCGCGGCGGCTCGCGCAATGAGCCGGCCCGCAAAGTCGGGCTAGTAGACATCTTCGGCGAAGTCTGGCGTACCGGCGGCACGAAGACCGAAACCGGCGATCAGCTCGACGACTTTCTTGAAGTGCGCGCAGCCAAAGTCGAAACCGGTGGCGAGCCCGATTCAACCAGCATCAGCTTGAGTTGCCTGAAAGGCGACTTCGACGATGTCTTCCCAGTCTTCGCCGACCTGCTAAAGAATCCCGAATTCCGCGCCGACAAGCTCGACCTGGCGCAGAAGCAAGCCAACGACAGCATCTCGCGGCGCAATGACGAAGTCGGCGAGATTGCGGCACGCGAATCCGCCAAGCTGGCTTACGGAGCGGACAATCCCTATGCTCGCGAACCTGAGTATTCCACCATCGCCGCCATCACTCGCCAGGATTTGCTCGACTGGCACACGACGTACGTCCATCCCAATCACATCATCCTGGGCATCAGTGGCGACTTCGATTCCGTCGCAATGGAAGCCAAGCTGCGCGCCGCCTTTGAGGCGTGGCCTCGGGGCGCCGACCTGCCGAAAGATGAAATTCGGTATCAGTCCGCCAAGCCCGGCTACTATCTCATCCCCAAAGAAGACGTGAATCAGAGCAACATCCACATGGTGGCGCTGGGCACCACGCGCAACAATCCCGACTACTACGCGATCAGCGTCTTCAATGAGGCTTTCGGCGGCGGCTTCTCCTCGCGGCTGTTCAACGACATTCGCACCAAGCGCGGCCTAGCCTACAACGTGGGGGGCGGCATCGGCGCAAACTTCGGGCATCCCGGCATTCTGCAATTCGTTGTGGGCACCAAGAGCGGGACTACGATCGAGTCGATCCAGGCACTCGATGAAGACATCGACAATCTGGCCAAACAACCTATCACCGACAAAGAAATCCAGGAGGCCAAAGACGCGATCCAGAACGCGTTTATCTTTCGCCTGGATTCGCCCGACAAAGTTCTCGCTGAGCGCGTGACTTATGAATTCTACGGGTATCCCTCCGACTGGCTCGACAAGTTCCCGGCAGAGATCCAGAAAGTGACGGCTGCCGACGTGAATCGCGTGGCGGCGAAATATGTGCACCGCGATCAACTCGCGGTTCTCGTGGTTGGCAACACGAAAGAGTTCGACAAACCTCTCTCGTCACTTGGACCGGTGAAGGAAATCGATATTAGCATTCCACCTCCGCCGGGCGACAAGCAAGACGAGAGCGCCAAACCCACGGCTTCGAATGAAGAAGGCAAGGCTCTGGCGGCAAAAGTAGTGGCCGCGATGGGCGGCGAGGAGACACTGACGGCAATCAAGGCCGTCAAGGCAGAGCTGACCCTGACCCAGAAAACGCCGCAGGGCGACTTTCCCATGCAAATGGAAACCGTGATCGTTTACCCCGATCATCTGCACGCGGAAATGCAAACTCCGGGAGGAACCATGAAGATTGTGGTCACACCGGATGCGGCCTTCATGGCCATTCCCGGACAGGGCATGCGCGACTTCCCTGCTTCCCAGAAGGCGGAAACGCTCGAGCAGATCAAGCGCGATCCGGTTTTCATCGCTTCGCACTCAAAGGATGCCAATGTGTCATTCCATGCCGATGGAACTGAGAAGGTCGGCGCCATCGAAGCCCGCATCCTCGATGTAAATGCCGCCGGTGCAACCATCCGCTGGTTTGTCGACCCGCAAAGCGGCCACATTTTGAAAGAGACTTATCGAACGCTCAGCCAGGGCGGCCCCGTGCAGGGCGAAACCGACTTGGACGACTGGAAATCAGTAAACGGCCTGAACGTTCCTTTCATGCGCCATAACAAGCAGAACGGCGAGGATTCGAGTACGGCACAATACACAGCCCTCGAGATCAACCCGACGGTCGATCCCAAGGTATTCGACAAGCCGGTGGAAAAACCGGCAGAGCAACCATAAAGGCAGGCACACGGCTTCCCGGGCGTCGCATGCAGATCCTTGCGCTTACACTGGCGGAATGAAGACCATGACCAAAGTCATCCCCATCCTAGATAAGCGCTTCCCGACCCGCGCAGGTATCAGCAATAGTGAGTTATGGAAGCCGCGGCTACTGCGAGGAGCATGGATCCTGCCATTCATGGCGAGGTACCTGTTCCATCCTCGGGGTCCAAACCCGACTGGCTCCATTCGCTGGGAGGACGACCCGCTATTCTCGGTCTCGTCCTCTTTGTTGCTGCTCTTGCGCTCTACAGCCCCGCGGGCCGGTACGGGTTTACCAACTACGACGATGGTCGCTACCTATCCGACAATGTCCATGTCAAGAATGGATTGAGCTGGGAAGCAGTAAAGTGGGCCTTCACAAGTTACGATGAGAGTAACTGGCATCCGGTGACCTGGCTCTCACACATGCTGGACTGCCAACTGTTCAAGTTGGATCCAGCCGGGCACCACTACATGAACGCGATGTTTCACGCCCTGAATGTAGTGTTGCTGTTTTGGGTGCTCCGCCGATCAACGGGCTACGTTGGGCGAAGCTTGATGGTTGCGGCGGTTTTTGCAGTGCATCCCATCAACGTGGAATCTGTGGTCTGGGTGTCCGAACGGAAGAACCTGCTCAGCATGTTTTTTTTTCTCCTCGTGCTGGGCGCCTATCATTGGTACGCGAGCAAGCCCCGGCTCAGCCGCTACGCGGTTGTCGCGGGTTTATTTGCGCTGGGATTGATGGCCAAGGCCCAGGTAATCACTCTGCCTTTCGTTTTGCTTCTCTGGGATTACTGGCCTTTGCATCGTACGGACCTGGCGGCGAGCCACCCTGCCGGCGTCCGAGCGACGGGTTCCCTCGAAAACAAGACCGTCTCTTGGCTCGTTCTGGAAAAAGTCCCGCTTCTCGGAATGTCCTTGGTAGATGCGGTTTTAACCCTGAGAGCGCAGAGAGCGGCAGGCGCCATCACTTCTTTTGCGAAGTCTCCGCTCCCGGTCCGACTTGAGAACGCCGTCGTTGCTTACGCTCGCTACCTGGGAAAGGCAGTTTGGCCTTCACATCTTTCGCTGATGTATCCCTATTCGCCAGGTTCGCTGAAGTTGGCGCAGGTAACTTTGGCAAGTCTTTTGTTGTTGCTGACGACGGCAGTCGTCGTGGCAAGGAAGCGCCCCTATTGCATCGTTGGCTGGTTCTGGTTCTTGGGAACCCTGGTCCCCATGATTGGCCTGGTTCAGATTGGCGTGCAGGCCATGGCGGATCGTTATGCCTACCTGCCTTTCATCGGACTTTTTCTTGCCATCTGCTGGAGCGCAGCCGATTTCGCCGAGCGCCGGCATCTTTCCAAGGGTTTGTCCGCGATATGCGTGGTGGTCCTGGCGGGCCTGGCTATGGCCGCCCACAGGCAAATCGGATACTGGCAGAGCGATCTGGCATTGTGGTCACACGCTGCGGCGGTTACGAGCGACAACTATGTTGCCGACGACGGCATAGGCAACTCCCTATTGGAGCAAGGAGATCTCGAAGGTGCCATACCGCACTTCCGGAGGGCAGCAGCTATTCGTCCTTCCGATCCCCTAAGCAACATCAATATCGCGTTTTATCAGCTTAGTCACGGAGATCTGTCGGGTGCTCTTGAGCAATACAAGAAGACGATAGAGTTTACCCAGGATGAGAGATTGAGAGCTGGCGCATTCATCAACATGGGCAGCATTTATGACCAGCTGGGAAATCTGCCAGATGCCAGAAAAAGCTTCCAGGCCGCAACCGATCTTCGGCCTCGGAGCGAACGCGCCTGGATTGGGTTGGGCGTGGTTACGCAAAAATCCGGAGACCTTAAGGCGGCTGTACAGGCATACTCCCGCGGGGTAGCGATTGTGCCCACCGACGTTGGTTACCTCCTGCTGGCGGGCGCCCTGAGGCAGTGTGGTCGCGCTGATGAAGCGGCATCCGCAACCCAGAAAGCAAAACAAATGTCGGAAAACATTGATCAAACTCAGCGATTTGTGGACGGTCTTCTTGCTCACCCGCGGTGACGGCATCCACGCGCAAATCCCCAGCTCGCAAATTCAGGCTCGCAGAGTAGTGGCTCAATTTGAAAATCTTCAACGCAGCGCCTTTGCGGCGTCAACCCCCGAAGTCCCGCGTTTTCTCTGGCGGGACAAGAGCCGGCCTGAGCGCGCCGGAGGGGATCTCCGGTGCGCACGCTGCCGCCCCGAGTCAAACTGCACCACCACCGCTCCTAGACAACGCTCGCAGACGAGGCTCGACAAGTTCTTCGGGGCGCGCTATGATAGCGAACAAAAGGCGAATCTATGTATGAACCGTCCCCGCCCTTGTTCCCGCTTCCGCAGAAATCCCGGCTGGTCGGCATCGCCCGGCTGGCCTCAGAGGCCGAATCCCTGCGCGAGGGGCGCAACGTCGAATACTTCACCCTCCCCGCGAAATCCCTGCTGAACCGCTCGACCAGTCGACGCGGAATGCCATTCACCTGGACCATCAATCCTTACCGAGGCTGCGAATTCGGTTGCCGCTACTGCTATGCCCGCTACACCCATGAATTCATGGAAATGCGCGACGGCGCCGAGTTCGAGCAGAAGATCTACGTCAAACAACACACGGCTGACGTGCTGCGGCGCGAACTGCGGCGGGTGGGGCCGGGGGAAGCCATCGCGCTCGGCACTGCAACCGATCCCTACCAACCGGCCGAGCGCCGCTACGAAGTCACACGCGGCATTCTCGAAGAGTTCGCTCGCCATCGCGGCTTCGAACTGCGGATTGTCACCAAATCCAATCTCATTGTCCGCGACGTGGATCTTCTGCGCGGGGTCTCGCAGAACAATGCGCTGTCTATCCACATCACCGTGACCACCTTGAACGTCGAACTGGCGCGGATTCTGGAGCCGCGCGCCCCTCGCCCGGATTTGCGGATGGATGCGCTTCGCCAGCTCAGCGAAGCGGGGATAACCGCAGGCGTGAATTGCTCGCCCGTCCTGCCCGGTATTACCGATTCACCTGCGGATCTCGAGGCCGTGGTGTGCGCAGCCGCAGCGGCCGGAGCCCGCCACATCTTCGCCGGACCATTGTTCCTGAAACCCTGTTCAGCAGCGGTTTTTCTTCCTTTCCTTGAGCAACACTTCCCCCAGTTGGTGGAGAACTACCGCCAGCGCTATCGAGACCGCTCATTTCTGCCGCCGTCCTATGGCAATCACGTGGCAAAACTCATCGCGCGCTTCCGCCAGAAATACGGCATCCCCCGCGCTGACTCGCGGGGGGCGATGTCTGCCAACAAGGGGCCGGTGCAGGTGCTCGACGAGCAGTTGGCGTTGTTCTGAACGTTGTCAACGTCAATTTGCGATCCTCTATAATCACTGCACTCCCATGGCGACTGCGTCCCCACCGGCTACTGCTCGTGTTCCCTTCGGAGTACGGCTGCGCCAATTCTGGCAGCGGGTCACCGAAGGCCTGGAGGTGAGCCAGCTCTGGTCGCAGTTCGAAACCGAAGCCCGCAGCAGCTACCGCCTTTATTCGCGCGACGTAGCCGCCAAAACGCCAGAGGGGCTTACCCGGCGCGGACACCACTTGCACGTCGTCAAGGAATTCTTCTGGGCAGTCCTCGAAAAACTTTCACCCGCGCGCCGCGTATTGCTTTTGGCGGCTCTGATCATGCTGGTATTTCCCAGCAGCGGCTTTCGCTATCACGATGCCGGACACGAGTTGCACGTCGTCGAATTCGACTTCCATTTCTTTGGCGGTCTTCTGATGTTTGTGCTGCTCATACTGGAGATTGGCGATCGCGTTGTGATGAAGCGTGATTTGCAGATTGCGCGCGAGATCCAGACCTGGCTGCTGCCCGGCGCTCCGCCGCAGATTCCCGGCATCTCGGTTGCCTACACTACACGCCCGGCAAACACCGTGGCCGGCGATTACTACGATGTCTTTCCTCGTCCCGGCCCGACCAACGAAGAAAATCGCGTGGTCTTCGCCGTGGCCGACGTTGCCGGCAAGAGCATTCCTGCAGCCATGCTCATGGCCACTTTTCAGGCCAGCCTCAAAACGCTTTCTACAGCGCAGGTCGCCCTGCCCGAGCTGGTAGCGAACATGAATAAGTACGCCTGCTCCAACAGCCAGGGCGGATTGCGTTTTACCACCGCTTTTCTGGCAGAGTACGACGCAGCCCGTCGAGTTTTCCATTACATCAATGCCGGGCACAACAACCCGGTCTTGCGCCGCAAAAACGGAGCGATCGAGCGTCTCGACGTCGGCGGCTTACCCCTCGGCATACAGCCCGAGGCGAAGTATGAATCGGCCAGCCTCACGCTCGCCCCCGGCGATTGGCTCATCATCTTTACCGACGGCTTGGTGGAGGCAGAAAACGCCCGCCAGGAAGAGTACGGCGAAACGCGCCTGCTCAGCGCGCTGGAGGCGGGCGTGTCCGCCACTCCCAAGGGGTTACTCGACCAACTCATGGCCAATCTCGATCTCTTCGTTGGCGCGACCCCGCAGCACGATGACGTAACCTGCCTGCTGGTAAGAGCGCAATGAAGCAAAACGATCCGCCGCGCGCGGAGAACGCCCGCATTCCCTGCGCAGCCGCCTTCTAATTGGGAGTGATGCCAGCCGCAGTCAGCACCTGCGCGGTAGATCGCTGGGCTTGAGCGAAATCGTGGGAAATCCGCTGCGCGTGCGCTTCGGCGTCGTCTGCCTCCGCCAAGCCACCCGCTCGACGCAAAGCCTGTTCCAGCAGGAGATAGCTCACGTCGCTGGGTTCCGCCTCCACGGCATGAGAAAGCCGGGCTACCGCGAGCGCGAAATCGCCATCCCGCTCCGCCAGCAAGCCGCTGCCTACGAGAGCAGCGGCGTTATCAGGATTCTCCTGTAGCGCGTCGGTATAGCTCATTTTTGCGCGGCGGATGTCCCCCGTCTGCAGGAAGGCCGAACCCAGGCCGCTCAGTGCAGCCGCTCGCGCATTCGAATCCGGCGACGCCCTGAGAGCCCGCCCGTATTGCTCAATTGCCTCCTGCGCGTGCCCATGGGTTTGCTCGAAGATCCCGAAGGTGACCATGTCAGAGGCAGAATACGCATCCAGACTCTGGGCTGCATTGTGCTCGACAATCGCCTCTTCGATTCGACCCTGCTTGGCCAGAGCACGGGCGAGGGCGTCATGCGCCATAAAATTCCGCTGAGTCACCGCCAGAGTGTGTCTCCATAGAGTCTCGCTGTCGTGCCAATAAGCCAGCTGACGGCGGCTGAGCACTCCCAGAGTTACTAAGACTAAAAGCGCAGGCACCCCGAGCCACACAGCCGGGATCTTCCGCTCCCGCGCCACCTCCACCAATCCCCAAGCCACGCAGATGAACAAGCCAATGTAAGGTAAGTAGGCATAGCGATCGGCCATGGCCTGCACGCCCACCTGAACCACTCCGCTCACTGGAACCAGCGTACCCAGCATCCAGAACCAACCCACCACCAGATAACGATGACTCCGCCAATGCAGCACAAGTGCAGTTATCGAGAGCAGCGATGCGGCCGAGGCAAGGACTTCCCAAGTCGGAAGAGAGACACCGGGGTGCGGATAGAGCACCGCCAGCTTCACCGGCCAAAATGCACTTCCCAGATAGCGCATGTAGGCAACCACTGCGTTCCCGAACCGCACTCGGGCGATCGGCGTTCGCACCGCGTGACCAGCGCTTTGCGCCAGCAAAGTGATCACACCGCTGCCCGCCGATAGCAGCAGCAGCGGCACCTTTTCCAGAAGCAAGAATGAGAACGACCGCGGAACCGGCGCAGTTGGACCGGGAGCCTCTTGGTTAGGCCCTTCCCTCAGAACTGAGAACTGAGAACTGAGAACTGAACTTCCATCCATTCGCTCGAGTGGCCAATAATCCCACAGCAACAACACGAACGGCAGCGTGATGATCTCAGACTTTGCCATCAATCCCAGCGCGAAAAGAGCGGCCACTACTGCGTAGCGTCTCACTCCCCCGCCACGGCGCACATACCATCCATAGGCATGGAGGGTAAGCAAGAAGAAGAGCATACTGAGGACGTTCTTTCGCTCCGCGGCCCACGCCACGGACTCGACATTTACCGGATGGAGGGCAAACAGCGCCGCTACCATGAAGCTGGGCCAGGTAAGTCCCGCAGCGCTCTCCAGCAGCAGAAACAATAGGACCGCACTCCCCGCGTGCAATAGAACGTTCACATAGTGGGGACCGGCCGGGTTCAGCTTGAAGAGTTGGCAGTCGAGAGCGTGCGAGAGCCAGGTAAGCGGGTGCCAGTTGGCGGCGTCACGGCTCGTGAACGCCCATTTCACGGTGCCCCAAGTCAGGCCCGCGCGCACATGTGTGTTATCCAGAATGTAGATGTCGTCGTCGAGGTTTGTGAACTGGTTGTGGACGATGGGATTGTAAACAGCAAACGTCATCAGCACCAATAGAAGGCACAATACCGTGCTTCGCCTCTCACCCGAAATAAATGAACGCTCCGGTGGGCGGGAAGCCACCGTGGGCTGTACCCTAGTCGCTGTCGCACTTGAAACCAATGTCTCCATCCTCGCGTTGTCTCAAAACGATTATATGCACCAGTACTTCTGTCGCGCAGCACAGCCTAGCCTCGTAAGTTACTTCTGTGAAGGAATGGCGTAACCCTGCAAGATCCAGATGCTGGCTCGTTCTGAGATGGTCTGCCGCCAGTGCAACAGTTGCCGCGAACCGTCAGGTCGGTGACAGTTTTTGGCATGAAACCAGGTCTCCAAGCGCGATACAATAATGCTGAAGAGATCTGAAGTTTGGCCTTGTAATGAAAATAAAGACCTTGCTTTCAATCCGACCGGAACCAAGGTAACTAGCGGGTTTGGCCCGGCAAGTGCCATTATCAAGTTCGACTGCGTCATTGCCATGACCAGCATGAAATCAACGAAAGTCCAAAAGAGGGGAAAAATAGAGATGCGGAAACAACAGAAGGGTTTCTCACTGATTGAGCTGCTGATCGTGGTTGCCATCATCCTGATCATCGCAGCTATCGCAATTCCTAACCTGATGCGCGCCCGTATGGCTGCCAACGATTCGTCCGCGGCCGCCTCCGAGCACACCATCATTGTCGGTGAAGTCGGCTACTACGGCGCCTATCCGACAGTGGGCTATGCCACGCTGGCCCAGTTGGGCGGGACGCAGCCTTGCACTCCGGGAACGGCCAATGGCTGCTTGATTGACGACAACCTGGCCACAGACGGCCCCGGCGGCAACGGTAAGAGCGGCTACAAATTTGCAGCTACCGCCACCGCTGCTGGAGCTGCGGCAGCCCCGACGTTCTACACGACGGCAACCCCAGTCTCGAGCACGACGGGCACGAAGGCTTTCTGCGCAACCGACGACGGTGTGGTTCGCACCCAGCCGGCAGGTACCATCACAATCGTGGGCGGCTACGCAGCCTGCCAGCTCCTGTCCCCGATGAACAACTAACCTAGCCTGCACTGGCAAAGTAGCCAGAGCGGGTACCAAGCCAGAGGGCAGCGGATCGAAATCCGCTGCCCTTTCATATTTTCCCTCGCCTCACCGCCCCGTCGCATGGGAAACACAAAAAACGGTACAACTTCCGGAGCAGATCTAGTCCGTAGCCTTGTTTCCGATCCTGCATTGCTCTCGACAAACTGTGGTAACGGAGGATTTTCCCAACCCCAGATTTACAATTACCGCAAACTCGTCTGCCGATGGCGGGTACTTTGCGAGGTGTTTCTCGTATGGCGTGGGAGAAGCTTACTCCTTTGCGACAGAATTCGCTCATTCCTCTAGTTAGCCTGTCGGCTGTTTGGGCAGCGCTCGTGATTGCAGGAGCGTTACTCACCAATTTTGATGAGCCTTACCTGCCGTTCGCCATTGCCGGTGGGTTTGCCTTCTTTCTGCGTGGCGCCCCTTCGCGTTGGGAAATCTACGCCTGGTTGTTGGTCTCGGCGCTCTTCATCAAGGTCATCCACCTCCCCCAGGTTCCATTCTGGGTGCTTCACGTGGCCAGCGGTTTTGCGGCACTGGGCTTCGGCGCGCTCTTACTGCTTGGGCTTCGCGCTTTGTGGTCGGAGCGGGAGGGCCGGGAAAACGCCAGGGCGCTGTTGGTACCGGCCCTGGTTCTGGTTTTCTTCATACTTGCTAGCGCCAACGTGCTGCGATTGACCAGCGGCCTGAGTCCCCAGACAGACGACGCCTGGCTGTATGCCTTCGACGGAAGCCTGGGGTTTCAGCCCAGTTTTTGGATGGGAAGGATCATGTATGGCAGCCTCGTCCTTACTCGAATGACGTTGCTGACGTACCTGTCCCTGCCGTTCGCGATGGCGGTTGTGTGCGCCTGGCAAATTCCGGCTGCTGCAAGGCGGGTGTCGTGGCACATGCTAACTGTGCTGTTGCTTGCCGGCGTTGCCGGGTGGCTTTTGTATAACGTCGTGCCCGCCACCGGACCCCTCTACGCTTTCGGGCGAGACTTTCCCTGGAACAGCCTTCCATACAAGGATTTATCGACATTCGCGCTGCAAAAGATGCCGCTCCCGCTGGGTATCCCTCGCAATGGAATGCCTTCGCTGCACATGGGTTGGGTAGTGCTGCTCTGGTGGAATAGCAGAGGTCTTCCGCGTGCTCTGCGTGCGGCCCTAATTTTCTACCTCTTCCTGACCGTGATTGCCACGCTGGGAAGCGGACAGCACTATTTAGTCGACTTGGTTGTGAGCTTACCCTTTGCGCTAGCGGTACAGTCGGTGGCGTCCTATGCCCTTCCCAACAAATCGCGGCGCATCGCCGCCATGGTTTACGGTCTTGGGTTCACCATGGCCTGGCTTCTGCTGGTACGTTTTGGCGTGTCGTGGGCGCTCAAGTCTCCCGTAATTCCCTGGACTCTCATCTTGGCGACCACCTCGGTAACTCTTTGGCTCGAGAGTTGGATGTCGAAGCGCAATTCAACCTTGCGGACCTACAGGTCGCCTCAAATTATCGACAACAAAATGGTTCCTGCAACAACCGATCCGGGGAGCTAGGTGTTCTTTTGCTCGCTCGCCGCCGTTTGGCTTCTCATTTTGACAATTTCTGTCACCCAGCCTGACCCATGGGTCCCCTGATAAGGCTCCGATTACTCTGGTCTTGCGCTGCTTTTGGTAGCAGGAGTGCAACAAGCTAGACTCAAGAACATACAGCGTTCGGCGTTACACTCCACAGCCTTATACGTCACTGTGTATGAACGACTTGCTGCCCGTCGTGCTCGAGATAGGCACTGCGTAGTGTAGAAGGTCGGGGGTGTCGCAGCCGCAGGAGCGGTGGTCCTCCCCTGAGGAACAGCCTTGCAGAACCGGCGTTTAGCCAACTTCTTCAGGAGCCTGGGCCTGACCCCGATGAACAACTAACCTAGACTGGATTGACAAAGTACCCAGAGCGGGTACCAAGCCAGAGGGCAGCGGATCGAAATCCGCCGCCCTTTTGTTCTTTCGCCGGTCAGCCAAACCATTCGAAACGAGAAATGGTTACTGCCGTAACAGACCCAAGGTTCGACTGACATGGCCTGTTAAGTGCAACAGTTTTGGTATGTCGGGCGAAGACCACGGTTTGCTCGGGTTAAGGGCGACAGACGGGAGGATCCCCATGCTGAAGCAGAAGGGCTTCTCCCTGATTGAGCTCCTCATCGTGATCGCGATCATCCTGGTCATCGCTGCCATCGCCATCCCCAACTTACTGCGGGCTCGCATGGCGGCCAACGATTCGTCCGCGGCAGGTTCCATGCACACGATTGACGTCGCCGAAGCCGGGTATTTCGGCTCCTACGAAACCGTAGGCTTCCCGGCAACGCTGGCGTCGTTGGGCGGGGCGCAGCCTTGCACTCCCAGCATCACCACGGCTTGTCTCCTCGACCAGTCTCTGGCCGGGGGCGGTCCCAAGAGCGGCTACAGCTTTACGGCCACAGGAAGCGCCGGCCTGGGAAGCCCCATCAACAACCAGTTCTATGCTACTGGAACCCCTATCAGCGCCATGACCGGCACCCGCGCCTACTGCTCCGTCGAAGATCTGGTGATCCGCCTCCAGCCGGCGGGCAACACCACTCTGGTTGCAACCTATGCGGCGTGCCGGGCCTTGTCACCAGCCAGTAACTAAGAGCCCGTCCGCCAATTTCCGGCCGGGCGTCATCGAAGCTGACCGACCGGCTGGCCGCACCTTTTACTTTCGTAATATGCCGCGCCCCTGCGCCCACTTTACTCCCAATCGGATTCGCATATAATTTTTTCCTGTAATAGAAGATGACTTCTTTAGTAACTGTGTTCTTGCCATGTCTGCCATAGAAATTTTGGGATTGGAAAAAACCTACAGCGTGGGTTTCTGGCGCAAGCGCCCGAAGCGCGCATTGCAACCGCTGCACCTCACGGTCGAGGACGGGGAGATTTTCGGCTTCCTCGGCCCCAACGGCGCCGGCAAAACTACGACGCTCAAATTGCTCATGGGATTGGTATTCCCAACCGCCGGATCGGCGCGCATTCTGGGCAACGAGTGGACTGACCCGTCGGTAAAAGCCCAGATTGGGTTCCTTCCCGAGCAGCCCTATTTCTACGACCATTTGACGGCTCACGAACTGCTGGAATATTACGGACAGCTTTCCGGCGTTCCCGCCAAACAGCGCAAACATCGTGTCGAGCAAGTACTCCAGCAGGTCGGATTGCGCGACGTGCAGGCCGTGCAATTGCGCAAGTTTTCCAAAGGCATGCTGCAGCGCGTGGGAATCGGCCAGGCCATCCTGCACGATCCCAAGCTCGTGTTTTTCGACGAGCCCATGTCCGGGCTCGACCCTATGGGCCGACGCGAAGTGCGCGACCTGATGGAGCAGCTCAAGTGCGAAGGCAAGACCGTGTTCTTCTCCACCCACATTCTCTCCGACGCGGAAACACTCTGTGACCGCGTTGCCATCATTCACAAGGGAGAACTCCGCGGCGTGGGCGCAGTCGAAGATCTGACCTCCAGCGTCCAGGGCAAAGTGGAGGTAGTCTGGCACGGTACACAAATTCCGGCCTCGATCAAGACGTTGAGTGCGGAATGCCACGTCACCGGAGACCGGGTCCGCGCCATCGTTGCCGAGAACCAGCAGGACGCGATGATCGACGCCCTGCGCCGCGAGCACCTGCGTTTAATTGCGATCACTCCGGTACGCACGTCGCTCGAGGCATACTTTGTCGAAAAACTGCGGCGCGCCGAGACCACTGCCGGGAGGACGGTATGAGAGCTCGCATCGCGCACATTGCCTCCAACACTTTCCGCGAAGCGGTCCGCGACCGCGTGCTCTACAACCTGATCGCTTTCGCGCTGCTGCTGTCGGGAGCGGCCATTCTTGTGGGCCAGATTTCGATTGAGATCGAGAAGTTGGTCGTCATCAATCTTGGCCTCACCGCGGTTTCTCTGTTCGGCATCGTTATTGCAATTTTTATCGGCATCGGCCTGGTTTCCAAAGAGATCGAAAAGCGAACTCTTTACACCGTGCTTTCCCGTCCAGTTCGCCGCTGGGAGTTCATTGTCGGCAAGTTCTTCGGGCTGGCCGGCACGCTGGTGGTAAATACCTTCTTCATGGCGATCGGCGTGTTCGCCGCGCTGTTCTATGTTTCTCACAAATTCGTCCGCGCCGACGCGCTGATTCTGGTGGC
>PMHI01000450.1:0-1269 GCA_003156615.1 Acidobacteriaceae bacterium | reverse complement strand
AATTTCGCGGGCATGGCCCATGGATTCTCCCGCTGGCTGGCCACGGGCGCGGCCTATTTGGTGCCCAACTTCTCGGCATTCAATGTGATTACTTCCATCGCGCATGAACAGCCGGTCGCCGGACAACTCATCTTGCAGAACACTCTCTACGCCTTGTTCTACGCCACGATGGCGCTGAGCGGAGCCGTGCTGATTTTCGAGCACCGTGATTTGAAATGAGTGACCTGAAATGAAGCCTCGGCAGAAAGTCACGATGGTCGCAGGCGCCTGCCTGATCCTGTCGCTGGCTGCCAGTGCGTTTGTGCTTCATCGCACCGACCGGCTCCGCCCGCAGGCCACGCTCGATGAAGTTCTCTTCCTGAGTTCGCCGACGGTGATCAAGCGCGCCAGTCTCGGTTATGACGGGCTGCTGGCCTGCATTTACTGGACTCGCGCCGTGCAATACTTTGGCTATCGGCATCATTCCTTCGCTGCCAGCTACAACCTGCTGGCGCCGCTGCTTGAAATTACGACTCATCTGGATCCGCATCTGCTGGTGGCATACGAATTCGGCACCAGCTTTCTTGCGCCCCAACCACCGCACGGCGCTGGCCAACCCGAGCGCGCGATTGAGTTGATGGAATACGGCATTCAGAACAATCCCGATAACTGGAAACTCTATTACGACCTCGGCTTCGTCTACTACATGGAGCTTCGGGACTACAAGAAAGCCGCCGAAACCTTCGAGCGCGGATCGCAGGTTCCGAACGCTCATCCTTTTTTGAAGGTAATGGCCGCGCAGATGGCACAGCATGCCGGCGAGTATGAGACGGCCCGGATGCTGTGGTCGGCGACTTACCAGACTACCCAGGACAAACAGATTCGAGACAATGCAGTCGAACATCTTCGTGCGCTCCGCGTGGACGAAGACGTCCAGCATCTGCAAGAAGCCGTGACCCGCTTCGGAGAACGCACCGGACGCTTGCCTCTAAGCATGGCAGAACTCGTGGCCGCGGAGGGGTTGGCTGGAACTCCGGTCGATCCCGACGGCCATCCCTACAAACTAACCCCCGAGGGCCGCGTCGAACTTCGCGTGCCCGATGACTTCGCTTTCGCTACGAAGGGGTTGCCTCCGGGATATAAACCACGCCCGAAATTCCACTCCCCGCAGTAGTCCCGCAGCTTCGACGTGGGTGGGGTGATCACGCCGCGAGGGTCATCCTCTTCGTAAAGGCGTCCCGGGTGGCGGATCGACCGAATCCCTCTCATCCTAAATGCGTTCCGTAGGGC
>PMHI01000129.1:937-4236 GCA_003156615.1 Acidobacteriaceae bacterium | reverse complement strand
TAGGGGAAAGAGAAGCCGGTAACAAAGTTGCCGTACTTCATGAACGCATGCAGGTCCGGAAGTCCGGAGATCTCCGACTCCAACACCACGGGTTCTATCTGACGATCAAGCGTGAAGTTCCGCCCGGAACGGGACCCATCGAAACGGGTTTNNACCTCTACTTTGCCGATCCCCTGGCTGACCCACTCGCCGGCCTTCGGCTCTTTCGTCTTGAGGTAAATACTGGTCGACGGCTGCGAAAGCATTACCTCTGCCAAGTGTCCATAGATCACTTCCAGCTGCGCTTTTCCCTGAAAGCCCATGATGATCGGATTATTGCTTTTGCGATTCTCGGTCAGCGCCGTTGCCAACTGCGGAAGACGCTGCAGGCTGGCCAACTCGTCGAGCACAAACCAGACGCGCTTCTGGCCAGGCTTTGGCTCGTTGAGAAGCCGAAGGACTAGCATGTCAATCCAGACACTTTGCAGGGGCCGAAGAGCCTCGCGCTCGGCTGGCAGAGACGTAATAAAGATCCAGCCCTTGCGCGTTTCTGACCACTCCGTTGCCGACCATTCTCCATTGCCAGTACCCTTCTCGGGCAACAGCCGGAGACTCTTCGCTACTTTGCTGAGGGACGCCAGCACACCAACTCGCTGAGGTCCAGCGGCACGGTCGATATAGTTCGCCACCTCCGTCGCGGAAACGCGCCGATCGATCTCGGCTGGGTTGCTCATCCACTGGATGAGGTCTTTCGGGCTCGGTCCATAGCGGAGCAAATGGGCAAAGATTTGTTGCGGGATCTCCACAAAGAACTCGCCTTTTTTATCCTGGGGGGGCTGGAAGAGTGAGACTGCGAGCGCATCAGCCTCTGAACTTCTGCGGAGCTCTTCGGAAGGTCCCCAGTAGGGGCATCGCTTGTCGAGAGGATTCAGGATCACGTCGCCGCGGCTGGGTTCATAGAACCGCCGTGTGAATTCGAGCGCCGGGTCGTAGATGATCGCGGAGTCGCCGCGCGCGCGGATCTGGCGAAGCACTTGCAGAACGATCGTAGTTTTGCCGGCTCCCGTGTCACCAATGACCTGAATGTGCTGCGCTTCTGCCCTCGCGGGAATCCGTAGCATGTCCTTCATGTAGTCCGTCTTGATACCAATGCCATCGCCTTGGACCTTCTGGTTAAACTCCTTCGGGGTAAGCCGTTCGGGCCCCCTGAGCCGCCGGCCGTACCTGAGTTCCCTGCGTCGAGCAACGTCGCGGGCGACGGAGACTGGGAGCTGAAACGCTAGCGTTGCGAGGCCGAAAAGGACAGGCCAATAGAAGATGTCCCAGAGGTTCTGGCCGCCATAGATGGTCTCCTGAAAGTAGGTGTTCAGCGGCTTGTTCAGGTAGGAAGTCTTCGGCTGTTGGTAGACATAAATGAGGCCTTTCGATATCCCGGCTGGCGACAGTTCAAGCGGAAGTTGCTTTGGGCCTGGCGCTGGTTTCTTCTTGCGCGAGATAACGTCATCATCGGCGGCGAGACGCGCGGGACCTTCCCTGCCGAGTACCATCACAAGCTCGTATTTGTCCGCTTTGTGCATCAGGCCTTCTATGCCTGAGCGCACGTAATAGGGCAAGTAGAACTGCTGCAGTGGCGTGAGTGCGAACGCAAATCGAAGGTACACAAAAGAGCACAATGCGACGAACGAAAGAAAAATCGCGCCATAGGTGTTGACCGGGCCATGAGGGGGCCAGATCACAGATTCATTTCTGCCCCATTTCATTTGCTGTTTTCTCCTATGGAGTCGCGTTGAATGTCGAGCGCCACCTGGCGCTTTACCTGCTTGATCTGATCGAGCAGCGCCTCAAAGCCAACCGCCGAGTAAGGCGCCTGGCCCGTCGCCTGAGGCCTCAAGAGGTTCACTAGAAGCAGTCGCACACCGACAATTTCGCTGAGAATCGGGTCCACTCTTGAAGGTCCGCTGTCCCTTTCAAGCTCGGCTAGAATCAGCTCACGGATGAGGTCGGAAGTGCTCTGTCTGCGCCGTGCTGCCAGGCCTTTCAGTTTCACGAGTTCCTGTCCGCCAATCTTCGTGGCGACGGTGTTTAGCCTGTATGCGGATCGCTCTAATTGTCCGGCCCCTATTTCCTTTTCATCCATCAATGCCATACGTTTTCCGTTTTCCGCAGGTTTACCCAGGTAAACCCGTCGATGCTAAGTCATTGATTCTTTGTGTCGGGTCTTGAGGTTTACCCGAGTTTACTTCGCACCACCCTGTGAGGGGTGGAGTGTCATCATTTTTCCCGTGCGCAGCACGGAGTTGGTTCCACCACAATTCTCAATAAAGAAAATCAAGCCTTCCTTGCTACGGATACAGGTGGTTTACTGGCCCTGGGACCTTTCCCTGCGGCCCGAGGCTCTCTCACACGGAGCGAGGCTGGCACAGGATTTCGGCTGGCATCACTCGCGAGAAAATTTTGGAAGTCTTTATCCTTCGCAAAGACATACTCCAGGGCCTTGTTGATCACGTCGTCGGCGCTGGCACGAATGAAGGCGGCGTACTTGTCTGTTGCGACCGCGACAGACTCTTCGAGCTGAACTGCGGCAGTTACCTTCTTGATGTGCTGAACTTCGAGTAGGGGCATCGTTAATTTCCTCCAAGGGTTGTTGTGAGTAAAGAGCTTTCCGCTGCCAACGAATAGACCGAATCACATTCGTACATCTTGCGGTCACGGTTGAAGCCCGTGACCTGAACAATGTCGCTGACTTTTCGGCCGTCCGGGCAGCGTTTGATCTGGATGACGTAATCGACAGAATCAGCTATTTCCGTGGCCAGGTCTTCGCGCGTAGCTTGCTGGTGAGACCGCATGGCCAAGTCGCCAAACCGGCGCAATGCTTTCACCGGCGAATTGGCGTGAATGGTCGCCATCGACCCACCATGGCCAGTGTTGAAAGAGTCCAAAAGTGTCCGCGCTTCCTCACCTCTGACTTCGCCCAGGATGATCCGATCAGGCCGCCAGCGCAGGGACGCTTGCAATAGGGTGTCGTAATTCACCTTGGTCTTGAGCATTTCAATCTGACACTCCGCGGCCAGAATGTTCGGATGATTGATCCGCAGCTCGGCGGTGTCTTCGATGACGACGATACGCTCGCTCTGAGGAATGAAATCGACAAGCGCATTGAGCAAAGTTGTCTTGCCGCTGCCGGTTCCACCGCTGATTAAAAGCGTCTTGCCGTCGCGCACCTGAACCTGCAGAAAATTGGCCATCTCCTCAGTGAGAGAACCGGCTTCAATTAGTTCCTCGATTGTGTAACGCTTCTGGCGAAACTTGCGTATAGTCAC
>PMHI01000129.1:0-916 GCA_003156615.1 Acidobacteriaceae bacterium | reverse complement strand
GCAATCAACGCTTTGGGATCAAATCGCACTCCCTCAGCGCATGCAAGTTGACCCCGTGTTTCGAACCACCAGACACCGTCTGGATTGCCCATGATTTCACTGACGGTATCGTCTAAAAGCAACGCCTCGATGGGTCGAAAGAAGGGCAAAATCAACTCGAAACTCATGGTGTTTCTCCCTTCAGTTGAAGGCCTGATCTACGCGAAATCGGATGATCGTGAGGCCGAGCGGATTGACCGCCAATTGTTGATTGTGAACGCTATCGCGGAATACGTAGGTGACGCTGGCGGTCAGCTGCTCGCGCTTTAGCTCGTGCATGTCCTGGGCGTTGGTATAGATCCGTTCAAACTCGATCCGAGCGGAGTACGGAGACATTTTTAGGTCGTCGAGAATCACATTCTTGACCACGATGGTGACGTAAGGCAGGCCGCTGTCTTTGAGGTAGGTGGGGATGGTTTGCGCCTTGCGTTCCTGCTCAATTACGTCGCGCTGCACGTCGCTGTTCATGAAGTAAAGCGAGGCCGTCTGGTCACGTACCAGGGTGAATCGATTTCGGGAAAAGTAGAGCTCCGCCCAGCGTCCCAGGTAGTATTTGTTCTCGGCTTCCTGGGGGCGATATTGAAAGTCCCGATAGTCGATTGCCTCGGCGCGTCCGACGTTGTCAATTCGGATAATCAAGGGCTTTGCTGATGCCAAAGCCTGATGGCTTTTGAGCACCACGCCGGTGAGCGCCACGGCCACGGCCGACAGGGCAAGAACAGCGACCTTAAGGTAGGTATTCATGACCATAGGGTCGCCATACTGCTCAAGGTATCGCTCGGCCGCGTGCGTCATTTCAGGGGATGCCATTGCTTCACTGTTCATCGCTCTCGCCTCGCTGATTAAGCCTTTAAGAGAAGGGCTGCGGTTGTCATCA
>PMHI01000108.1 GCA_003156615.1 Acidobacteriaceae bacterium | reverse complement strand
GGAGATCGATCCAGCCTGTTCCCGCCCGAGAATGCAACCGGCAACTACGTCAAGATCGTACAACGGCTGCCCGTGCGGATACGCTTCAACCCGAATCAGCGCGACCTGGATAAATTGCGACCCGGCATGTCCGTCGAGCCCAAGGTCCACCTGGATTGACGATAGCCTGACTTACACAGCGAGTTCCCTCACCGCAGATGGCGAGAGACCATGGTGGAAGGGTTCTTGCGTTGTACATGATGAGCACCGACCCGCTCTGAGAGACTCGCAGCAGCGCCTCACAATCAGACCCGACCTATATCAGGAGCAAAAATGGAGCCGGATACTTCGAGCCGCAAGCGGGTATTAATCGTTGGTGGAGGTTTCGCAGGCTTGAACGCCGCGAAGGTCTTTCACGATGTTGATTGCGCCGTAACCGTGATCGACCGAAACAATTACCACACCTTTCAGCCGCTGCTATACCAGGTAGCAATGGGTGCACTTTCGCCGGGCGTTTTTCTGTCGTCAGAAATTGGGCCTGGACGTATGTCTTCTCAAGAGAAGGTGCGCGCTTGATCACGGCACCGACTGACCGAATTATGCCGTTGAAACAGAAGTCCGAAACAAATAGCCGCGCGCCGTGTAGTAGCTGAAGCGCAATGCGCTCTCGCGCTGTCGCTACATCGCAGAATCATTTTTGTGGAGTTCTGGCCGTCATATATGCGGAAACGCCGTGCTTTTTTCGGCTTGGTCCCCCTTTGCGGAGGAAGGATCGGCGGTTTATGTCAAATTGTTGAAGTTTCGGCGGTCCGAATTTCCTAAGATTCCTGTCGTTTTGATTTCATAGGAGCCGGTCAATGCGTATCGGCAGCGAATTGATTCGTTGACCCGTCGCGTGGTAGATAGCGTTCGCGATTGCGGCGGCGGTGCCGACAACACCGATCTCGCCAAGTCCTTTCACTCCGAGCGGATGCCCTCTCGAGTCATCTTCTTCGATCAGAATCGCGTCGACATCCGCGACATCAGCGTGCGTCGGCACCAGCGCTTCTCCCAGATTGCGATTCATCCACGCACCAGAACGCAGGTCGTTTCTGCTCTCCTCCATTAACGCCTGTCCTATCCCCCAGATCATCCCGCCAATCAATTGGCTGCGCGCAAGCATTGGATTGATTGCGCGACCACCCGCAAACGCGCCGATCATTCGCTCCACCTGCACGACCTTCAACTCCGGATCGACCAGCACCTTTGCGAATTGAGCTCCGAAGGCGTATCTGCCGTAAGAGCTATGTCCCATTGTTCTGCCCGCAATGGATTCTTCTTCGATCGGCTCGTCGAGGTGGCTCACGACCTCAGTTACGGGTTCGCTCACGCCGTCGGCGGTAGAAGTCACGCGGCCTTCGACGATTTCAAGATCATGACGGTGTTTGCCGAAAAACGGAGAAGAGTCCTTCCGCACTAAGTGCTTGAACAGTGATTGTTTCACCAGGTCTGCCGCATCCGCGATCGCCGCACCGTTTGAAAGCATACTCATCGATCCAACCGTCATCGAACCGTAGGGCAGCCTCGTATCCCCCCACTCGAGATGCACATTGTTGACCGGCAGTCCAAGTCTCTCCGCCGCGACCTGTGTCATCGCGGTTATCATTCCTTGACCAATCTCGTGCACAGATGTCTGTACCAACGCATGGCCGTCCTTTTGCAGAATGATCCGCGCGACTGCCGGAAGTTGCTTAACGGGGTAGAGTGAAGTGGCCAAGCCGAAGCCGACTAGTTGGCGGCCAGACCTCATCGACCCTACGGCAGGATTGCGGTCGAACCATCCGATCTTTCGGCCAGCCGCCTCATAGCACTGCTTGAGCGACTTGCTCGACCATTCGTGTCCCGTACCAGGCTCAACGTCCGCATGATTCTTTAGTCGAATCTCCAGAGGGTCCAAGTTCAATTTATCGGCTAGAACGTCAAGACTGCTTTCGAGCGCGAACTGATTTACGCAGGCTCCCGGTCCACGCATCCAGCCGGGCGCATTCGTATCCAGTCGAGCCGCCTGCAAGTGGACCCTCATGTTCTTGCAGGCGTAACTCTTCGTAGTGTTTTCACCCGCAGGTTCTGCATACTTTCCCGCCGCGCCCTGCGCGATCACGGCATCATGGATTATCGCCTGTAAGATTCCATCACGATCTGCAGCAATTCTCATACGCTGCTGGGTGGCCCCTCGAAAAGGCATAAGTGAAAACGTCTGTTGACGCGTCAGCACTAGCTTCACCGCTCGCCCGGTCAACTTCGCCGCCATCGAGGCAAGCAAGAGATACACGCTAGCGTTTTTCCCTCCAAACGCGCCGCCCGCCAGGGTTGAAATCACCCGTACCTTGTTGTCAAACTGCAAACCTCCGAGAACTTGTCCAACTATTCGTGGTAGTCGATCTTTCAACCCGAACTTGAACGCCTCACCCAGAATGACGGCGTCGCCGTAACTGAACTGAGTGGGTAGATGTACCGTAAGCCCGCCAGTGTCGTCCCACCATGCGACGATCGCTCCCGGTTCGATCGAGTTGTGGTGATGCGGAGCAGATTCGAACGTCAGATCAACTTTGTATTCGGCAGCCGCATATGCTTCTTCCGGATTGCCGATCTCTACTTGTCCTTTGTCTCCCGCTCCCACGCTCTTCGCATCCTTAACCCTGGAAGCGCCTTGCTCCAGCGTGAAGGCAGCGCCGGATTTTGGCTTGGAGTATTCGACCTTCAGCCGCAGCGCTGCCGCTCGCGCATTATCGAGAGTGTCTGCGATCACAAGAGCAATGCACTCCCCCGCGTAGTGCAATTGATCGCTCTGCAGCGGCAAGAGCTCTCCGATTTCGGCTCCGTTCGTCGCAAATACCTCGTGCAAACGAGGTGCGTTCGCATGCGTAATTACGGCGCGAGCGCCGGACGATTTCAATACTTCTGAATCGTCGATACTTACGACGCGGCCGGTTGCCTGCGTGCTGACTACCGGGACCGCCACGTCTACAGCCATATGCAACGAGGAAGCCATAAGATCACCGGCATATTTCGCGCCGCCCGTCACCTTATCGCGTCCCTCGATCCTTTGGACACTTCCCTTAGTGTCTGCGTTCACTTGCACCATCGTTAAATCCTTATGCGATCCTTTTGTCGGTTTGCGACTGTGGAGTTGCGCTCGCTGCTTGATGACACGCGCGCACGATGGCGCGGCGAGCGAGTGGGATCTTGAAGTTATTTTCTCCCTGACCTGTCGCGCCCGTTAGAATGGCATCCGCAAATTCAGCGAACTTCCTTTCCGAAGGCTGACCTTGCAACAGAACTTCTGATTCAGGCTTTCGCCAAGGTTTATGTGCGACTCCACCCAGGGCCACCCTTGCTTCTTCAATACCTCCGCTGTTCATTCGCATGACAACGGCAACGGAGACCAGAGCGAAAGCATACGAGAGTCGATCTCGCAATTTAAGGTAGGTGTAGTGATCGGCGAAGGTTTCTGCCGGGAGTTCAATCGCGGTTATGAGTTCACCGGATTCGAGAACGGTATCGCGCCAGGCCTCATCACCGGGCAGACGGTGATAATCACCAATCGCAACCACACGATCGTTCTTCGGTCCCGACAGATGTATCTGCGCGTCGAGAACCGCGAGCGCTACACACATGTCGGAGGGATGGGTTGCGATACACTGCTCGCTTGCCCCAAGGATTGCGTGATGGCGATTGACTCCGCCAATGGCTCCGCATCCTGACCCAGGTTGACGTTTGTTGCAGGATGTAGCCGTGTCGTAAAAATAGTAACAGCGTGTTCGCTGGTTGAGATTGCCACCGTTGGTGGCAGCGTTACGCAATTGAGGACTCGCGCCGGCAAGGATCGCGCTCGCAAGAATGGGGTAATGTTTCGTCACCTCCGGGTGATAGGCGGTGTCGGCATTCGTGACTAGAGCGCCAATCATCAGGCGCCCGTCCTGCAATCTTTCGACTTTCTTTAACGGCAGCCGATTCAGATCAACAATCTTAGAGGGGCGCTCAACGTCCTCTTTCATGAGATCTACCAGGTTGGTTCCTCCGGCCAGGTACGAGGTTCCCTCGGTTGAGGCTTCTCGTACCGCTTCGGCAATGCTGTTAGCGCGAAAGTAGTCAAACGACCTCANNCTCCTCCTGCGTCAATACGTCCATGATGGCGTCGATGATGTTCGGAGACGCGCTACACCGACACAAATTGCCGCTCATCAACTCGCGGACTTCTTCCCTCGTATTGGCTTGCTTTTCTTGAATCATCCCCAGGGCCGAACAAATCTGACCGGGTGTGCAGTATCCGCATTGAAATGCATCATGTCGGAGGAAGGCAACTTGGAGCGCATGTAGCCGCTCGCCTTCAGCGAGGCCTTCAATGGTTGTGATGTCTGATCCATCTTTTGACACCGCCAATTGAAGACAGCTATTCATCCGTTTACCGTCGATGAGAACCGTGCATGCCCCGCACTGGCCGTGATCGCATCCTTTCTTCGTCCCCGTAAGTTCAATTTCCTCTCGGAGCAAATCCAGAAGCGTGGTCCGCGGATCGACCGTCAACTTGTGTTTGTGCTTGTTGATTGTTAACTCGATCATGACCATGGGTTTTTTTGTTTCTCTTCCAAACCTGGAAGCCAAACTGTAACATTGAGAGGGGTCAAAAAATTGCGAAAAATGTTCTGTAAATTGCGATGGGCATGTGTACAACGGATCAGGGGGTCGGTTTGCCATTGCAACGAAAACTGTTAGGCACCGTCGATGAGCGCAGCTTCTCCGCGCAAAGAAACCAGCCGGGTCTAAGACTGGCATCGAGCACAGAGGTGGGCTGGCAGTCACTCCTCGTGGAAAAGTTCGCCACTCCATCCAAAGTCGAGCAATGGGACAGTCTTGCAACTCCGGATCATTCTGTCGTTTTGATGGTCAAAGGCCAGTGCTCGATTGAAAGCTTTAAGGGCGGGATATGGAGAAGAGGCCGTTACCACGTAGGAGCCGGTGGAATGACCGCGGGGCTAAACACAAACCGGCTGCGTTGGCTATCATCTGAGGTTGCCCCCCATGAGACCCTGCATATATACATCCCAGAACCGTTTTTTGAACTTGCTATAGAGTATGCTCGGGGCACGAGTATTTCTCATAAGCGCAATCGGCCTGATGTATTGCTTTTCTCAGACCCTATTATCTTCCAAGTTTCAGTCGGCCTAATGGAAGCGGCAGCACAAGGGGCACCTGAACTTTACGCCGAGAGCGCGGGCCAATTCCTCGCTTCGCACCTTTTGTTCTCAGAACGTCTCTCGCAACTCCCCACGGGTGGTTATAGAAATTTTGGGGACTTATCTGACAAGCGTCTTGAGCGAGTTCTCGACTATATGCAGCACCATTGCCTTGAGCCCCTTACCTTGGATGAACTGTCGAAGGAAGCTGGCATCAGCAGATTCCACTTTATTAAGAAGNNATGCTAAAGAATGAGAACCGCACAGTAGCAGACGTAGCCCAAGCCTGCGGCTATCTAAGTCCAGCGCAGTTTTGTGGGGCTTTTCGCAAACATTATTCCCAGAATCCTCGTGAGTATCGCCTGTCGTTCACAAGGGACGCGAGTTCCAATTCGCCTATGAGTTCCTCTCTTTAGCGCGGTGCTCCATCAAGAAATTTCTGGCATTCAGCTTTACGCTTTCTCGTTCATTTATGTCTCGTGTGTGCAACTCGATCGCGCTCGCCCGCCGCGATAGATTTTTAAGAGTCATCTGTGGGGCGCTGGTCTCCCTTCAAGCTGTCATGACAGTCGTCTAAGTGTCTGGCCCTTAGGCTTTACAAATGAAGCAAAACTAAGAAACCGACATATTTTGGCGGGAGCGAGAATTGACGAGCTAAAGGTGTGCTTTGCGAGGAAACAGCGGATACTCGATCGATTGTGTGTCGGAAGTCGGTGACAGGGCAGCGTTCTAACAGACGGAACTACGTCACCAGTTTGTTTTTTACGTTTAATCGGTGAACGCCGATGCCTCGAACGAGCAACTGATTCTGAATCA
>PMHI01000375.1 GCA_003156615.1 Acidobacteriaceae bacterium | reverse complement strand
TCTTCAGATTTGATGGACATGGCCTTTGCAATTCTCTTGAAGTCGTCCGCAGTGATCCGGAAAGCTCCTCTGCGAAACGCTAAGCCCCAACTCTCGTTCCCTTGGGTAAATGTCAGTTCTTGCAGTAGCGGCCGGACGGGCGCTTGTCTACTCTTGAAAAACTTCGTCCGGCGGCGATATGGACGAAAGCCCGCAGACTGCTCAGCTTCGTAGGGAAATTCGTCAAGGATGCGTCCGGCAGCGGTGAAAGCCTGCAGGACAGGTCCGCTTCCCATCAATTCGCGTGGCGAGTAGAAGACGATGAGGTCGCCGGCCTTCAATCGGCGCACCAAAGCCTCCTTACCGTGGCCCAGTTGGCAGAAGCCGCCTTGAACGGCACCGAGCACATGGTCGTGGCTTGCGACCCCAACCCAATGGCTTTTGTGTGTCACCTTTGCGAGTGCCAATTCGAACCTCCATCAAGGCTGAAGAACTATTACTCGCCTTCGCCAAGCATCACGGCGCGGAGATCGTAGTCGACAGGATCAAACCCGGTCGCCAACGCCGCGGCTGCCTTCATGTGCGCCTGAATGCCGGGCAGCTTGCTCATGGCCGCATAGTCTTCCTTTGATCGCCACTGCGCGTAATTGACGACCTTGCGTCGGTCGCGACTGACGTGGAGGTTCGCGGAGATGAAGCCGGGTTGATCTCGAAAAATCTCTTCCGTAGCCTTCTGCAGGTTCTCCACCAAGCGGTCCGCGTTTTCAGGTTCGACGGAGAAGGTGTTGATGAATGTNNGCGAAGAATCTCCCAAACGGTCCATCGGCAGGAGGGAGAAGGATGGGTACGCCTTTCTCCACCAGCTGCGCGTGGAACGCATCGGCATCCGTTGCGGCGATCCAAAGAGACACGCCCCATCCCAGCTTGCTAGTTGCATCGAGGTCAGCCATCGGTGTCCGGATCGCAAACGGGACAGGTTTGGTGTTGAAGACAACCGCGCCCGGTGGATTGTGCGGGGATGCAGTGAGACCGATCTGCTCTACGTAGAAGGTTTTGGAAACCTCAAGGTCGCGTACCTGGAGCGCAATAAAGCTTGGCCCGATCAATTTTGGCGTAGTCCTGTGCTTGCTGGATGTTGTCATGGTCCTTATAATATATAAGGATCCTTACATGTCAAGCGTGGAAGGCACATCGACGAACATGGCACCAGAACATCCGATGGCGGATCGGCTAGGATACGTGCTCAAGCGAGCACAACACGCACTCCGGACGAGCATGGATGACCGGCTCAGCCATCTAGGTGTGACCACGGCACAGTTCAACGTTTTATCAGCAGTTCAGCAGCAACCGGGCATTTCAAATGCCTCCCTTGCACGTGGGGCCTTTGTCACAGCACAGAGCATGCTGGGGATCGTGGCCAACCTGGAAAAGATGAGGCTCTTGCATCGAACTCCTCACCAGACACACGGACGCATCATGCAGAGTAAGTTGACGCAAAAAGGCACTGAGGTGCTGGCAAGCGCACGCGAAGCAATCGATGATGTGGAGAAGAGCATGACAGTCGGTTTTACTGCTGAGGAGATCGGTACACTACGGTCGATGCTTCAACGGTGTGCCGAGAATATGCATTCCGCATAGAGCCGACTGCTCAAATGACCTGATCGATATGGTGCCCGCACGGCCAATAGTCCTGATATGTCGGCTTCTCGTCAACTTGATCGACTGCTGGCGAGAAGTGCGCTTTGTCGGTACTAATGACTGCTCTGAAGGGTGGGAATTAAAGGGCATCGCTGTGGCGGCAGAATCCCGGACGCCTCGCCGGAGCGTCTGGGACGATCACTATTGCTCAGTTCTTCTCCTGCGACCCCTCAAGGTATTTCTTGAGCCGTTCCAGCGCGGCCTGGCGCCCCACCGGGTCCAAGGCGCCATTCTTCGAGCGCGACACGGTCACGCTTCCTTCCGACCCGACAAGGGAGAAGAACCTGCTGAACATACTCTTGCCACCGGGAAGAGACTGTACGGTCCAGACCGCAAGTGAAAGCACTTGCGGCAAGGGCTTGCCGTCGCTGCCGATGGGCTGCCCCGTAACCACCCACTCGAAGCCAGGAATACAGACGACTGTCGTCTGCACCAAGCTCAGCTTTCTCCCATCCGGAAAGTCGATGTTTTCGAAAACTTGATCGCCGACGCGGTTGGGCTGGTCGAGTGCCCCGGTGATAAACGGTTTTGCGTCGCTCGACTTAGTAAACCATTTATAGACGTTCCCTGGGGTTGAGACCAAATCAAATATCTCATTCGCAGGCCTGTCGATAACTATATGGTTTTCGACAAAGACGACGTTAGTGTTGTCGCCGATAGCAGAAACAAAGGCTGGCGGGGCGGTTTGCGCTGACGCGGCGGTCGCCGCCGCTATCACGCCAAAACCCAACAAAGGGAAAAATAGTTGCTTCATCAATCTTCCGCTTGGCATGTTGCTCACCTTTTTCAGTTGTCTTGCGATTTGACACCGCGGGGTCCTGGACCTGAGCGCGTCCAGCGACCTCGCACTCATCTCTAGTGGCTGAATCCTGGACGTCAAATTGCGACTCCGCCTGCGACCTCGATCCGCTGCGCATTGACCCAATGATTTTCTTCCGAGAGAAGCGACGCGATCATAGGGCCGAGATCTTCTGGCAGACCTGCCCGGCCTAGTGCCGTATTTTCGGCAATCATCTTGTTGACAGCAGGATTGTCGCGAACGATGCCGCCGCTGAAATCGGTTTCGACCGGGCCCGGCGCAACCACATTGACGGCGATCCTGCGCGGACCCAACTCCTTTGCCAGATGCCTCGACAGCACTTCGACTGCTCCCTTCATCGAGGCGTAGACCGCCCCTCCGGGCGAGGCAGTGCGAGTCCGCACTGTCGATATGTTGACGATGCGGCCGCCATCCTCGATCAGGGGGAGAAGCTTCTGNNTGGCCGTTGCAAACGGCATGTTGCGGTGACTGTTACCCGCGTTGTTCACCAGGAAGTGAAAGCGCGTGGCTGAGAGGTTGGCGAGCGCGTCGTTAACGCTCTCGACGAAAGCATCGAACGACGCGGCATTGCCGGCGTCCAGTTGCAGAGCAATGGCCTTCGCTCCCGCGTCTTTCACCGTGGCAACGACCGCCTCCGCGTCCGTGCCATGCGTGTGATACGTGAAGATCGTGTTGACGCCGCGCTTCGCGAGGCTCTCAACCGTACTGCGGCCAATACCACGACTGCCACCGGTGACAATCGCAATCTTCTTTGGGGTAANNGCTTCTTTGCATGGGCTGAATCCTGAGTCATGAAATCTATCGTCGCCTCCGCGACAGAGTTCATGATCGCGACGACGAAACCCATTGGGGCCTTACGCATCGGGCCGCTGGCGCGAATGTGTTCCAGCAATCCTGCGACGCCTGCCATCGTCTTGTGGCCCGCCGCGCGGGTCTCCGGCGTGATCTCATCAGAGACGCTGAGCTGTGCCAGCGCTCGTCTCTTCTCGGGGTAGGACACGGCCCACCTCATCCAGTGTTGCCACAGGTTCCAAAGCCGCTCGCGAGGTTCTGCGACTGTGGGAAGGTTCTTCGTAGCGGCAGACGCCATCTCAATTTTCAGTTCAAGATAGAGCTGATTGAAGAGGTCCGTTTTAGTTTCGAAGTAGGTAAAAAGCGAACCATTCGCAACGCCAGCCTCTTTCGCGATGCCAGCCGTCGGCGCGCTCAGGCCCTGCGTGACGATAATCCGCGTCGCCGCTTCCAGAATCGCGCTTCTCTTCTCATCGCTCTTCGGCCTTGACATGAGTTAATAATATAGATAAGCGTCTGGACAGTCAACTATTACGTTCCGGTTCTGCGTTACTGGATTGGTAACGGCAAGCGATCTTCTCGTCACGAAAATATGGCTGCCGAGAAGCCGACTTCTGGCGGGCGTGACTAAGGTTCGTTCCATGCAGTCCCCCACTTTCCCCATAGCTGAACACAAGCCGACATATAAGTACAAATCCGTCCCTGCGATCCTTCCATTGCTGGAGTCCGTAGTTCGGTGACTTTATCGAGGGGTTGGGATGAAACTCGCGAGGCTGGTACACTGGCCCCTCCTCGCCGCGGGCCGCATCGACTAAGCCCTCGCACATGCCCGGCGGATGGCGAACTCTGATCCCCAGTCTTCCTACGCCAACGCGTTGGCGGGGTATATCTTCCTTCTTGCTGGTCAATTGGAAGAGGCAATCAAGTTCTGTCGCCGAGCCATGGAGACTGAACCTCAAAATTTGCTGGCGACTTCTGGTATCGGCCAAGCTCTCGCGGGTGCATTAGAGTGGGAAGAAGCGCACGAGTGCCTCGGCCGAGCTGCCGATCTCTCCTCGCGCGCTCCGTTCTACCTGGGTCTTCTGGCGTGGGTTCAGGCGGCATCGGGCAGGCAGGTGGAAGCATGCCGGACACTGGACGAACTCGCGGGCCGGGCGGCAACGGAGTACGTCGCACCGATCTTCCTCGCTTGGGCCCGGAGCGAGCTAAATGCACCCGACAAGACCCGAGCGCTCCTTCAGGAGTCCCTCAAACAGAGAGTCGGCATACTGGTGCTATCAAATCTGCCATGCTTCCGCCAGTTACGATCTGAGCCCCTCATGCAGGAGCTTCATCAGCGGCTTCTTGGCAAAGGAGTTGAGGGGAAGTCGAGATGATCGGCGCGGTGCTCGCCCACTATCGCATCGCCGGCGCGGGGCGGCATGGTTGTCGTTTTTCCTCAATTAGTATAGTGGCGGTATTTCCACTCTGATTTTTGGCCTTAATTAATATAGTCCGCTTAAAATACAGGGTTTCTTTTGATTTGCGGGAATGTCGCGACCCGGCGTCGAAGGTTCCTTCTGTCGGAAGACCGAAGCCAAGTCAAAGCTTCCTTCATGCCGGAGTGCCGCCGAGCGGAGAATAGGAGCAGCAGCTCGCTAATCGATCCAACCGAGCGCTGGGCTGGATGCAGGTTAAGATTACCGTTTATGCAGGAATCGACGGTTTGGGATTGGAGGGCAGATGCACCGTAAGGTCGAAATTGCCGCAATGGTGCTCCTGCTGTTCAACTGCACGGGTAGCGCTCAGGTCTTGTCCACTCGGTTGGCGGACAAACACAGCGCCAACGCAACCACCCGGATCACGATTACATTCGCAAAATCTCCCTACGCCGATTTTCTTTTCTACTTGCTCTATCGCAGCACCGGGCCGTATCGAGATCTGGCGACTGCTGTTGCAATAACCGATATCTCGCCTCTCGATGGTTCCTCCTTCCTGCCTGAAGACTCGATCATTTCCGCTGTCGCAAATTACGCCGTGCTGTACCAACTCGCCACACATCACGACAACCCTGCTCGTCTCAGCGACATGCTGAAGAAAGCAGAACCTCGCTATCCGGCGTTCTATTCTTTCTGGGAGCAACGCATCGGCCCCAATGAGGATCAAACGGCAAAGGACCAAGCAGGACTCAGAGTGGAACCCAGTCGCGCATCTTGAGCAGATGGAGCGCCTCAAGTTCCCCTTTTCGAGCATTAAAATCGACTTGCTTGCGTTAGACCCACAGGGGAGTTCGATGCAGGGGCCGCCGACGATCTTCACGACGTTGGAAGTCCCCAGCCTGGCATGGGCCATCGGTCACGAGGGGACTCACATGATGGTCGGACCAAATGCGGCGAACTGGACAGCGCGAAAGCGTGGCGACGAAGCCGTGCGATTGATGAAGGCGAACGGGGGATCGGACTATGACGTCGAGGAGGCACTTTGTCTCTTGATGCAGGCCAAAATGTCGATCGCCTTTGGCGCCACAGCAAAGGATCTCAGGAGTTCTGACAGGCTAAAGCCTTCACCGCGAAAGACGCTTCTAACCGCGTTGGAAAATGATTGGGAATCCTACACGAAATCGCCGAACCTCGATGCGGCGGACTGGCTGATCGCGGAGACTCTACAAACCTTTGGTGAAAAATAGGGCTTTGTTCGAGGCTCTGATGATGCGGACAGCGCAGTATGGCGGGCCCGACCCGGCAGCAGCGCCGGACGCTCGGGCGAAGCTGCCAAGCCTTGCGTCCGAGGAGGCACCACCGTCCACCAACAATTTTCGGGGGGAGTCGGAGCGCGTGGCTACACTATTTCTCTAGCTGCACGGCAGTCTCACTCGTACCTGACAGCCTCTCTTTCCGTTCAGGTTGGACAGTTCAATCGAGCCTCCGTGTGCTTCGACGATCTGTCGCGAGAGTGCCAAACCTATACCACTTCCCGAGGGCTTGGTCGTATAAAACGGTACGAATGCGTTGCTCGGATTCAGCAGTCCCAGCCCGTTATCCTCGATCGTTAGGATGACGCTTTGGTCCTCGACTACCCAATTCAATGTCACCTCCGGCTTTCGAACCTCGCCGCCGTCTTTCGAGGAGCCGGAATGGTCGTCACCCAGGCTTGGCTCAAGCGCTGCTTCGACCGCATTGCGCACGAGATTAATCAGCATCTGCTCGATCTGGTCGGCATCCACCGTCAACATTGCGTCCGGGCCGGGAGAGATCGCCACCGCCATCCGAGTCTCGAGGAAAACCACCCGCTCCATAATCGGGAGCAGCGTGACTCTTGTTCTTGCCGGAGGCGGCATCTGCGCCAAGCGTCGATACGCCTGCAGAAACCGATTGAGCGACGCGCTGCGATCTTCGATGATGGCCAGACCCCGTTCAAAGTCTCGACGCTCGTCGGGATTGAGTTCGGTCTCTCGGAGACGACTGCTCAGGCTCCCTGCGATCGATTTGATCGGGGCCAGCGAGTTGTTGAGTTCGTGCCCAACAACCCGGATCAAACGTTGCCATGCGCCACGCTCCTCTTCACGGAGCGCGCGGCTAACATCGGAGAGGACAACCAGCGTATGCGGCACGCCTTTTTCCCGGAACTTGCTTTGCCGCACCAACCACCGTGTCGTCGCACTGTGGGCCGGCAACGCCACCAATGCCTCACTCGTTACACTCAGGCAATCAGCCAGACCGATTTCGTCGGCGGTNNCGTCCGAGGAGACGAACCGCGGCTTGTTGAAGGAGTTTTTCGCCCGCGGGATTCACCAGTCGAAGCACTCGGTCTGGGTCAAATGCGAATAAAGGAGCATCGATTTCTTCCACGACTCGGCGCAGCAGAGCCGTTGCTTCGATGGCACGGATTCGCTGATCCGAGAGCAGATCGGCTAGCGCATTCACTTCCAGCGAAANNCCACATTGGCCAACGTCTGCAAGGGCCGGACGGTTTGCTCGTGCAATACCAGAGCCAGCAGCCACCAAGCAAATAGCTCGACCAGGGAGAGCCCCAACTTTGATCCTGGGGACCAAGGTTCGGACCAAATAAAAATGCCGCTGGCCACAATACCGGGTAAGGCGACGAGAAGTGAGTAGAGGCTGATGCGATGCT
>PMHI01000426.1:19694-28091 GCA_003156615.1 Acidobacteriaceae bacterium | reverse complement strand
TGCGGAGTTGAAGGCCGCGAAGGTGCGGTCCGATGATGCGCAATCTCTGGCGCCGTCATTGGCGACAGCATTGAAGTTGAGAGACGACGTACGCCTGGAACTGACGGCGATCACAGAGAAGGGGCGCGCCCAATTTCAGGCCTATAAAGCCGCCTTGGCTGGGCATACTCCGGGTTATTCCCATTTACTCCAGGCGCGCGAACTGACTGCTCAGGCGATCGAAATCGACCCTCAATTTGATCAGTCGCAAGCCTTGCAAACCAGTATCGCCGCGGAGAGCCGCTCCCTGGAATCGACTCTGGTCACCAGCGAAAATCTGAAAGCCAAACAGAAGTACGACGATGCGTTAACCGCCATCTCCGCCTATGTATCGTTTGCCGACGAGGAGCCCCGCATCGGCGTGATTGTAGATGCCGCTTACAAATTTCACTTCGAGCAGGGAACTAAATTCGCGAGCAGCAACAACTGGCAGGATGCAGTTCGCGAACTTCGCCGAGCCAATGAGATCAAGAAAACACCGGAAGCTGCGGCAGCGCTGAAAAAAGACGAGCAAAGCCTCGAAGTCGCCAGCACACGCGCGGATGCCGACGCTGCGCTGGCCAAGAGCGCGGCTTTCGAAGGACAGAAGCAATCCATCGCGGCCTACGAAGTATTGGCCGATCTGCCCCCAGCCTCGCGAGCCTTGGTAGTAGATCGCATGCAGGCGCTGCGCGACATTTACATCAAGAGCGCCTCGGATGAAGCCAAGATTTTGCAAACCGCGCATACCCCGATTCATGGCCGCAACGACGAAGTGGAGGCAGAACACGCCTACGACCTGCTGGAGCGCGCTTATAGCGCGAGCGGCGAAGAGGATAAGAATCTCAAGCTGCGCCTCGACTTGCTGGCTGAGACCATCAGCGATCATTATCTGGAAGCGGCCAGGCGTTACCTGCAGAAGCCGCTCGGTTCAGGAGTGGGTTTAGCGTGGCTTTATCTTGACCTGGCTCAACAGTACAAGTCGAATCGCGACGACGTTCGCGACGAGCGGACCAAAAGTAACTCGCTTTACCAGATGCGCTCCAAACTGTCGATTCGCGTGGTGTTTCGCGACCAGACGTCCCGGCGAGACAGCGCTGGTTTTGCCGAGCAGCTGTCGGACGCAATCGCCACGGGGCTTGAGACTTCCTCGCTCCGAGTGCGTGTAGTGCGTTCCAACGACGTTACGGATGCGGAGCCTAACTTCCGGCTGGTGGGCGATGTGTTGGAGCACCGCCCTACCGCAGCTTCGACGGTGGAGGCTAAAGAGTCGAAATATCGGTTTAGTTCGCGCGATGTTCCGAACGATGCGTGGAACAAAGCGAATCGGGACTATGAAGCTGCGAACCAGGAACTGGTAAGCGCGCAAAAGGCACTGGAAGGAGCCCAGGCGCGCGGCAAGAAAAAGGAAATATCGGAGGCCAACGACAGGGTAACGGCAGCCGAGCAGAAGGCCCAGGATGCGCATAAGAAGCTGGATTCGATTCCTAAGACCAATCCTGAAGACATCGTCAAGCCTTATAGCTATACGAAGAAGACGATCGACCTTAAAGCGGTGGTCGAACTGGCGTTTCGCATCGTGGATTCATCAGGCAACGTGATCGATGTGGTGCCTGCTTTTAAGAAAGAGAATCAACGTACCGCGATTGTCCTGGAGAATGTGAAACCGGAAGATACCGAAGGGGTCAAAGCGCAAGGCTCGGTCCCGGATGAAATCCAGTATCTCAACGACGTTGAAATTGAAGCGCGGGAAGCGCTGATCAAGACGGCGCGGGACAAAGTGGAAGGCCTGCCCGCAAGGATTCTGGAACAGGCGCGAAAACGAGTTCAGGACGGCGATCTCGACGGAGCGGCGGAGTCTTACATACTCTATCTGAATGCGACGCCTGAAGGAGAAACAAAGGAACGGGGCGAAGGCAAGAAATTTCTTTGGGATAACTTCAACATACGCTGGGCGACAAACTCAGCGTCGTAGGAATTTTCTCGTGGAGCAACCACGCATGGGCAGGAGAGCTTGAGCACCAAACCCCTGACGCGAATCGGAAAGTACGAAGTAACCGGCCTGCTCGGCCGGGGCGGCATGGGTCTGGTCTATCGCGCCTTCGATAAGCATCTGGGCCGCGAAGTCGCGATCAAAACCATCACGGAAGGCTTCGCCGGAGACCCGGAAATGCTTGAGCGCTTCTATCGCGAAGCGGCCAAGACGGGCATGTTGAAACACCCCAACATCGTGACGGTCTACGACTTGGGCGAACAAGAAGGCTTTCCTTACATTGTGATGGAGTACGTAGCGGGCGAGGCTCTGGACCGCGTGATCCAGCCGGATCGTCCGCTTCCGCTGGTTTTTCGCCTGAAAATCATTGAACAGGTTTGCTCGGCGCTGGCCTACGCACACCGCAATGATGTCATCCATCGCGATGTAAAGCCGGCGAACGTCATCGTGCAACCGGATGGCGTGGCCAAGCTGCTGGACTTCGGAATTGCTCGGCAGGAAAAACAGGAGCGCGGGCTAACCCGTACTGGAAACGTAATTGGAACCATTCATTACATGGCCCCGGAACGGTTGCGGGACCGGGCGTTCGACGGCCGCTCCGATATTTTCTCCGCCGGAATCATGCTCTTCCAGCTTCTGACCGGACAGCTTCCTTTCAGCGGGGAAGACGCCAGTGTGATACAGAAGCTGTTGAATGAAAGACATCCCCCGCTCAACAACTACCTGAGCGATTATCCACCGGCGCTCGATGCCATCCTCGATCGCTCGTTAGCGAAAGATCCCCATGACCGTTACAGCTCCGCAGACGAAATGGCGGCGGACATCTATGCGGTCGCGGACGAGGTAAAAAAAGGCCAAGTGCTCGAAATGCTGGAGCAAGCCGAATCGCTGGTGAAGGAGCAGGAATTTCTCAAGGCGCGGGAGATCCTGCTGCAAGTGACCAAGCTGGATGCACAGCATACGAAAGCCCGGCAACTGCTGGTGCAGGTGCAGCAAAACCTGGCACTGCGGCAGCGCGCGGGACAAATCCGTGAATTAAGGTTCCAGGCCGAGGCTGCCCTTCAGGAGGGGCAATACGACGTAGCGATCGGCCATCTCGAGGAAGCTCTGCGCCTGGACCAATCCAGCTCGGAACTGGCGGAACTGCTGGAATCCGTGCGCCGGAAAAAGCAGACCAAAGAGAGGATCGAAGGATATTTACGGCAGGCGGACGGCGCCCGCGGCCGCGGGGATTTAGAGTCGGCGCAGGCCATTATTGCCAAGGCGCTTGATCTCGATAAGGAAGATTCCCGGGTGCGTGCCGCCTACGCCGATATCGTCCAGCAGGTGGAAGAGGCGTCCCGTGTAGCGAAGGCGCGGCAGCTGCTCGAATCCGCGCGCAACGAGATGGGAAACCGGCGCTTCACGGCGGCGATGAAGCTGCTCAATGACGTCGAGCAGATTGATCCTTCCAATCCCGAGTTGATCTCGCTGCTCAAGCAAGCCAAGGCTGGGCAGGAACAAGAGCAGCGGCGGCGAGTGGTAGAACAACTCCAGAACGAAATCTCCCTGGCCACGACTCACGAGCAGCTCACCACGGTAGCGGCCCGCGTAAACATGGCACTCGAAAGAATGCCGACTGAACCATCCCTGCTGAAGTTCAGGGGGCTATTATCGCGGCGGATAGCGGAGTCCGAAGCGCGCCGCGAAGTGGATGAAACCGTACGGCGATGCCGGGCACTCCTCGATACAGCTCCCCAGGAGGCGCTGGAGTTGGTGCGTAAAAAGCTGCGGGAGTTTCCCGGCAATGAGCGGCTTCTGATTCTTCAAACCAGCGTTGAAGAAGAGGTCGAAAATAGCAAGCTGCAGGAATCGCGCGCGCATTTCCTGGCGTTGGCGCATGAGGCCATCAGTCAGGGCCAATACCGGCAAGCTGTGAGGCTTCTTGAAACCTGCCAGGCGGATGGGATTGTTTCCGCAGAGATTTCCGAACTGCTGGAGTTTGCCCGCCATGAAGCCGAACAACAACAGAGAGAATCGCTGGTAGAGACAACGTTTGCCGAAGCGCAAGGCCTGCTTGCGAAAGGCTCCTACGAAGCGGCAATCCGCTTGCTCGAACCGGTGGTCGAACAAACCAATGACGTTTCCATGCGAGCTCTGTTGGATAAAGCTAGAAGCCAACAGCAAGCCTCACGGCAGAAAATCGAGGCGGCGCTGAGCGCCGCGCAACAATTGGTCAGCGTCGAGCTGTACGAAGAAGCAGCAATCTTCCTCGAGTCACAGCCCGACGCAGTTCTCATGGATCCGACGGTGCAGGAAGGGGTCCGGAGGCTGCGCGCAGCGTGGGAGAGCGAGGCAGAGGTTTTGCAGCTGGTGGGGACTGCGTACGGCGCGCTGGATAACCTCGACATCAGTGGAGGTTGGGCGGCCTTGGAGGCCGGTCTGCGATCGCATCCGCAGTCGCTGCTGTTGAAGCGGGCGCGAGAGACTTTTGGAAGTAGGATGAAAGCTGCGGCGGACCGAGCGCTGTCTTTGGCCCTGACGCAAGCACGGGCAGCTTTGGCGGCCGGTGATTCGCGGTCAGCCGTGGATCTCATGAATTCGGCCTCCGAGATCGCCAATCACGCAAGTCTAGGGTTGCAGGAGGAGCGGCAGCAACTCCTCAAAGAGGCTCAACGCGGCCGGATTTTCTCGCGGATCGGAAGCCGTAAGAACCGATCAACCTCGACCCAACCCACTCCCGAGGAATAGGCCCGGTTTCATGCTTCATTGCAACGACACGAGGAGTTTTCAGAATTCTCATTTCCAAACGGCAATCGCCGCAATCGCCACGAAGTGCCGGTTAGGTATGAAATGAATTTGGTAATTCAAGCCGCGGGAAAAACCGACATCGGTCTGGTTCGGACAAATAACGAGGACAATTTCGGCTTCGACCTGCGGCGTGGGATTTTTGTGGTTTGCGACGGCATGGGAGGTGCGGCGGCGGGAGAAGTCGCGAGCAAAATCGCAGTGGATACGGTGCTCGAATACGTTGGCAACGATTCCGGCCAGGCCGAATCGCCCATTCTGGGACGGAAATTTGAGGGCGTCTCGGAATACGCCGGCGGCTTGGGCAACGCCATTCAATTGGCGAACCAGGCTATCCAGGAAGCGGCCGCACAGAATCCCGATCGTTCCGGCATGGGCTCGACCATCGTCGCAGTGTGCGTGCACGGAATGTTTTTTTCCATCGCCAACGTAGGAGACAGCCGCATCTATCTGGCACGCGGCGGAAGCATTCAGCAGCTGACGAGCGACCACTCTCTCGTGATGGAGCAGGTACGTCGCGGACTGATGACGGTAGAAGAGGCTGAGAAGTCGGAAATGCAAAATGTAATCGTACGGGTTCTCGGGTCAGAGGAGAGCGTGGAGCCAGACCTGGAAGATCATGAGTTTACGGCGGGAGATGTGCTGCTCCTCTGTAGCGACGGCATGTCGCGCTATGTCAAAGAACAAAAGATGCTGGAGGTGATGAGTGATGTGCACTCATTGGATGAAGCATGCGACGAACTGATTGAAGCAGCCAAGAACGGCGGCAGTGACGANNGAAACGCAACGCAGCCCGGTCAGTTCGGAAGACTGGAACGGATTCACGCTATTCACTTCCAGTTGATAGGTGTAAGACTTTGGCTTTCCGTTTGGCAGCATAATCGTCCTTCCATTGGATTGCATAATCCATTCCAGATTGGCGACGCGGCCAGCACCCTGCGAATGGGCGTCAGCAACGAATCGGAAAACTGCCCAGGTACCTCGGAACGCCCCTAAGAGATCGCCGCCGGGACTTGTCACCTGAACATCCTCAGGGTTTCCCGTCCAGGTGAAAGTTTTCTGCTGGCCGGCCCCAGCTAGAGTTTCGCTGCCAATTTTCAAAATCACGTCCACATTGCTGGGCAGCGTTTTCAGGGTGTAGGAAAACTTCGGCGTCGATGAGCCTCCAGAATAGAGGGCATCGCTCAGCGCGGCGGCGCGATTGAAAAATGCCACAAACACTGGAGACGGTTTAACCGCGCTGGTCGCCGCAACCTCGAAGTGCGATCCTTCCTTGATCAATATCTGCTTGAGCTTATCGTCATAGAAAGTCCACAAGGCTCCAGTTTTGGGCGCAAGAATGTCATTCAACTGATCGCTTGCCAGTTCTTGATCGGAGGCTGGGTTGAATGGATACTTTCCGGTAATCTGAGCGAAACGGGCGCAGAAACTCTTGCCGGCTCCATTCAGAGCTGCGGCGGGACCGAGCTTTAATGGAGCGTCCACGTTGGTAATGGGTTGTTCCAAAAGCGCTCGAACCAGATTCTCGTCATGGAATTTTTGATCCACGCGGGTTCCCATAACCTGCGTAACACTGACCTTGGCCGCGCCTTCTGAATTTGCGACCTGGGAGGCGAGAACTGGATCGCTGGGATTGCCGGCCAGTGGCGCGATGTCAGCCTGGAGTTTGCTGAGAGCTGAGATGTAGGGCTTATTGGAGTCGGTAATGTATTGGTCGGGCAGCTTGTCCGGCGCGCCCGGGGGTTCCAGAGCCTGCACCGGCAAGAAGGGCGCAGCCACATCTGGAGCAGTCACCGCGGTATTGTTGGAGATAAACCAGAACAATTCCAGCAGAGGCGAGGTAGGTCCAGTCAACTTCTCCAACTTTTTTTCCGCGTCCGCAAAATCCTGATAGCCGACTACGGACGATGTTTGAAGAACGGTTCGCCACTCTTTCGTGAAGTCGTCGTAGTAACGCTCTGTAAGTTTCGCGCGCAGAGTTGCGGGGTCCAATTCGGACGCCGTTGCTTTTCCTAGAACCCACTCCTCAACGCTCATGAATGAGGGGTTGCGGATTGCATCCAATACAAAGGCGAATCCGTTGCGTGTAAAGGCACCCCTGACTTTGTGATTGCTGACGATCACTCCCTGGGAGTCGCGGAAAAGTTCATTAAAGCTCACATCGGGAATGGTTGGCGACGCCTTCGCAATAAGCGGCAAATAAAATCGGTCGATGCCAGCAAACTGCGAGAGATAGAGCCGCGCCCGGGCGATCGCTTTGGCGTCATTCGTGGCAGAGAATGGATTCGCGTCTGCGAGTTCGGTACTGTAAAAATCGAACTGGGCTTTGGCCAGTGCGACGCGTTCGGCATCGATGTCTCTTCCAGCAATCCAGTGACTGCTGAGTACGGGCGAAAGGAACTCTTTGGTGCTTTTGTCGTGGTTGCTGGTGGTAATGAGATAGGCCTTCAGCTGGTTGTAGGTTTTCTCATAACTGTCGTTGGGGCCAGGAGTATCAGGAACAGCGCGCAGACCGTCCAAGATTTTCCCCTGGGTGGAAGCGAATAGAACCTGGCGGAAGCGCGCAAAATAAGCGCTCCTCGCGTCAGGGTATAAGTGGTCTCCGACGTAAAGTCCCCAGCGCAGACTAAGTGGTACTCCATCGGTTTCGAACTCTTTGAGCGTANNACGAAGGAGACCAAGAACCCAATGGTGCAAGTAATCGCCACCAGAAAAGCCGCGGTTAGCACCACGCGGCGAAGAATACTGACGCGGGAGCTGAAGCCGCTGGCGGTCAGAGCAACCCGGTCCTTGACGATGATGTCGTTGAATAACTGGCTCAGAAAAACCCACTGCGGCACTTTTCGGGAACTCGACCCCGGTGCCGAAGATACGTCCGGAGGTGCCCCGAATCCCGCACTGCTGAAGATGCGGGTGGCGCCGGCCCCCGATGACAGGTCCGGGGCTTGTACCTGAGGGGCAGCGACTGCTACGTCGTCGACAATCACGGGACGGACGCCGGAAAAATAAAAACCACGCAGAAAAGGATTCACGCTGAGCTGGCTCGGTCGAGTCAGGTCGACGAGAAACTGAACCAGCAGCGTGCGCAGCTTTCTCAATTCTCGGGGAAACTCATAGATAGCGGCCAGTTGGCTGCCATCGTTCTCGCGAGCGAGCAGGTCCAGCCTGCGTTCCGCGAGCGAGTAAAACAGCTCATCGAAGGCCTTGCCGAGGCGCCGAGTTTCTTCTTCGGCATACACCCCCGAGGTCAGCGAGCGGACGGGCAGAGTTGCGCCCAGAATTTCGGAAGCTTGTTCCTTGTTGAGCCCGTGGACAAATTCAGGAAAGAATGAAACTCGGTCGAGCTTGGTAAACAATACGTACACGGGGAAGCTGATGCCGAGGAGTTGCGAAATTTCCTGCAGCCGTACGGCAAGTTTGCGAGCCGCGGAAAGAGTGGTTTCACTGGCTCCTGGCTTTAGAAAACTTTCGATGTCATAACAGAGAATGGCGGCGCGCGGCGCTTGCAATCCCTTGCCCATCGCGGTTGATACTCTGCCGGGCTGAACCAGTTTCAGGAGCCGCTTCCAGCGCTCGGGCTCAGTCAGCAGGTTGCCTGC
>PMHI01000426.1:0-19670 GCA_003156615.1 Acidobacteriaceae bacterium | reverse complement strand
TTTCTGAGTGTGGCGCCGCGGCCCAGGGTAGAACTTTTCAGCCTGCGCCCGGCCTCACGAACGAGAAGGTTAATGTCGTCGGTGCCGGCGACTAATCCAGATTCAGTTTCAGGAGCGGCGTCTTCCTTGGATTTTCGGTAAAACCACAGAAAGGACCCAGCCGCAACGATACCGACGAAGGCGAGGCCGCCGCGCAGGATCCAGATATCGGAACCATGCAGGCGCAACCATACTCCGAGGAACCAGACCAAAACGAGGTAAGCCAGCAGGACTACGCCGGTTGCCAAGTAAACCATTTCGCCTCTCTATTTCGCGAGCTGTGCCGCCAGAGCGGAAAGTTCAGACGCACCTGAAACCAAAAGAAATTTGAAGACCAGAAATAGAGACAATGCCAACAACAAACTCACCAGGGTAGCAATGCCCAGCCTGCGTACCCAGGGATCGGTCTGTGCCAGGCGAACTGCGTCGGCCGGAATCGCGCCACGCGGAGAAAGCGCGGTCAAAGGTCCGCGCACGCGCCGGATCTTTTCCTGCACCGCTGACGTGATCGAGCGAAGGTCACCGCCCGCGCCGTAACGCCCCTTGAACCCGAGCAGCAGACAGAGGTAGTAGACCTCGAGAAGATCGGCAGTCTCCACGGAGTCGGGACGTTTCATCGCCCGGTGAAGCTCCTGAAAAAAACCCTCTCCGGCCAATTGATGACCGTAGAGCTCGGCCTGCAAGGGAAGACGAGGCCAGTCCGCAAACGCTGGATTTTTGCAACCAAGTGCGGACTCATCCAAGAAGGCAACCATGGCAAAAAGCACTTGCTTTATGTCATCCGGGTTACAGCCGCGGCTGCGAGCCTCTTGTTCGGCTACTCGTAGAGCCTGTTTCATCTGGGCGCGAAACGATTCCGCGTCAGAGACTGCTTGCCGGTTGTAGCGCAGTCGGACGATGGCGGTAAACACTTCCTGGAAAGCTAGCGCAAGGTTCCAGCCACGGCGGTCGAGCGCGGGACTTGAGCCGCGGTAGCTGCCGAGCGGAGATGCGTGCGTCGAAGACATAGATTATTTCTCCAGAATGACAATCAACTCCAGCTCAGGCGCGGGTAGTTCGCCGGGGACATAGACGCCCACGCTGCGCGTCTGCATGATGTGCTCCCAGCATGGCCCGCTGCGGTTGACCGTGAAGTACTGGCTATCCACCCGGGCCGAAACGGCGGCGGGCGGCACTTCCAGGTGAGTCAGCGTCAAGCCGGGAAGCGCCCGTTTTACCAAGTCAGAAACGAACTTGGCGGAACACATTTTGACAAGGCTTGGAACTTTTGTAATCAACTCGGCCTCTCCCATGGCCGCGTGAACGCCCAGGATCCACCGGGAACGCTCGAAACAGCGTTGATCCTTGATCGCCCCTTCGTGGAAATAGCGATCGACCGCTTGGAGAGGAATCAGAATCGCCTGTGAGCCGGCCACGATTTCAAGATGGCGGCGAATATGGTCATCCAGCGCATCGAAGCTCGGACCCGGGTTGCGATGGTCGTAGTGGGGCAGGGAACGAGGAGGCACATCTAACCCAAACGTACAGAGTGCGCCTGCCAGGCGTGACATCTCGCAAAAAAGCTCTTCCGGATGGCCGTGCTTGGAAAGCAACAGATGCCGAAGCGGGGTCAGGCCGGAGTTGATGGCGTGCAGAAACCAGAACTGCGATACGTGGCGGGCCGACATGCCAGCCTGAAACTTTCCTGCCGATTGCTGCTGTTCCCTGGAAACCACGGCGCTTTTGTCTTCCAGGATCTGGACCAGACGATGAAGCATGCCGGTCAAATGCTCACTTGCGCTCAGGCGCAGGCTGGGCGGAACAAAAGCAGGGTCGAAAATAAAATGACCCGAACCATCGCGCATCAAGCGGGCGATCGGAAGCGTCATAAGATCGTCCTGCGGTTCGAATTCCAGCATCAAACGAATATTCTTGTGTCCCAATTGAACTGGCTTCGCGTCGCGCCCTGTGTTTTCATCGTGCATCATCTCAACCACACCGGTGTAGCGTGTGTTGACGCCCTGGCCAGATTGCAGATTGCAGTTCTGTCCATCCGGCAGCCATCGCGGCACGGCCAAAAAGACGGTCAGCTGATCTGCGGTAGGAGGAAAAACTCCGGTGATATTGCGAGACTCAGGAAGCGAGTCACACCCGGGAATGTCGAAGGTGAGGCCGTCCTCGAAAATCCCGCGGGCATGGACTAAGGCGACCGTTCCGTTGCGGAGAGCATCGGCATCGAGCTGGCAGGCGGAAAAACCGTAGGCGTTTTTCCACAAACTCGCCGTTGCGAAGTGTACCGACTCCTCGAAATAGCGATTCTGCGCCTGAAAATGATGCGGGCCGAGGTACATTCCTTCGGCCCAAACGATTCTGGAAAGCAACTTCATGCTCGCTCACCTGGGAGAAATCTTCTCCCCCTCCGAATCCGCCATTGGAAAATAAGAATTTTACAGCGCAAGATATGAAGAAGCGTGGCCAGCGAATCCTAGGGGTTTATCGCTTTACTGTCAAGGCAACGGACTCTAAGGAACTGTAAGGGGTGTAAGGTGTAGGCGCTGGAACATCTCCGGAATGGGCTTGCGGGCTCGAGAGCCGTGAATACGGCCTGATCTGAGAGAGAAATGCCCAGCAACCACTTTTGTTTCACAGGAAGCCAAGTCTCGTATTATAGTAAACGAGCTTTCGGCTCTTTCGCGATCGTGGACGGTCTGAACCCATGCAATTTGCAGGCAAGTACGAGCTTTCCGACGAAGTGACCACGGGCCGGGTGGAGACATTCGTCGGTCGCGATGTGGCCAATGGCGAGCGCGTGCTGGTTTATATTTTTGACGCACCGCCTAAGAAACCCGGTCAACCGACCGTGCAGTGGGTTCTCGAATCGTTCCGCGCAGTTGCACCCGATCCGCCTGGATTAGTGGTCGCAACCGGCAAATACGTGGGCACAACTTACGCTTACCTGGTAACCCTTAGTTTCTCTCGGCCAAACGAACGGGGAGCGGAGACCCAGGGCCCGGCTCACCAGCCCCCCTACGCTGCGGCACGTTTTTCCGGGTTGCCATCGCCGGCTGAAATCGATGCGAACGTCTCCATGGAAACGAAGAATACCCCGGCTCAGTCGGAGTCTGCCAGGGAGGATTGGAGCGGACTCAGTTTTGGGCCTCTGCGGGAACCTCCGAAACGGGAGCCTGGCGAATTCACTCGTCAGTTTCTCGCTGGATCGAATGAACCGTCGCAACCGGCGAGCCCAGCTTTTGCCGAGCCTGCATCGGAACCAAGTTCTCATCCCAATCGCGAAGTGTTCAACCAAGCTCCAAGGAGTCAGGAAACGTCTCGACCTGAACGGGCTGCGTCTGGCGCGCAGATCCCTAGTGACGCCCCGACTGTCAACGATGGAGATCGCGCCGTGCAGGATATGGGCAGCGGCGTTTTGACCGCCTTATTTCGACCCAGCAAGCCAGAGGAGGGAGACAGTGCGGCGAGCGTTGTGGGTCTCCGCAAGGCTGCGGACGATGGGAAGCCGGGGGACTTCACCAGATTTTTTCGAGGACCGTTTGACGGCGAGCCGCCGGTAGAAACGCCTGCTATCGTGGCTGACGTGTCGCGCACACCACAACGGAATGCTCCCGGAGAGTTTACGAGAGTATTCGGATCGAGCCAAGACAACTCCTTTTCCGCGATGTATCCTTCGGCCGGAGAAGTGGAAGAAACTTCTCATCAGCCCGAATCCGGGGCGTTCACGCGGTCATTCGGCACCGCGAGTCAATCTTCTCCTTCGATTGAACCATTGCCGATCGGCGAAAGGAATGCGTCCAGCCAGACTCCATCGGCACTCAAAGATCCAGGTTGGATACCGCCCAGTCCGACTCCAGTGGAGGCTCCAGTCAATCCGCCGGTTACTCCAATCGCTCCGAGAGTGGTTGCGGGTAGCCCGAGATCGTCCATTCAAAATGGCGCCACACAGGCGTTTTCCGTTCCCAGCCGGGAAGTGTCGACCAGCCTGCCGCCCCCTGCAACGGGTCCGAGTCAATACACGCGTGTCATCTCCGGGGGATTCGCGGGTTCCGGCGCGTTGAAAGATCAACCGGCTGCAGGGGGATCGCCGCACCCCTCCGGCGGCCTTCTAGATCTCGAAATGCCGGCCCTAGCGCCTCCGAAGATTACGGCTCCGCCGGCTCCGAAGCTGCCTGCGGCTCCAGCTGCCCCCAAAGATCCCGAGACTGGAGCCCTTCCCAAGGCGAAGAAATCGTCTTTGCCAATGATCATCATCGTGAACGTGTTGCTGCTGATAGCCGTGCTGCTCATCGTTTATTTTGCGATCAAGCATTGAAGACCGCTGGCGGGATCAACTTGACTGGGGCAACAGAACCAGGAGTTCCATCGTTGGATTCGGAAGGTCTCCCGGCACATAAGCCGCGAGATTGCGTGCGCGAGTGACCGCCTCCCAGGCGGCGCCGGACTGGTTCAGGCTGAAATATTGATATTTCAACTTCACGGGAATCGCGTCGGGCGGGTTGGGCAGATGTTTGAGTTGCACACCGGGCAACGCTTGCTTGATCAGATGTTCAATGTGGGTTGCCGAGCAGACTTTCAGCAACTGCGGCACTTTCTTGATGATTGCGTCTTCACTGGTTTCCGCACTCACGGCCAGATACATCCGCGTATTCGCCAGGAGTTTTTCGTTGTCGATTGCAGTGGCGTAAATCGAACCCTTTACTTGTTTTAAGGGCAGTGATACAAGGTTCGTCGGCACCACGGTCTCAAGCAGAGAATGCAATTTCTCGTCGAGGTCAGCAAAGACTGGACCGAGAGAGTCGTGCACATACAAGGGCAGATCCCGGGGGCGAAGCTTGGGTGAAAAAGTGGTCAGTGAACCGGCGAGCGAAACCATCGCCGAATACACTTCCTCGGGATGCGCGCCCTTGCTCTCAAATAAGTGACTGAAAATCGGGAAGTGCGAATTTACCGTATAGAGCAGCCAGAAATTCGCAATATCGGAGGCGGTAAAATCCGCCAGGCTCTGATTCTTTTGCCGGCGGATGCCAGAGAGCTGCGTACTGCGTGCAGAAAGAATCTCGATCAGACCGCGGAGCAATCCCGCCAAATATTCACTGCCCCCGATCTCGATCAGAGGCGGAATAAACCGGGGATTGAGCTCGAAAGTACCGGCCGGGGTTCGTTCTACATTGGCGACGCGTAACACGGAAGCTCCTTCCCGGTTCTCGGTGTCTGCGAGCAAGCGCATATTTTTTCGCGCGACCTGGATGGGCTTTTCGCTGGCTCCGGTATTCTCGTCGCGAAACGCGGCTACTTCCGCTACGTAACGCGAGCCTCCGTCTTTTCCGGTGGACACATTCAGTCCGCGTTGACGATAGTCCGGAATGGCCAGATAAAAGTCCAGGCTCTTGGTGCCGGGATCGAAGAATTCCTCGAGCGATTTGGAAGGAGGCGCAGGATCAGCGTCCGGGATGTCGAATAATAGTCCATCGGGAAAAATGCCGGAGGCGCGCGCGAGAAGGAACTGCCCGTCGGTGAGAAGTTCCTGATTTACCGCGAGGTCGAGGAACCCCCATGGACAAAATTTAAGAGCTTGCAAGCGAAAGTTGAGCGTGTCCTCGAGAAATCGGTCTTGGACCTGGAGATGTTGCGGAGTCAGAAACGTGCCCTTGGTCCATAGAACTGGCTTCAGTTGCTTCATGGGATGGTGAGGTTAGTTTGCGCTAAACTGAAAGCGCGCATCGGTCGCTTTCATTGCCGCTGCCACAATAGCAATTCCTGCGGCAGGAAGCAAAGGCAAATCGGCAGGATGGGAGCGAACGAGGCGGATGACTCACCCGTCTGGCGGCGGTGGGCAAGTTTCCGCCAAGTGAAGAATGAGCAGTTATTCTCTCGCGTTTCCCTCGGCGTCGCGGTCAGGTTTCCACAGGCCTTCCATAAATTCCAGCCAGTCATGTGTGTTGGCCCGCATCTGGGTGCGCAAGCGACGCGAGGTGACTGCGATGCCAAAATCTCCGCGGGCTCGCCGGAGAACCCACCGAATTTCTTCCCTCACGACTTCCGGGATGGACGGTTCATTGTCAAGAACCTCCAACAACTCGAACATGTCGGGCGCGGCCGCAATCAGGGCGGCGTTGGAGTTTGGATCGACACGAGTTTCTACCGAAGCAACGGGTTGGCCGTTGCGATCAATTACGCGCGACCACTTTTGTGGATCGATGCGCCACATGCCGGAAATTACTCTCGTCTTGGCCATAGCACCGCCTCCTCCAGAAGGTTTCCCTTCATCTCCATTAATCTTATCGTTAATAGTAGGATGCTGGGCAGCCCTCTCAAGGTCACTAAGGTTCATGCGGGGTAACAGAAGGGATTCCCTCTATGTTGTTGATTCTTCTTCACCGAGCGACGACGCCTCGCCAGACGTTGCATTCCCGTCTGGCTTTGCTAGAATGCCGTGGCTGAGGGTTCGCTTATGCCGATGCAAGTTTGTATGGGAGCAAACATGATGTGCAGCATGGGGATGGCACCCAGTTCGCTGGTGGTGCTGCCCATCCATCGCGTGCTGACCGACGGCGTTCCAGACGCCAACATCATGGATCACATCCCTCTGGTGAATATCATGCCGTTCGGAATGTGCATGTCACTCGCCAATCCGGAAGTTGCCGCCGCAACCGCGGCTGCACTGGGCGTACTGACCCCGATGCCTTGCGTCCCGGCAACTCCTGCACCCTGGGTTCCAGGAGCGCCGACGGTACTGCTGGGAGACATGCCGACGCTCGACAATACCTCTACGCTGATGTGCATGTGGGCCGGAGTGATCAAATTCGTCGACCCGGGAGAATTTACGGTCATGGTGCCGTAGTCGTTTTTCCCGTTTCGGGAGGTCGTCCAGCTTAAACTTTGCGATTCTCGGCTGACTGGACCGGGAGTGTCTAGGTCGAGCCAGGAGGCTGCCGCCAGTTTTTCGATATCGATTGGGCGCGCCGGCAATGAAGGCCGGAACGGCTTCCAAGAAATTCAAGAATCTGGGTTTTCCAGGCCGCCGCCGTACGTGCGCCTTCGCGCGCCAATCCTTCCCCATCGTCCCCATCGCTTCATGCTTGACTCTGCTTGTGGCATGTGATAAACACGTTGTCCACGGCCTGTACGGCCAATCGCTGGACGGCCTTCTCTCCGCTAAATGGATCCTGTAAAGTTACGTTCCCGGTCGTATTAAACCGGGCTCGATGAATAGCACGGCACTTCATCGCAAAACTCGAAAGAGGTAGGTAGAAAAATATGGCAAAACCGAGCACGCAGCATAAATTAGACCGGGTGCGCCCGCCTCGCGTTCAGATCACCTATGACGTAGAAACCGGCGGCGCGATCGAACTCAAGGAACTACCGTTTGTGGTGGGCGTTCTGGGAGATTTTTCCGGGCAGCCCGAACAGCCTCTGCCAAAACTCAAGGAGCGCCGATTTGTCGAGGTCACACCGGATAATTTCGACTCCGTCCTTGAAAGCATGAAGCCGCATCTCTCCTTCTCGGTCGAAAACAAGTTGAGCGAAGACGCCAACGCCGGCCAGCTCCGCGTGGATCTGAAATTCAAGAGCCTGGAGGACTTCGAGCCCGAGCAAGTAGCTCGCCAGGTGAAGCCGCTGAAGGAATTGCTCGATCTGCGCAGGCGGCTCAATGATCTGAAGGGCACGCTTCAGACCAACGAAAAACTCGACGAAGCCCTGCTTGACGCCGTCAGCAAGACGGACAAGCTCGACAAACTGAAATCCGAAGTCGGAACGAAGGGGGAACCCAATGCCTGAAACGCAAAAAGTTGGAGCTGGAGGGGCGGTTGCCGAACAGGCCGCCGAGTCGAGTCTTCTCGATCAGATCGTAGAACAGGGGCGGTTCGCGGATGCGGGTGCGCGCGAGCGGGGCAAGGACTTGGTCAAGGAATTCGTTGCCCAGGTGCTCGAAGGCTCGATGACACTCGGACGCGACGCCGATCAGATGATCTCAGCGCGCGTCGCCCAAATCGACCACCTGGTCTCGATTCAACTCAACGAGGTCCTGCATAACGCCCAGTTCCAGAAGCTCGAGTCAACCTGGCGTGGTCTCAAGTACCTGATGGATCAATCCGAGACCGGCACACAGCTAAAGATCCGTATTCTGAATGCTTCGAAAAAGGACCTGCTGCGCGACCTGCAGCGCGCTCCGGAGTTCGATCAGAGCGCCATGTTCAAGAAGGTTTACGAAGAAGAGTATGGACTGTTCGGTGGCGAGCCCTTCGGCGCCCTCGTGGGCGATTATGAATTCAGCAAGCATCCAGAAGATTTGGAACTGCTCGAGAAGGTTTCGCAGGTCGCCGCTGCCTCGCATGCTCCGTTCCTTTCGGCAGCCTCTCCGGAGTTGCTGAACATGCAGAGCTTCACCGGTCTCGATCAGCCCCGCGACATCGGCAAGATCTTCGACAGCACAGAGTATGCCAAGTGGAAGGGCTTCCGGGAGAGCGAGGACTCCAAGTATGTGGCCTTGACGTGCCCGCGTGTCCTGATGCGCTTGCCGTACGGCAAGGACACGTCCCCAGTGGACGGTTTCAATTACGAGGAGGCAGTCGACGGCACCGAGCATTCCAAATACCTGTGGGGCAACGCCGCATTTGCCTTGGCTGCGAAAATGACCCAGGCATTCGCTACCTACGGCTGGTGCGTTGCCATTCGCGGTGTCGAGGGCGGCGGCCTGGTCGATGGACTGCCTTCCCACACCTTCCGCACCGACGAAGGCGATGTCGCCTTGAAGTGTCCCACCGAAATCGCCATCACCGACCGCCGCGAAAAAGAGCTCGCGGACCAGGGTCTGGTTTCGTTGGTGCATTGCAAGGGCACGGACAAGGCGGCGTTCTTCAGCATCCAGTCCTGCAACAAGCCCAAGCTCTACGACAGCGACTCGGCCACAGCCAACGCGCGAATTTCCGCCCAATTGCCCTACATGATGGCCACCTGCCGGTTTGCGCATTATCTGAAGGCGATGATGCGCGATAAGATCGGCGGCTTCATGTCGCGCGACGACTGCTGGCGCTTCCTGAATCGCTGGATCGGACAATACGTAACGCAAGACGACAAGGCCGATCAAGCCGCGAAGGCCAAGTACCCGCTGCGCGAAGCCAAAGTGGATGTGGAAGAGGTCAAGGGCAAACCCGGCGTTTACCGGGCGGTTGCCTACCTGCGGCCACACTTCCAACTCGACGAACTGAACGTTTCCCTGCGGTTGGTGGCGGAGTTGCCGTCGGCAGCAAAGAGATAGCCCGCTTGATGGGGCGGGAGTTTCAAACAAGGCCCTCGAGGTCCTTGAATTCAGATTGCTTAATGAGGAGAAAATATGCCGAGTGATGCGTTTCTGTTGATTGATGGAATAACTGGGGAATCGGTAGCGATGGAAAAAAACATCGAGCTGGACGGCTACTCGTTTTCTGGCAGCAATCCCGCAGATGTGACGGGGAAGGGGCTGTCGGCCGGCAAAGTTTCGATGGGCGAATTCAATTTCAGCTGTCCCACGGACACGTCGAGCTACCAGATTTTGAAAGACCTGTACACTGGCCAGCACATCGCTACGGCTACCCTCTCAGTTCGTAAAGCGGGGGGTGGCACCCAACCCTACGTCTATCTGACAGTTACCATGACCAAAGTCTACATTACGTCGTGGAGCTTCGGCGGCGGCTCGAGTGGGATACCGAACCAGAGTGTTACGATGGCGTACGAAGAGGTCAAGTTCGAATACTTCACGCAGGACACGGACAGCGGCTCGGTTACCCAGGCTGGAAGTGCGACCTACAACATTGCCAAAACGCTTCAATCGTAGTTCGGCTGGTTGCGAGCGTTTGTGCTAATTCGGAGGCGTCTGCATGGGGCCGGTAGCTTCGCCCCTTGCAGATGCCTCCGGTTCTGTACCTACTTCGTGCCGAAAGTTCTCCCCCTGCCGCAATGCAGAGACTTCACTTAACTGGGCGAATTCAGTCCTGGTCGAAGGCGGGATTATGAATGGACAAGAACTATACCGAGCAGGCCATCTGAACGACGCGATTAAGGCGGTGTCGGCGGAGGTTCGCGATAATCCGACCGACGCTCGCCGCCGGGTTTTTCTCTTCGAATTGCTGTGCTTTGCGGGCGAGTACGAGCGCGCGGACAAGCAACTGGAAGTCTTGGGACAGGCCGGACCGACCAGCGAGATGGGCGTCCTTCTCTATCGCAGCGCTCTATACGCCGAGAAGCAGCGCCAGGACTGGTTTGCACGCGGGGAGTTTCAAGCGCAAGCGGATGAGGTGGACTCTGGCCGTGCCGGGGTTTTAAACGGCAACCCATTTGGCTCTTTCGCCGATGCCGACCCCAGGCTGGGCGGTCGGTTGGAGCTTTTCGCGGCGGGGAACTATTTGCAGCTTCCCCTCGAACACGTCGCTTCCATCCAGATCGATCCTCCAAAACGGTTGAGAGATCTATTGTGGACGCCAGCTGCGGTCCGCACTACACCCTCGTTCAAAGGTACCGAACTCGGCGAGATACTGCTTCCCGTCCTTGCTCCCTTTTCCTGGCGGCATTCGGACGAAGCGGTTCGGCTGGGGCGCCTCACGGTCTGGGAAAAAGGCGAAGGTTACGAGTACCAGGTTCCGTTCGGCCAAAAGATGTGGCTGGCGGATGACGACGAAATTCCGTTTCTTGAGCTGCGCTCGCTCGATTTCAATCAAGCTTCCGTGGCCGCCTGACCTGATCATGCCTTTTCTCGACGATTTGCTGATTCCGATCGAGGGAGCGAATCCCAGCGGCGCCAATCTTCGCTACGACCCGGTTTACGACAAGATCAAAGAAGCTCGGCGCGAGGAAGACAAGCCTCCGGCCGGGATGACCGAGCACGACCGGAAGGTCGCCGACAACCCGCAGGTGATCAAACTCGCCACCGGGCTTCTCCAAACAAAAACCAAAGATCTGCAGATCGCCGCCTGGCTCACCGAGGCGCTACTCAAGCAAAAAGGCTTCGGCGGACTGAAAGATGGCCTCGCCTTGTGCTTGGGCTTGGTCGACAAGTTCTGGGATACGCTTTATCCCGAACTGGAAGACGGCGACGCTCAATCCCGGGGAGGGCCTTTGGGATTTGTCGGGTCCAAGCTTGATATTCCAGTGAAACTGGTGCCCGTCGTGGAAAAGGCTCCCTACGGACTGATCGATCAGCAGCAGTCGCGGGAAGTTGGCTACGAGGATCAGGCCAAGACGGACGAAACCAAGAAGAAGCGCGCGCAGCTCTTAAAAGATGGCAAGCTCGCTCCGGAAAACTTCGACAAGGCTTTCGAGGAGACGACCAAGAAATTTTACGTTCAAAGCGAGCAGGATCTCGACGCTTGCCTCGCGACTCTGGCTCAGCTGAACAAAATCTGCGACGAAAAATTCGGGGACGACGGCCCCGCATTCGGACCTCTGCAGTCCGCCCTCGAAGCGGCTCGCCATCTGATCCACGGTTTTCTGCAGAAGAAGCGCGAGAAAGAGCCCGATCCCGTGGAACCCACCCCGGTCGCCGAGGTGGTTGCGGATGCGGAAAGCGCAGACGCCGGCGAGGGACCCACCCGTACCAGCCTTGTATTTTCCGTGGAAAACTCGTCCGAACCGGCCGACCGGGTGGACGCCGTTCGCAAGGTGGCCGAAGCAGCGGCCTTTCTGCGGCGCCGCGAGCCCAAGAGCCCGGCTTCCTATTTGATGCTCCGCGGTCTCCGTTGGGGAGAATTGCGGGCCGCCATCGACCTTTCAGATCCAACCCAGCTGGAAGCACCACCAACGGAGCTTCGCCGCCACATCAAGCGCCTGCTGCTCGAAAAGAAATATGAGCAGCTGCTCGAAGCGGCCGAGGGCGCGATGGCGCTTCCTTGCAGCCGCGCCTGGCTCGACTTGCAGCGCTTCGTGGTCGAAGCCTGCGAAGCCCTGGGTAGCGATTACCAAGCCATCGCGCGCGCGATTCGTTCGGAGCTAAATGCCCTGATCACCGATATTCCACAGCTACTGGACGCTACGCTCATGGACGACACGCCCGCCGCCAACATGGAAACCCGCAGCTGGCTGAAGTCCTTGAGCCACGGAGTTTCAGACCCGGCCCAGGCTGCGGCGACAACGCCCGCTACTCTGTCTTCGAACGGAGCAGGATCGCGATGGCCCGGCCAACCCACCGACGCGTATGCCTCGGCGCTGCAAGCTTTGCGCGAGGGCCAGGAGCGCAAAGCATTCGAAATCCTGCAGCAGGATATTTCGCGCAAGCGTTCCGGGCGAGATCGCTTCCGCCGGAAGCTGCAACTGGTGGAGATCTGCGGCTCGACCAACAAGCCAACCATTGCCCAACCTCTCCTGGACGACCTGGCGGCAGCAATCGAGAATCATAAGCTCGACGATTGGGAGGATCCCGGCGTGGTGGCAAGTGCCTTGGCGACCATCATGAAAATGAGCACGAAGGTCCAGAACGACAAGGCCGCGCAGCAAAAAATGTTTGAGCGTATCTGCCGGCTCGACCCGGCTCAGGCTCTAGAAAACGGTAAGTAAATATGGCCAGACGCGACGCCATCGGGCCGGTCACGCTCTCCGTGCTGGATCGTCTGATCGATGTTGCTCCCAAGAACAGCGCGGAGGCTCCGCCCACGCGCGCGCAATCCTTGCGCGAGCTTAGATTGGCGATGAAGCGCGACCTGGAATGGCTGCTCAATACGCGGCGGACCATCGAGCCCGCGGCGGAGTCGGCTCGCGAGACGGTTCGTTCCCTGTATCACTACGGCTTCGCCGACGTCTCTTCGAAATCCGTGCTGTCGACCCGGGACCACAGCGATCTGGTTCGCGAGATGGAGTCTGCTATCGCGGTTTTTGAACCCCGTCTGAAGCGTGCCCGCGTGCGCATGGAACTGGTGGAAGGCAGCTATCGAAGTTTGAAATTCGTCATCGAGGGACTGCTGTGCATGGATCCCGCCCCGGAGCCCATCCGTTTCGACACTGTGCTTGAGTTGGGCAAGTGCGAGTACGAAGTGAAGGGAGCCGACCTTGCGTAACGAGCTCCGGGATTATTACGAGAGCGAACTCACATTTCTGCGCCAGAGCGGAGCGGAGTTCGCCGAAAAATATCCCAAAATCGCTTCGCGCCTCTTGCTCGAACCCGACCGTTGCGAAGATCCCCACGTCGAGCGCATGCTCGAGGCCTTCGCCTTTCTGGCGGCTCGTGTCCACTTGCGCATCGATGACGACTTTCCTCAAATCACCGAGGCGCTGCTCAATATCTTGTATCCGCACTACCTTCGTCCCGTGCCCTCGATGTCGATTACGCAGTTCCACACCGATCCCGAGCGCGGCAAATTGACCAGCAGCCTTAAGGTTCCGAAGGGAACCATTCTCTATTCGCGTCCGGTGGAAGGAGTGCCCTGCAAGTTCCGTACCTGCTATGACACAACCCTGTGGCCGATTAAAATCTTGCAGGCGCAATGGACAACCCCCGACCGCATTCGTCCAGCCATGCGCAGCTCGGAAGCCGCGGCTTTGCGCCTCGAGATCGAGTGCTTCCCGGACGTTTCCTTCGACAAACTTGACCTGGACACACTCGCCTTTTATCTGAGCGGGGAGAGCGCAGTCGTCCACGCTCTGTATGAACTGCTGTGCAAGAACTGCGTTCGCATTCTCGTGCGGGATCCCTCGAATCCGAAAGCCGGCGTACGCGAACTTCCGGCAAAGAATCTTCAGCCCATGGGTTTCGCGGAAGACGAAGACGTCCTGCCCTATCCTCGGCGTTCCTTTGTCGGATATCGCTTGCTGCAGGAATATTTTGCCTTTCCGGAGAAATTCTTCTTCATGAATCTCACCGGTCTCGCCGAGTTGAAGCGAGCGGGATTGACCTCCAAGGCCGAAATCCTGTTTCTGTTCTCGCCGTTTGAGCAGGACGGCCGGCATCAGCGTCTGGAAGTCGCGGTCGACGCCAAGACGTTGCGCCTGGCCTGCACGCCCATCATCAACTTGTTTGAGCACACCGCCGAACCCATTCTGGTCGATCAGACCCGGTCCCAGTATCCCATCGTTCCCGATGCGCGCCGCCGACAGACCATGGAGATCTACTCCGTGAATGAAGTCGTCAGCACCGACGCGGAAACCCATGAAACCGTCACCTATCACCCGCTTTACTCCGAGCGACATGCGGTTCACAACACCACACCGGCGTACTGGTATGTGACGCGCACGGCTTCCACTCGCAAGGGCGATGAGGGGACCGATGTGTCCCTCTCGCTGGTCGATCTCTCCGCCCGCCCCATGCATCTCGACTATGACACGGTGACCGTGCGCTGCACCTGCACCAATCGCGATCTGATTACCCGGCTGCCCTTCGGCAGTGAGAATGGGGATTTTGAAATGACCGGAGCGGCGGCGATCAAACGCGTTGTCGCGCTGCGCAAGCCCACCCGGACCCTTCGGCCACCGCTCGACGGACAGACGCTGTGGAGCTTAGTCTCTCAGCTTTCGCTGAACTATCTCTCGATTGTCGGCAACGGGAGGGAAGCGTTGCAGAAGATGCTCGAACTTCACGACTTTTCTGATTCGCCGGAGATCAAGAAGCAGATCGGCGGGATTATTTCAGTCGACTCGCGGCGGCATTTCACCCGCGTCATCTCTGAGCATGGCATCGGTTTTGCCCGCGGCACCCGCATCGAGATGGAATTCGATGAAGAGCAGTTCAGCGGTGCCGGAGCCTATCTGTTTGCCAGCGTGCTGGAAAGATTTTTCGGCCTTTACGTCTCGATGAACAGCTTCAGTCAACTTGTGGCGCGCAGCCGCCAGCGAAAGGAGCCCCTGGAAGAATGGCCACCGAGAGCCGGACAATCGGTCCTGATCTAGCCGTATCGGCTGTTGCCGGGAAACTCCGGCGCGAGCCTTTCCGCTTCGACTTTTTCCAGGCGGTGCGTTTGCTGGAACGGTTTCTCGAGGAGCGCGCCTCGGTCGGCCAATTCGTCCCACCAGGCAGTGAAGTAGCGCATTTTGCCGCTCATCCCTCGCTGGCATTCCCAGCCAGCCAGATTCAGGCCTTGGACTGGCCGGACCAAGGCCCTGTCCGCATGACGGTCAATTTCATGGGCCTGACCGGTCCCGAGGGAGTTCTTCCAAATCCCTACACTTCGCTGATCATCGAGCGCATGCGGTCGTCCGACAACACGCTTCGGGACTATCTCGACATTTTCAATCATCGCGCCATCTCGCTGTTCTACCGGGCCTGGCGAAAACACCGCTTCGACGTCGCCAGCGAGCATGGCGAGCGCGACCTGTTTTCGCGATACCTTCTCAGCTTACTGGGATTGGGCGACGAAGGCTTGCGCGATCGTCAGGCGGTTTCCGACGACCTGATGATTTATTACGCCGGGCTGCTCGGGCAGCGTCCGCGCTCGGCCCAGGCCTTGAAACAGATTCTTGCCGACTACTTCGAAGTGCCGGTCGAGATTGAGCAGTTTGCCGGCGGCTGGTGCCGCCTCGATGCCGACACCCAATGCCGCATGTCAGGCGAAAACCACGAGAGCGAGGCCCTTGGGTTTGGCGCCGTGGTGGGCGACGAAGTATGGGACCAGCAATCCAGAGTACGCATTGTTCTGGGTCCTTTGACTCTCGAACGCTATGCGGATTTTCTGCCCGCCGGAAAATCCTGGGACCCGTTGCGGGCATGGGTGCGGTTCTTCTCGAACGACGAATGGGAGTTCGAGGTGAAGCTGATTCTCGAACGTGAGCAAGTCCCAGCCTGCGCGCTGGGTGCGGAAGGTACATCCGGCCCGCAATTAGGCTGGGTGTCGTGGGTCAAGTCCCAGCCCTTGGGCCGGGACCCGGAGGATACTGTGTTAGCACTGGAAACGGTTGAAAGGGGACGACTGTGAACCTAAAAGCGATGATCGGCAAACTCAACGACTCGACTCGAGGCGCGTTAGAAGCCGCGGCTGGACTGTGCCTGGCTCGCACTCACTATGACATCGAGGTGGAACATTATCTGACCAAACTCCTCGACTCGACCGACAACGATGTNNAACGCACGCACGCCCACGCTCAGTCCCACGCTTATCCGAATGTTGACCGAAGCTTGGACGATCGGCTCGATCGACTACGGCGCAGCCCAAGTGCGCACTGGCCATACGATTCTCGCCCTCGCCACCTACGACGAACTCGTGCGCCTCATGCGCGACGTGAGCCGCGAGTTTCAGAAGATTCAGCCGGAAGCGCTCCGCAAAGACTTCGCCTCGATCGTGGCGACCTCGGGCGAGGAGGCGCAGGCGGCCATGGCCGCGACCTCCGCGTCAGGAGTTCCCGCTGCCGGAGCTAAGCCCGGTGGCAAAACTCCCAACCTCGACCAGTTCACCATCAATCTCACGGAGAAAGCCAAGACCGGAAAGATCGATCCGGTGCTGGGGCGCGACTTTGAGATTCGCCAAGTGGTCGACATCCTGATGCGGCGACGGCAGAACAACCCAATTCTTACCGGCGAGGCCGGAGTGGGCAAAACGGCAGTCGTAGAAGGCTTTGCGCTGCGTGTGGCCGAGGGCGACGTGCCTCCACCCTTGCGAAATGTCATCATCCGTACTCTGGACCTGGCGTTGCTGCAGGCCGGAGCGGGGATCAAGGGCGAGTTCGAGAACCGGCTCAAGGGCCTGATCGAAGAGGTGAAGGCTTCACCCATCCCGATGATTCTGTTTATCGACGAAGCTCACACCATGATTGGGGCCGGGGGGACGGCCGGTCAGGGCGACGCTGCGAACCTACTGAAGCCAGCCTTGGCGCGGGGAGAGCTCCGCACCATTGCCGCCACGACCTGGTCCGAGTACAAGAAGTATTTCGAGAAGGATCCGGCTCTCGCCCGGCGCTTCCAGGTGGTCAAAGTGGAAGAACCCGTTGAACCTCAGTGCCTGACGATGCTACGCGGCATTGTTCCGTCTCTCGAGAAACACCACAAAGTGCGAATTCTCGACGAAGGACTCACGGCTGCCGTGCATCTTTCACACCGCTACCTCGCCGGCCGCCAGCTTCCGGATAAAGCCGTCAGCGTGCTCGATACGGCCTGCGCGCGGCTCGCGCTGGGACAAAGTGCAACGCCACCGGCCATTGAAGACAGCGTCCGGCAGATCGAAGATTTCGCGGTGCAAAAACGAATCCTGGAACGCGAGACTGTAGTAGGCACGGACCACCGGGAGCGCCTCGAGGAGATTGCCACAAAATCCGCCGAGATCGAGTCGCACCTGTCCGCATTGCGTACGCGCTTTGATAAAGAGCGCGACCTGGTGACGACGATCCGTGACTTGCGTTCGCAACTGGAGGCATCGGTCGCCCAGAGGGGGAATGGCAAGGCTCCCACGGACGCTTCCGAAATTAGGGGCGTCGCTACCGGCACCGCCAGCGCTGCCTCCGAAACGGCGGCCACGACCGCTGCAGCGTCCGCCACAGCCACAGCCGTAGAGGAGGCCCCCAAAGGAGTGGATGTCGCCGCCGTGCGTGCGCAACTTGCCCAGGCGGAAGCGGAGTTGTCGAGTCTGCAGGGTGAAACACCCATGATCCGGGTCGCGGTCGACGCTCAAATCGTGGGCGAAGTCATCGCCGCCTGGACCGGAATTCCGGTCGGAAAAATGATGAAGGACGAGATTTCCACAGTCCTTTCCTTGCCTTCGTTCCTGGGGCAGCGCGTCATCGGGCAAATGCACGCCCTTGAAATCATCAGCCAGCGCATTTCCACGGCGCGCGCGCGACTTGACGATCCCAACAAACCGATCGGCGTGTTCATGCTGGTAGGGCCGAGCGGAGTAGGCAAAACCGAAACCGCTCTTGCCCTCTCGGATCTTCTGTATGGCGGTGAGCGCAACCTGATCTCGATCAACATGTCGGAGTTCCAGGAAGCGCATACGGTCTCCACCTTGAAAGGTTCGCCCCCAGGCTATGTCGGATACGGCGAAGGGGGCGTGCTCACCGAAGCGGTCCGACGGCGGCCCTATTCTGTGGTGCTACTCGACGAAGTCGAGAAAGCCCACCCCGACGTAATGGAACTGTTCTATCAGGTCTTCGACAAGGGCAACATGGAGGACGGCGAAGGTCGTGAGATCGACTTCAAAAACACCATCATCATCCTGACCACGAATGCCGGCACCGACACCATGGCGAAGCTGTGCGCCGATCCGGAAACCATGCCCAGCCCGGACGGCCTGATAAAGGCTCTCAAGCCGGAGCTCAACAAGATTTTCAAGCCCGCACTTCTCGGGCGAATGGTCATTATTCCCTACCTGCCCATTCGCGACGAGAATATGAAGCAAATCATCAAGCTGAAGCTGGGCAAGATCCAGCGGCGCATTCACGAAAATCACAAAATCGAGCTGGTTTACGACGGAGCTGTGATCGATGAAGTCGCGAAGCGATGCACCGAGGTGGAGAGTGGAGCTCGCAACGTGGATAACATTTTGACCAACACCATGCTGCCGGAAATTTCACGGCAATTGTTGGGGCGCATGGCGACGAACGAACCCCTGGAACGGATTCAAGTGGGGATCGGCGCGGATGGAGCGTTCGTCTATCAATAGGGAACGCAACGGAAGGGGGGGCCGCGCAGTGCTCGCAAAATTCCGCGGTCTTGTGTACTTTGTAGTACGGCAGGGAAAGCTACGTGTCAGATAGCTCGTACACTCAAGATCGCCGGCTGCTCGCCTTTGACAGTCCTCTGGGCAAGGATGTGCTTCTCCTGCAGGAGTTCAAGGGCTACGAGGGAATTTCACGCCTGTTCAGTTACGAACTCGATCTACTTGCCTACGAAAACCCTGATATTTCCTTCAGCCGTATCGTCGGGCAGAAGGTCAACATCGCGCTCCAGTTGCCGGGTGGCACGAAGCAGCGCTACCTCAACGGTTACGTCAGCCGGTTTACGCAGGGCGATACGGACGATACTCCCTTAACCCGTTATCATGCCCAGGTCGTGCCCTGGCTTTGGTTCCTCACCCGCCAGGCCGATTGCCGGATATTCCAGAACATGACCGCGCCGGACATACTCAGCAAGGTTTTCAAACTGTTTAGCTTCGCAGATTTCCGTCTCAGCCTGACCGCCACTTACCCCACGCTCGAGTATTGCGTGCAATATCGTGAAACTTCCTTCAACTTCGTTTCGCGCATTATGGAACAGTTCGGCATCTTCTATTACTTCGATCATTCGCAGCAGGGCAAACATACTCTGGTGCTGGCCGATCAATCGAGCGCACTGCCCACGTGTCCCAGTTCCCCAATCAGCTATCACATACAGGTTGGAGGACTCGATGATCCCGCAGTCCTCAACGACTGGCATGTGGGACAGGAAGTGCGTACTGGCAAGTACACAGTTACGGATTACAACTTCACGACTCCTTCCACGAGGTTGCTGGCCACCAATCCGACCCTCGTTCAACTCCCGGCCAGTTCCCCCCTTGAGCTCTTTGACTATCCAGGCCTGTATACGACGATAGACGAGGGCGAGGCGGTAGCGAAGCTCCGCATGCAGGAGGAAGAAGTTCCGTACATGGTGGTATCGGGAGCAGGGAACGCCCGTGCCTTGATGTCTGGCTATTTATTTGAGTTAAAGAATCACTATCGCGCAGACCAGAACGCGTCTTACCTGGTGACCGAAGTCCAGCACTTTGCTTCGGCGG
>PMHI01000246.1 GCA_003156615.1 Acidobacteriaceae bacterium | reverse complement strand
GTGAGACCCGATTCGTGATTAGATTGCTGGCCGCGAGTTCGCGGTTCGGGTCCAGCGCCAGCGCCCGCTCATACGCGGAATTCGAACGCTGGAACATCTGCTCGCCGCCCCCGCCATAAATCGAATCATAGTAATAGCGGAGGCCCAGCGCCTCCCATGCCGGCGCGTAGCCTGGGTCTTCTCCCACCACGTGTTCGAGCACAGCGATCGCATCCTTGTTCGGCCCGGGATCATGGGGCAGGGCAAGGGCATGCAAATGGAGGTCGTACGCCTCCTGACTCTTGGGACGTGACGCCGTGCTCAAGGCTCCTCCTGCAACGCCCAGCACGGGCAACAGTCCATGCTGCACCTGCGTGCTCAATTGGTTCTGCAGTGAAATCAAATCATTCACTGGTGCCGTCACCGTCCCCTGCCAAAGCAACCGGTCACTGGGCACGCCAATCGCTTCCAAGGTCACGGTTAGTTGGTCGCCCTGCCGCAGGAAATGACCGGTCAGCAGCCGGCCCACATGCAGTTGCAGACCTACCTTCCGCGGAATCCAGATCCAGCTCTACAAACTTCCGCGTTACCGACGAAGGCCGCACCTCCAGCGAACGCGAATAGGTCAACACGCTGGTCAATTCGTCCGCAAGCGCGAAGCGCAGATACTCCAAACTGAAATCGCCGTTCCTGTTCTGGAGTGGAAGTACCGCGATTGCATTCTCGTCTGCCGCTATTGACCCTGCACGATGGTTAAACCACCACGCTCCGTAGGGAACCAGTACTATGAGAAAAAGTAGCAATATGCCAAGCAACACTTGCTTCGGTCGCGCTCGGGTCACACCTCTGAATGCAATCGTGGCCCAACGCAATGGGAGTTCAATTACGTTTGCATTCTTGGTCGGAGATTCCCTAGCTTTCTTCAGGTGCTGCAAGTCTGCTTTGATCTGGCTGGCGCTTTGATATCTCTTGGCGCGCTGCTTTTCCATCGCCTTATCGATGATCCGCTCAAGCGCCATCGGGAGATCAGAGTTCAGTCGAGACGGGCGAACAGGTGTGCGATTGAGGATAGCTTCGAAGATAATCCCCGAAGTTTCGCCGGGAAACGGCAAGCATCTAGTGGCCGTTTCATAAAGCAGTGCGCCGAAGGAGAAGAGATCGCTGCGCGCGTCCAAGTCCTCGCCTCGCACTTGTTCTGGCGACATGTAAGCCACCGTACCTGCAGCGGAGCCAGGGCTGGTGAGATTGACGTTCAAGGACGCCGTGGGCAAATCGTTGCCCGCCGAATCACGGCCAACCAGCTTGGCGAGTCCAAAATCGAGAATTTTCGCCTGCCCACGCTTCGAAACAAAGATGTTGGCGGGCTTGATGTCGCGGTGAACGACGCCCTGCGAGTGCGCGGTATCGAGGGCATCGGCGATCTCAATAACCAGGGCGAGTAAGGCGTCAGTCTCGATGGGCTTGCTTTCGATTCGATGCTTCACTGTGACCCCGTCCAGAAACTCCATGGCAATGAACGCCTGTCCGTCCTGCTCGCCGATGTCATAAATCGTGCAGATATTGGGGTGATTCAGCGCGGACGCGGCTTGCGCTTCGCGTCGAAAGCGAGCTAATGCCTGCTGCGATAGTGCGAAATGGTTTGGCCGATCACAAGGAGATGCCTGGCCTTGGGTCGATTCATCTTACGGACCCAGTATTCCGCCAGTCAACAAATGCCACTACCAACACGATCGCTCGTGCCCAGAACAATTGCGTGACGGGCTAGTTGTGGAGACCTAGGAGATCACCTCCCGGTTTGTCGGCAAAAGGAAGAGTCGCACTTTGCCCCGTATGGTCAGGCAGGTGCAGACTGGGCACGTTCCAGGCCGGCCTGCTTCCGCCGTCGCCATATCGTTGAACGGCTTGCCGTCGTTACGTCAGCTCATCTTGCCCCAACCACTCCCCGGAACTGTAATTTCGATTCCCCTAAAGACCCCAACCGAGATTGCGGCGACCCCAAAAAGGGCAAAAAAACTCCTGGCGCTACCTGCTTCAGAAGAATGTGCTTCCCTCCCGAAGCGGCTCTGAATTCTCCAGCCTTCTCAAAATAACATCGGAACCCGAACCGAAGGGAATGATCCTCTGAAGTAGGACTCGCCTGCCAGATCAAGGCCACGGCACAAACGACGCCAGCTCGATGTCCTGCAAGAGAATCGTGTTTTGGGCTTCCGCGCCATGGTCACCGACGAGAACATCCACATGTGAACCTGGCTCAACCGCCACATTGACCTTCGCTCGTAGTGAAACGAGTGCAATCGCATAACCTCTCCCGCACTGTAAGGTTTGAGGCAACTCCCGGCGAGCCTGTTTGAATTGGACCGTTTTGGACCGTAATCGGCTGCCAAGTGCATCGCCAAATTGAGGTTTTTCGGCTGAGCGTATCCCCAAGCGCAACGGCCTAGATACTAGCCGACTACCGCTGTCCCGCAGAGTGGGGATGTTCACACGTCACCGACTTGGTCCGACAAGACAAACTAGATTGTCATCACGCCGTAGGGACACCCACGCGTTTTCAGCGCAGCGGGCAGAGTCATTTCGTCACTTGTTGCTGTTACTATCGCCGTCGGTTGTTTACCACGGACGCAAGCCGACGAATCTTCGATAGCCCATGTACCCAAATGCAGTCCGGTTAAGGCACGGCTGAAGCCGGCCCTTTCAAAACCGATTCAGACTGCACCACTACCAGCCTGGAGGCACCGCGCATGCACAATAAGCGAGCGAGCGAGCGAGCGAGGTGTAGAATGTCAGCGACTCTATGGAGGAGCGCACATTGACAAGAACAACGGCTTTCGCTGTGATAACTCTGCTCTGTTGTCTCACTCTATCCATTAACCTTCAAGCCCAGGCTGGCGGCGACGTCGCCCAGAAGATCAAACAACTGCAACAGGACTCGACGAATGCGCAACTGAAGAACGATGTGTCATGGCTGCGGGAGCATTTGGCCGACGGATACGTGCAAGGAAACAGCTGGGGGGCTTGGTCGACGAAGGAGGAAACCCTCAAGGATATGCAGAACAAGACGATCAGGTGGAAGAGCGGCGAGATCAGCGACGTGCATGTGGCGGCTTTCGGTCCAAACGTCGCAGTTTCACGTTATACGTTCGCCTACGACGCGGAGTTAAACGGCACGCATCGGGCGCGAACGGTCCTCTGCAGCGACACCTGGATCAATGATTCTGGTACATGGAAAACTGCTGCGTCCCATTGTTCGTTAGTGAAGGGCATGTAACGCCATTTCAGCGAACGCCGGATTAGACGGGTGGCCCACTTAAGCCCGATTTTGGCTTGAGTGGGATGTTCACACGTCACATAGTTGGGCAAACGAACAAACTAGTGTAGTGTCCAACAAATAAATAGACATACACGAAAGAGTACGCTATGTTGGCGTATACCTACACCGGTGTCTGCTTTGT
>PMHI01000738.1 GCA_003156615.1 Acidobacteriaceae bacterium | reverse complement strand
TCCGGACTTACACCCCGGGCTGTTAGTCACGTACCCGGTAAAGCTCGAGTCCTTTGTATTCCAGTCCCTCGCTATCTGGGTTGCATACTCCGTGTTCGCCACGGGATAGAAGATCGGCTGCTGTGGCAATCGCGGAGGAAACTGGCGCATTCCCGAATCCCAGATGAGGGCGAGTTCGTGAAGCCCCACAGGACGAAAGAGGGTCGTCATGGCTGGCGTGGCCCCAGCATTGCCGGAGAGTTGCTCCAAAAGTGAAGATAAGTCTCGCTCACAAGCGCAGAGATTCTCGTTCTATCCACCTTCTCCGGCAATCCGCTCTTCGCTTCGGCTTCTTCGAGTTCGCGGAACAGGGAATTCGCAAGGCTTAGCACGCGCTCAAGGGAACCGTAATTCCCCGTGCGGATCGTAATCAGCAACTCCCTTTCCGGACGAGGCAATGTGATCGTGCCGGAGCGCATCAGTTCGATGCCCTCGTTCAGCAAGCGGATCACGTGCATGGCAGCCTTTATGTCATACCCGTGGACACCGATTAACTCGTGCCTCTGACCCTTTTTGCCAGGTCCAATCCCTTGTAGGCGGCGGACTTGAGCCTCGGCAAACCCACGGAACTGTAGGGCTGCCTGTCGCGAGAGGAATACGTTCCGGCTCCTCAAAACTCGGTCCCACGGCTCCGGCTTCGGTGCATAGTTCTGGGAAAACAGAAAGTGTAGAGCAGTCGGATTGCCCTTTGCTGCCAGCCCAGCCCACTTGCACAAGGAGTACAGGCACACGTCCACATCGTCCGGGCCGCTCCTGCGCTCGTTGCCTGCCGTGCTCCAGACGTAGAAGTCTTGCTTGTCCAGGCCCAGCACGAGTTCGGCCGGCTCCAGATACACGCCATAGATATCGAGATCGTCCGTATCCTTCACCTTGGCACCGTGCAATTCGCTGCCTCCAACAAACAGGTGAATGAGGCTGTCGAGATGCGGGAATCCCGATTGCTGCACGGCGGACATGAGTTGTTCGGCGCGGGTCATATCAGAAATCTAGCGTGAGGGAGCGCAGGACTAATCGTCCTGTCCACAATGTCTACATCTGGGAAGGCGCTCCAGTCTCGGCGTGCCATCAGATTCCACCTGCACCAGCAATTCTCGGTCATGAACGTCTTTGTATGTGATCTTTCTGCCCTCAAAGAAAAGCCTCGACTCCAGATTCTTCGGTATCTTTTCTTGGACATGGCGCTCGTTTGGAATCAAAAGAACCATGCCATTGACCGTATGGCAACCCATCGGCTTCTTTGAGGACTGTGCGACGTAGTTGCGCACGCACTCCCTAAAATCGCAGCGGTTTCCAGCGACGAGAAGGAACTTCCCGGTCGAGGCTTCCGCCACAACAGTCTCGTCAGGTGCGTCATCGGGCAGTCCGATTGATTCGGTGGTCTCGACGCGCTTGTCTGGGAAGCAGGGTGTGAGAGACTTCACGCTCCTATCCAAGAGGAATTTAAAATGTGCCATACCGTTCGATTGGAACACGGGCCGTCAGGGATTCGCTAGTTCTGCCACAACCGCCGCGTCGAACTTTGAATAATACTTCTTCACGTCTGCCGCCCCGTACTTTTCGCGGAACTTCTCGATCACAGATTTCACCGAGTCGGATTCGGTGCTCGGCTTCGCATGGAACTCTGCCTCCGCGCCCCGCGCATCAATCCGAATCGTCGAGTTCTTCCGGACGTTCTTATACCATTGCGTCTCCGAGCCGTGCACGGGCGGTAGGTACAGTGTGTCGCCTTCTGCGACGAACCAGACGGGATTCGAGATTGTCTTGCCTGACTTCCTACCTATCACGCTGAGCTTGATCCGGCGGTAGCGGGCGAGGCGGTCCTTAAGGTCATTGTTCTTCCTCGGCATTTTCTAACTCCTGCCTTGAGCTAAGCGTCATCAGGCTTCAAAAATCCGGGCGAGAAGAATCCGTCCATTGCAGCCTTCTGCTGTGCAGACAAAGGGATCGCTCTGAGAGAGTACTTCTCCCGCTGAGTGGAGATGTATTGGGGTGCGAGACCCGAAACTTGGGCGATTTGGTGTGGTTGAGTTGTGGGGCCATCGATGCCTGCCCTCAGTCTAAAGTCGTGGATCAACGGGCTCGCTTTCTAACGCGAGCACTCCGAACACGCATTCATGGACACGTCGAAGCGGTTCGCGCTCGACGAACCGATGCAAGGCCTCTATCCCCAAAGCAAATTCCCGTAGCGCCAATGACCGTTTTGTGCCGAGCCCTCTGGAGCGAAGACGCTCCAGATGCTCTGGCGCGGTGTATTCCGGCCCGTAGATGATCCGCAGGTATTCCCGACCACGGCACTTCACCGCTGGCTGTACCAGCCCTCGTCGGCTCTTCGTAACAAATTGGACAGGCTTCACAACCATTCCTTCTCCCCCGGACGCCGTTAGTTCTTCCCACCACGCGATCCCGGCTAACTGGCTTGCCTCATCGTTGAGATCGACTGCTCTGTAGGGAGTAGCCAACAGAAGCTCAGGATCGGCAGCGCAAAGGCGAGCCAGAGTCGCCATGTGCCACACGTGGTCTTTGTCTCCGTGCACGACGCCTTCGCTCGCAAGCAGGTGAAAGGGCGCAAGCTTTAAATCTGCCAATGAGTGAACAGGCCAGCAGTAGCGGCGGTACGCCTCGACGTATTGTTCCGCCATCACCCGGCGTTCCTCATAGCGCCCGGCGAGTTCGGAGGCTTCCGGCACGAGCTTGCTGGTCATTCGCAAAGCAGCTATTGACGCTGAAAGTCCGGCACGAGCAGCCGCGCCAGTTGGAGCGTACTGCTGGCGAAGCAAGTCCTGCGCCTTCGATGACCACGGCAGCAATTCGCAGTCGAGACACACCCAATCGCTCGCAAGCTCGTCCCATAGACCTGACTTCGTTACCGCGGCCTGCACACGACTGAGGAACTCTTTCTCCAGCATGGTGTCGTTGAAGAATCGCCTGCCAGTCCTCGTATAGCAGACCCCAATCTCGTCCTGCACAGTGCCGAATCGACGCAACGCCGCATCGCGGTCGCGGCAGACAATCACGACCGCACGCGATCCCATGTGCTTCTGCTCGCAGATCACCTTCTCCACATGGTCTTTGCGATAGTATGCAAGTGCCTCAGCGGGGTGCTCCAACAGGCCCGGCTGCTTGGTAGTCTCGCTCGGGGACATCGTTGGCGGCAGATAGATCAGCCACTTCGGATTGCTGGCGAAGCGACTCATCACTTCCAGAGCAGCGATTGCATTTTCTTCCCTGATAGTGAGATTCCCATGGAGCCTCGTTTCGATGATCCGCTTTCCAATGACATCATCAATGTCCAGAACATCATCTTGCTCGTGCTGCTGTGACAAGGCGGTCGCGGCTTGCGGTGTCACCAACGGCTTTGCTGGCTCGTAATATGTCCGATGGGATGGTACCGAGACGAACTCCTTTTCAGGATAACGAAGCGCAGTCAGCTTGCCGCCGAACACACAGCCAGTGTCGATGTTAACTGTGCGGTTCAACCACTGCGGCTCGGCTATAGGAGTGTGCCCGTAGACGACCATTGCCTTGCCCCTATAGTCCGCTGCCCAGTTGTAGCGCACCGGGAGCCCGAACTCATCGGTTTCTCCCGTAGTCTCACCAAACAGCGCGAACGAACGGATCGCTCCGGAGCCGCGCCCCTGCATCTCCTCCTTCATGCCAGCGTGCGCGACCACCAGCTTGCCGTCGTCAAGGACATAGTGGCTAATGAGACCGTCTAGGAACTCGGCGAGTTTGCTCTTGAGTTCCGGAGACTCGGCTTCAAGTTGTGCCACGGAATCGGCGAGTCCGTGCGCCATCTTCACGTCCTTGCCGCGCAGTTTTTGAAGCAGCTTCATGTCATGGTTACCGGGAACGCAGACTGCGGTTCCGGCTTCAATCATCCCCATAACGAGCTTCAGCACCTCGGGAATCTTCGGCCCCCGATCTACCAGATCGCCAAGAAAGATCGCCTTCCGGCCCTCCGGCGTCCCGACTTTGTACCCTTCGCCATCTCTCTCGACCGAGTAGCCGAGCGTCGTCATCAACTCCAATAACTCTTCAAAGCAACCATGAACATCGCCGATGATGTCGAAGGGTCCGTGCTCGCTGCGGCGATTCGTCCACATCGGCTGCCGCACGATTTCCAATCTTTCCAATTCCTCGGGAGTTTTGAAGATGTGGACCCCCCTGAAACCCTCTCGTTCGAGCCCTCGTAGGGACTTCCTCAACTGCTGCGCCTGATTGCGGACAACGTGGGGTCCGAAGTCGCGATTCGGTCGGGTTCGATTGCGCTCTTGGCAGACCTTTTCCGGGAAGTCGAAAACAATGGCAATTGGAAGCACATGAAATTCACGTGCTAGAGCAACCAGCGGCTTCCGAGAGTCCGGCTGCACGTTCGTTGCATCGACAACGGTCAGCCGCCCAGCAGCGAGTCGCTTTCGGGCGACGAAGTGCAGAACTTCGAACGCCTCTTTCGTTGAGGTCTGGTCGTTTTCATCGTCCGACACCAATCCGCGAAAATAGTCAGACGACAGGACTTCCGTAGGCTTGAAGTGCTGGCGAGCAAACGTAGATTTGCCACAGCCAGACGGGCCAACCAGCAACACAAGTGAGAGTTCGGGAACCGTGATCTTCATTGCCGGAACACTCCCATCTGAGTCGGTGCCCCGACTTGCTGATCCTCTTTGCCCACAGCCTTGAACTCCACCCCGTATCCAAACCTTTCACCGATTCCATTCGCCCACTTCTGGAATTGCTCACGAGTCCACTCGAAGCGGTGGTCTCGATGCCGAAACTGACCAGCAGGTAGCGTCTCGAATTTCACGTTGTACTCGGCATTCGGTGTCGTCAGCACTACGGTTTGCGGACGTGCGAATTCAAAGAGCACTCGTTCGAACGCCGCGAGCCGTGGCTCATCCAGATGCTCGATGACCTCGACAACGGCGGCAGCATCGAATCCGGTTAGCCGCTTGTCTCGATACATGAGCGAGCCCTGCATCAGTTTCAGCCTCTCCTTCTGCTTAGGCGGTAGAGTATCTAAGTGGAGGCGTTCGGCGGCTACTTCGAGACTGCGATACGACACATCCATTCCCACGATTTCTTCAAACTGTTTGTCCTTCAGCAGTTCGCGGACGAGTTTGCCCTCTCCACAGCCGAGATCGAGAACCCGTTTGGCACTGCTGGCTTTGAGTTCGAATGCGACCTGCTGGAGCCGGGCATCATGAAGGCGAATGGGAGCCTCAATCGCTTGTTCCTGCTCCTCTTTTGTTTCCTGTTCCGCGTCGGGATCAAGGGATTCATCTTCTGTCAGCCGTGCCAATGCCTCTCGGGTCAGATTTCTAAACCCCCGCAGATAGCGATTTACGATTGCTTCGCGCTCTGGATGTGCTTGTAGCCAGCCTTCGCCGTGGCGAAGCAGCTTTTCGATTTCATCCGTTCCCACCCAGTAGTGTTTGTCTGCATCGAGCACAGGGATCAAAACGTAAAGATGGGTGAGCAAGTGTTGCAAGGTAACGATCTTGCTTATCTCCACGGTGTAGTACGGGCCTTCGCCCCACTCGGGAAACTTCTCATCGAGCGGATGGTGTTCTGCGACGACCTGATACCCCAGTGGTTCGAACAGGCGGCGCAGGAAATCCTCCCCGCCACGGCAGGGCAGGACGGCGATCCGCGCAATAAGAGGGAGCGGAACGGTCACGAGTTCCGGGCGATCTTTGCTGTTTCCCGCCAACGCGGAATTGAAAATCCGAGCGATGGCGACACTCATGAACGACGATGCGACATAGGGACGGTCGTTCACGTATTGATCGAGCATCCCACCCTCTCCAGACGGCCCACGGCGATTACGCACGAGCCCCACTGGGTCAACGTCGAGCAGCAGGGCGGCGGTGCAGCGGTCGGCTGACGCTTCGGGGTAGAAAACATGGACTTTTCCGAATGAAAGTTCGGACGACTGCAAGCGGTTCGGGTTCTTGTGAAGCAGGTAGCCTAAGTCCGTCGCGGGACTCTTCGTGTTGGTGATTGTTAGAAGCATGGCTGAACAGCCATTATGCCTGAGGGGAGTTGCAAATCGGATAACCTCTACTCTACGGAGAACCTATGCGACTTCGCTACGACCGGATAACGACGACAATCGAGCGCCAGTGGCTAGCGGAGATCATCGCTGGAACCAAGAAGATCGAATATCGCCAGATCAAACCCTATTGTTCGAAACGCTTTGAGAAGGTTGCGGTGCCGTTTTAATTGCGCCTACTCAACGGGATGAATCCGCCAGTTCCCGAGGTCACGGTGCTGATCCACAAAATCACGAAGGACCGCCGCGCTGGTGATTACCAGTTGCACATCAAGAAGGTTCTGGGTTTCAAACATTGGGACAAGCGACAGCAGAAACCCAAGCGGTGACCGCAATCACTGCTGAACTTCACCAATCTCCGGCTGTGTGATCTGCGCTTCCGTTTGCTGGGCTGGCGGCGCAGATGAACTCTGTGCCTTTTTGAGCTTGCGAGTAGCTGCTGCCTTCCGCCCCGCCACTCTTCGCTTTCTGGTTAGTGCTGCTTTCTTTCCTGCCGCCCTCAGCTTCCGAGTTCTAGCCGCCTTCTCGCCAGCCGCTCTCAATTTCCGCGTCTTCGCCGCCTTCTTACCTGCCGTCCTGCGTTTTCTGGTCTGAGCCGCCTTCTTCGCTGCTGCACTGCTATCTGCCAAAACCCAGTTTGACTTTCCAGTTTCTCACAGGTCGGATTAGCAAGAGATCGTCACCGCCAAACCCATCGCGTCACGCCCTGGCGTGCAAACGCATGCCCCGGCCCTCGCGCCGGGCTTTCTGTTTTACGGCCTTATAATATTGTATCGGGTAACGTCGAATCTAGGCCGAAAACCGCTGGGGTACGCCGAGAAGTAGCGCGGGAGAATTGATTACGCACGCGACTGCCTGTTCGCTGTGGATTCGCGGATTGTAGCGGACTCCCTGCTCTTGAAAGGCTCCGATCATGCCGGGCTGGTCATAAAGAGCTCGCGCTATTGCAGACTCTATTCGCTTCCGAGTGCGGGGATCACAGGACAATGGCGCTAGAAAGAAACGGAGAACGGGCATCATTTTTTGAATCGGCTCGGCTAGGCGTGTAGCGTTCGCTTGGCACTCGGCCTCCGACTTGCGATTTATGCCGAAATGGCCCGGCCAGTATGAGGTCTGTTCCACCACAGAGTTTGCCCGCCACTGTTTGAAATAAGTGATCCCGATCTGGGAATGACTTACGGAAGCCGCCAACTGCGTCACGCATGCACTAGCAGTGGAGGGCAAAAAGTACCAACAGAGGATGTCGGGAAACGCCGACACCCGCTCGGTGCAGAACGTTCTCGCAGTCCCAATCGTCGGTGCCGCTCCGTTTTCGAATGTCAACATGCCGAAGCGCCGCCGCTTCAATCCTTGAACCTCGCCACCTTTCCCCGCAGGACGGTGATTGAGGCCTTCGGCAGGGTGAACGCAGTCTCGGGGGTCGAGGCCAGGGTAGTCGCGATCGGTGGATGATCGGGGTCCGCGTGACTGTTTGGGCCGTCGCTAATCCACACATACTGTTCGCTCCCGAAAGTCACGAAGGCGACCGGCCCGAAAAACGACACCCTCTGCTTGCTTTTGGAGTCCTCAAATTCCACGCGCACGGTGTGCGGTTTGGTCTCGTCCCGGTTGACCAGCATCAGAGACCAGTTTCCGTCTGGACGATGCACTGCATACGACGTGACCAGCACATTGCCTTCGGCATCCTTGACATCGGTGGAAGAAGGGAACATGTGATGCAGCCCGGAGCGGTGCTGTACCCACTCCAGGTTAATCATATGAGCGGCAAAGTAGGGCGAAGTGTATCCCTTGATGTCGTAGCTATCGTCAGAAACAAAATTCGACCATGAGGCCCAACCCAGACAACTGTTCTGAACGCCTTGCGGCTGAATCGGCGAGTGATAAAAGGCAGCGCCTCCACCCTCGAAGAAAGAGCCGACATTGTCCGCGAGCCACAGCGCTGCAAAAATCGTGGTCATCGGTCCCGTTAGCTCAGCGGCTAGATGGTTCTCGGTAACCATGAGCGGAACTTCTTTGGGCACGCCGTCGTCTCTCCACACCTGCAGGATGTGCTTCATCAACTGAGGCTCGGTGTACAGAGTTTCCCAGGTAATGGTGCACGCTTCAAACGGATAGTGCTCGAACGACACGAAAGTCAGGTCGGAAATCCGGCCGTGCGCCTTCAGGTAGTCCACGAAGCGGCCCATCCATGAGGTCCGGTCCTGCGCGTCGGGCCAGACTCGAATGTCGTCATTCACCCCTTCAAAGATCGGCCCGCCCAGCTTAAGTTTCGGATCTACTTTGTGGATAGCCGCCGCCCACTGGATGAACAAGGCCGCGTAGTCTTCGGGCATGGCGTGCTTGCCGTCGGGCTCCTCACCCAGTTCGATGTATCCGATGCTATAGCCACGCTTCTCAATGTAGGCAATTTCAGCGGCAGCATCGTCCGGCGTGCCGTAAAGCATGGTGACCGGAATCATTGCGGGCAGATTGTTAGTGAGGCCGCTGGTGAAGAAAAGATCAAAGCCACTGTGCTGGTAGCTGCCGGTGGCGTTCACGTCAGCGGCCGAGTGCCAGGGATCAATCGAGGAGGAGCAATAAGTGGTTGGCCGATCGCCCATATTCTTCTGGACCTCGGCAAAAGCGCCGCTGGAATCGACGCTGCCGACGCGGATTTGCTGAATGGCGTATCCCACGCAATTGCGGACGTCGTCCGATCCATGCAGATCGCAAGTGTTCGATGATTCAGTCATCAATACGCGCACGTACTGTGTTGTGATGGGTGTGTCGGCGAGCTTCAGATTGACGGTTCCACCGTGCGCGTCCTTTATCGCTCCTGCGGAAAAGGTCTTCCACTCACCCTTCGGGCCTTCATCGAAGTCGAGGGCGCGTTTTCCCACCCAATACTCCACTTGATAGGTCGTCGCATACGGGTCGGCCCAGGCGATGCGAATAGCACTCACCGGTTTTTCGGCCTGTAGGTCCACGACCACCCATTGCGGATGAAGGGCGTCGCTTTCCCCCGTGAACTTGCTGGTTAGATACGGATTGCTCTTCCAGTAGCTGAGATTTGGACCTTGCAGCGGGCGGTCTCCGCTGGTCGAGAAACCGCGGTGCGGCAACGCGTAGGAAAGGATGTAGCGCAGCGGTTCCTTGAGCTCGGTGTTTCCAGTAAAGTACCCCCTCTTGTGTGCAGGATCGCTCCACGTCCCGTTCTCGGTCCAATGCCAAGCTGCCATGCGCAACTCGGAGTTGTTGCGATAAGTAATCGGTCCCCAGCCCGCCGAAAGGGACTCCTGGATGATGTGCGGGGTGTAAACCCTGTCGATCCCATCATGAGATAGAACATCGATGGAGCTGCCAAGAGCGCTGTCGGGATCGAAGGAGTTGATGGCATGGCCAGGAGTAGCGTCGACGTGAACGGTAGCCACCGGCTGCGGTTCCGCGGCAGACGCCGATTGAGCGGTCGCACCGGTGCTGTGCACGACAACAAGAAGAACAGCGATCGCAAGGCCGGATCTGCTCAACCGCTTTTTCGATTTGATGTTCAGCTTCGGCATGATCTTTACGACGTAACTTCACGAAACTGATCGGACATACGTTTAGAACTCTGAACCTGCAACCCAACAGCATCAGCGGTCAAAACTCCGAGTTGCCGCGATGGATCCACCACCAGCCAGCTCACCGCGCCTACCGCGCACAACCCCGCTGCCACCAGAAATGAAGTCGTCCAACCGAATCGGGCTGCGATCCAGGGAGTGAGAGAAGCCGTGAGCGCCGCTCCAATCTGGTTCCCCATATTCATGAAGCCCGATACTGAACCCGAGGACGCGCCAGCAATATCCGCCGTCACCGACCAGAAGGAACTCTGGGACAAATAAAGCGCCCCGGCTCCGCCGGCGAGTACCACGCTGGCCAGCCGCGCGCTTTGAACCTGCGACCCGAAAGCGATGAATATCCCTGCCACGGCGATCGCGAACGCCGCAAGACCGCAGCGTCCAACCCGCGGCCCTTGCCATTTTGTAAGCCGGTCGTTGATAGCTCCTCCTAAGAGGCAGCACCCCAACATGGCGAGAAATGGCAACATGGTGTAAAAGGCGCTGGCCTTCAAATCCAGGCCACGCGCTTTGGCGAGATAACGATAGAACCAACTGAAGAAAATCCAAGCCACGTAGCCATAGCAAAAGTAGCTGAGGGTGACGGCCCAGACTTCTTTGCTTTGCATTACGCGACCCCAGGTTACGAGCACTTTCGGATCATTATTCGACTCCGCGTGCGTCAGCCCCGAGCGAATCAACGTCAACTCAGAGGCAGAAACGCCAGCATGCTCGGCGGGCGCGTCGCGAGCAATCAGGAACCAGACCGCACCCGCGGCAAATCCGATGATGGAGCATACCCAGAAAGACGATCGCCAGCCGTAACGAAGCATGATGTGGGTAATGAGCAACGGAGTAAGGCCGGCGCCCGCTCCCACACCAGCGAAAATCCAGCCATTCGCAATACCTCGCTCCGAAGGCGGAATCCAACGCGCAATGAATTGATTGGCGGAGGGATAAATCACCGCTTCGCCCGCGCCCAGAAGAAAGCGCACCACGACGAAAACAAAGATCGCGCCTGCAATGTTTGCGGGAACCATGGCAGTGAGGGCGGTGAAGATTCCCCACCACGCGACGCCCGCAGCCAACACACGGCGGGGTCCAAAGCGGTCGGCCAGCCTCCCGCCAACCGTCTGGAACAGTGCGTAGCCGACCAGCATGGCGCTGAACACTTTACCCAGTTGCACATCGCTGAGATGGTAGGCCTCCGCAATGGACCCGCCGGCAATGGAAATGTTTACTCGGTCGAGATAAGACACGGCACTGAGGATGAACAGCCAGAACACCAGAAACCAGCGGACATGGCTCGTTCTAGCACTGTTCATCGCAGGATATTCCTCGGTTACGCCGCGTGTTCGCGCAGCAGGCGCGAAAGTTGCTCGGCTACGACTTTGTCTTCGCCGGCTTGCAGCATGAACGAGTTCATGGCCAGCCCCGGTCGCCCTTCGCCGCCTCCTATCACGATGGACGGCTTCAGGTTGCGCAACTGCTTGGAAGCCTGTTCGGGCGTCAACGAAATGCTGGCCGCGTCCCACGTGATGCTCATGTGCGGCACGTGATTGGCAATGTCCGGAACAAAGAACGATGTACTGACGCCTGGAACCTTCGTGATTTCGCGCGAAATCCCTTCCAGCCGAGCCTGCCATTCTTTTGCCAGCGCCTCGTGGTCTTCCGCGAGAAAAAGTTCGAGCGCTTTCAGCATTCCCAGGATTTCTTCTTTTCCGACCTTCTGGCTGCGGCCTAATGTGTCCTCGTGCGGGCTGTTGTTGAGCAGCGCATTGGCCACCAAGTCCTTCCGTCCGATCAACAGGCCGGCGCACTGCGGCCCGCGAATCGCTTTGCCGCCGCTAAAAGTCACAAGGTCGTACCCCATGTTGGTGTAGTCCCAGAGATGAGACACCGGTGGCGTATCGGCCGCGGCGTCGTTCATGCAAGGGACGTTATGTTGCTTGGCCAGCTTGACCCAGTCGTCTACTTTGATCTGCCCCGCCGCGTTGGCGAAATTGGAGAAGTGCATCATCGCCGTGCGCTCATTCACCACAGCTCGCAATTGATCAACGGTTTCAATCTCGATCAGCTTGATTCCCGTAGATCGCAGCTGGTGATCAAACGGATTGCGATGTGATTTCTGAATAATCACTTCCGACTTCATACCGGTGAGATCCGGCAATTGCCGGATCAAGGCCTCGTTCCCACCAGTGAGAATGCCCGCCAGGCCTGATTGCATCGCTGCCGCCGCGCCCGAGGTCACAAGCGCCGTGTAACCCTCCGGCAACTTGAGCATTTCCGCGATGCGTTTTCCCGCGGCCACCTCTAACTCTGGGATGCTTACAAAGTGGCGCCCAGCCATGGTCATCACCGCTTCGAGTTCGGGGTGGGGAAGGGAACCGCCCAGCATCGTCATGGTCCCTTCACAGTTAATCACTGTCGTAACTCCAAGTTCTTCGTAGGGGTTTCCTGTTTGCCCGAACCCGTTTACCGGTATGCTTGCGCCCGCCGCCCGGCGATTCCAGGAAAACAACTTGCGTGGCGCCAGGATCGAACCGGCAATGGCTCCCACGCCACCAAGAAAACTCCGGCGATTCCACTTTGAGTTCAGTCGCATGAATGAAGCTCCCTTACCGCTCACTTACTGGTGACTGCGGCGATGCAATTGATTTCCACCAGCGAGTCTCCCGGCAGCGCAGCCACCGCAACGGTTGTGCGCGCCGGGCCGCCATGAGGAAAATATGTCGAGAACACTTTATGCATTCCGTCCCAGTGTTCAATCTTCACCAGGAAGACATTCAGTTGCAAAATGCTGTCCATGGTTCCCCCGCCGATTTCCACGTGCTTCTTGATCTTGTCCATGACCATGCTGGTGTGAGACTCGATCGTCCATTCCTTGGAGTCGCGTTTATCGTGGGCACCCTGCCCCGCGACATAAATCAACCCGCGGTGAACAATCACCGGCATGATGACGTCTTTCTCGCTGCCCGGTTTGCCTTCGCTATTCAGCTTGCGGATTCCCCCATCCTGCGCGCCAGCATTTTGCGCCAATGCACGGTTAGGCAAAACGGCGGCAGTAACTCCCAACGCGGAAAGCACGGAAGCGAACCGCGCCGCAAACGTTCGTCGAGTGAAAGTCAAATTCATATACCTCCTCCTTCCGATTTAGCCTTCGGGATCCGCTCGCAATCAGGGCAATGCGAAGCTGAAAACATCACTACCCGCTGCAATCGCCACGTATTGTTTGCTGCCGATTGCATAGGTCATAGGGGACGCACTCATGTCTTGCCCCGTATTGAAGTGCCATAGCGCCTTGCCACTTCGCCCGTCTACAGCCTCAAGCGAGCCCGCATCGTCCCCGAAAAACACCAGGCCGCCCGCCGTTGTCATGGTCCCACCGGAGGAGCGTCCCGCGCCTGTTTGCGGATATTTCCAGCTTATCGAATTTGTATCCAGGTTGAATGCAATCAGAACCTTCTGGGAATGTTCCCCCGGAATACGCTTTACTCCCGTCGAGTAATAGCCTTGACCTTCCCGAAAAGTCTGCGGCTTGAAAAAATAGGTTTCGCATTCCTCCAGGGCCATGAAATAAACGGAATGCGTGGACTCGCTGTACGACGGTGCAAACCAGTTGGTGGCTCCCGAATAGCCGGGGCAGACTCGTGTTCCTCCCGCAGTCGGCTGGATGCCGGTCACAAGAGGCCTGCCTTGTGCATCGATTCCTTTCGCCCAGTTCAGTTTGTCCACGAATGGTGTTGCCGACAGAAACCTTCCGCTGGTGCGGTCGAGCACATAGATGTAGCCATTGCGGTTTGCCTGCACCAGTAATTTTTGTGCCGTACCCTGATAAACGGCATCGATCAGGATCGGAGTCTCAACCGCGTCGAAGTCGAAAAGGTCATGCGGCGTGAACTGGAAATACCACTTCAATTTTCCGGTATCGGGATCCAGTGCCAATACACAGTCGGTGTAGAGATCGTCTCCCGGGCGCACGCCACCCTCGAAGTCAGGCGCAGGATTGCTTGTACCCCAATAAATCGTGTTGAGCTGGGGATCGTATGTGCCGGGCATCCACGTAGTTCCGCCGCCGTGCAGGTAGAGTTTCCCGGGCCAGCTCTCGGATCCGAATTCTCCCGGACCCGGTATCGTCCAGAATCGCCAAGCTAGCTTGCCGGTCAATGCGTCGTAGGCTGCCACAAAGCCCCGCACGCCGTCATCGCCGCCGGAGGTCCCCACCAAGACTTTGTCTTTGACCACGAGCGGTGCGCTGGTTGCGCCGTAATTCCGGTTCCAATCCGCATACGCCACGTCCCAGATCAGATAGCCCGAGCGCACGTCCAGGCAGAGGAGATGCGCATTGTCCGTTTCCATGTAAACCCGATTGTGCCAAACCCCAACCCCGCGGTTGATGTGCCCCGACGCGTCGTCGATCAGCCCTTCCGAAATCGGCCACGAATGGTGCCATACCACTCGTCCAGTCCGCGCGTCGAGCGCGGAGGCATCATTCGCAGCAGTCACGAACATCATTCCTTTCACGACAACTGGAGTGACCTCAAGCCGTCCCGAGTTGTGCGCATGAAAGACCCATTCGGCGCGCAGCCCCCCCAGATTGCCCGGGTTGATTTCGGAAAGTCCGCTATAGCGCCGGCCCGAATAGTCCCCGTTGTAGGAAATCCAGTTCGCGGTCGGGGGTTGGACCAGTAGATCCGCAGGCCGCACATCGATCGCCGTCGACACGCTTGCCGGCGCATCATTTCCCGCCCAAGCTGCCAGGCAGGTAAAGACCACGGCGATGAGCGATACCATCCTCATGCGGCGGATCCTTCCGCAGGTCTTCGCGGCGGCGATCCGTAACCGGCGGTCCGATATCCCAACTCGCGCGAAATTTGGAGTCCAGCCGTCTGAATAAGCGTCGCGAGTTGGCGCAAGCGGGTGACCGGCATGCGTACCACCGGCGCAGTAATGCTGAGGCTGGAATTCACCCCACCAGCGTGGTCCCAGATGGGAGCTGCGATGCACCGTATATGGAGTTCATGCTCCTCCAAATCGCAGGCGTAGCCATTCTTTCGGACGCGGTAAAGTTCAGCTTGGAGCTCCTGAAGGTTTCCAACCGTGTTGGGGGTCAGACGCCGCAATCCCAACTGCGGCAGCGCTTGTTTCCGCTCATCGTCGGGCATGTACGTCAACATGATCTTGCCCACTGCGGTGCAATACAAGGGAACGGCTGCACCGATGCGGGAGTGAATGCGCAACTGCTCGGGCGAATCCAGTTTCTCGACGTAAACCGCGGAAAGCCCATGCCGCACTGTAAGGTGAATGGTTTCGCGCGTCTGCCGGTTTAATTCCTGAAGATACGGCAGGCTTACCCCACGAATATCGAGCTGACCCAAAGCCGCCTGGCCGATCGCGAAACACGCGATTCCCAGGTGAAACACGCCGTCTCCGCCGCGGTTCAAAAAGCCCGCACCTTCTAAGTTCGCCAGAAAACGGTGGACCGTACTCACCGGCAGCTGGGATCGTCCCGCCACATGCGTTGCCGTGAGCCCGTGCGGTGACTCGCTGAAAATGCGGAGAAGACGCAACCCGCGCTGCAACGCGGTGATGTTGTAGCTTCGCTTTGGAGTATTAGCCATGAAAGTTAATCGACGTCGACCGCTCACAAAATGAAAGTGCGGATTATCTGATGAAAGTCGATTTTGTGCAATAGTTCTTTTATCCTCTACAATCTTCCAAACTTCTTTACCGCCTCCACAATCGACTTCATCTCTTCAATTACGGCATACATCGAATGTTCTTTGAAGTCCATTTGTTTGGCCAGGGTTAGAACTTCTTCAGCCCTCGCCCTGGGCACAACCACCACGCCATCACTATCCGCCGCGATAATGTCGCCCGCATTCACCGTCACCCCATCGCACCGCACTGGAATCTGGGATCCCCCGAATCGATAATGATGCACCGACGTCGACGGCACAATGCCCGTCGCATACACGGGAAACCCAATCTTGCGCAGATAGGCGACATCGCGCACTCCCCCATCGATCACTGCTCCCACGTAGCCGCGCGCAGCCAGGGCGGTGCCCATCAGCCCGCCCATTCCCGCGATGTCCTCGCCGTCCTCGACGACCATCACGTAAACAGAATCTGCGGAGCCCTCATCAATGGTTGCCAGCATTCCATTCAACGCCGCGGGATCGCTGTTTCCCTCGTCCTTCTTGAGTAGGACCGTCCGCGCAAAGCCGGCAAACTTTGCGGTCAAGATCGGATGCATGCGGTGACTCATGTACATCCGCTTGCCGGTCAACTGCTCCAGAGCATCGGAGACCGAAGCCACCTCCACCCGGCGGAAGTCTGCGATCAAGGCGTTGTCGGTCTGCGGTGCAGTTGCTCCGGCGACTGATTGTGCCCGCAAGAATCTGGCTCCCCACGAGATAGCAGACAAAAGGCCGATGGAAACCAGCGATGCCGCGATTCTGTGAGATTTCACAAAGCCACGAAACTTGTTCATTTCCCCCTCCTGGATGTATATATGTGCGGGGACTCTAACACTGTTTGTCGTTGGGTGGAAGATCCAATCCATTTATCCGAAAGGAATGAAAATGACGATGGTGATCAGAACTGGCCGCTTGCTTCTTTGGATCTTCGCGATCGCACTGACCCTAAGCGTTTCAGTGCATCCGGGCTATGCCCAGGAACGGAGAGCGGTGAATCTATCCCCCGCCAGGGGACTTCCTTTTAGCGACGGCATCGTGGCGGGAAGCACTCTGTACATTGCAGGCCAGGAGGGTACCGATGAGTCCAACAAGCTAGCCGCAGGGGGTATTGGCCCGGAGACGACCGGGGCCCTCGACAATATTCAGAAGGTCCTCAAGGCCGCTGGCTTTGAGCTCAAGGACATCGTCAGTGTCACGGTCTATCTCGCCGACATTCGTGAGTTCCCGGACATGAACAAGGTTTACAAGAGCGTTATGCCTGACCCTAAGCCGGCGCGCGCGACCATTCAGGCAGCAGCCCTGGTCAACAATGCCCGAATTGAAATCTCGGCAATCGCGGTGAAACAGAAGTAGCTCGTCCGGCTGCTGGCGAAACGGCCATTCTCTGCTTATCGTCGAAGAAAGTTCGCGCAGCAAGCGGAGGTTGCCTATTAGGCCTAAGCCGGAACGCAAAATGGTTGACACGCCTACTACGGTTGAGATAAACCAGTCATCCATCGTGCATTGTACTTTCAAGACCCAAGACTAGGTTTCACCAGATGAAAGTGCGAGAGCGGAGCACTGTTGAATCCGGTGAGGCCTCTTCCGGCAAGAGATCAGCTATGCGTAATCGTCGGTGTGCGGTTGTCGCAGTTCTCGCGTTCGTGCTTTTCGCGTTGGCGTTGGCGTCGGCAAGCATCACCGGCAGCACCTCCGGCGTGGTCACGGACAAGTGGGGCGCCGTTGTTTCCGGCGCCTCGGTGGTCGCGACCAACACCTTGACCGGGGTCCAGAATACTCAAAAGACTGGTTCCACGTCGTTTGATGCAACCAATGTGTTTAACTCCGGATTAAGCCGCGCCTTGTCGATTTTCGATTTTCCGCAAGACTTAACCGTGAGCTATACCGTCCAGATGCCCTTTGATAGGCTTACCGGTGGCGCCGCTCGAAGACTCACCGCGGGATGGGCGTTGTCTGTTATCGCGACATTCGCCAAAGGTGAGCCCGTCCAGCTGAGTGAATCCGATGACAACTCACTGAGTGGAACGTTCGATGCCACGATCGACGAGCCTCAGGTTGTTGGCGGTCCCCTGTTCGTAAACCGCAATCCACGTTCGGGGCAACCCTACTTCAACCCAAATTACTTCGCTCCAGAGAACCTTGGAACGGTCGGAAACGCCATGCGCCGGTTCTTTAGTGGGCCGAGGATCGACAACTTTGACATGGCCTTGCTGAAAGATACCCGGATAACAGAAAAATGCAGGTGCAGTTCCGTGCAGAAGCGTTCAATGTCTTCAATCATGCCCAGTTCATGAACCCGTCAGGGCAGGTTGACAACACCGGGCAGGGCGGTTTTGGATATGTGACTGGTGCGCGAGATCCGCGCATCATGCAACTCGCCCTAAAGTTCTTGTTCTAAGCCGTTTTTCGCTAATGCTTCCAAGCTCCAGGTCAAAGCCCGTGCTGGTTCTGGCGGCCCTATGGGCCGCCAGTTGCTTTGCCGCCTGGCCGCAGACCCCGCAGCAACCCTCCCCGCAGAAAAACGTCAGACCGGTCTCGACGCAGGGCAAGCAAACTTTCGCCTCGACCTGCGCCAACTGCCATGGCCTGGACGGCAGAGGCGGCGAACGTGCGCCCAACATCGCCGAAAATCTAAAGGTCCAGCGCCTTACCGATTCGCAGATCGCGCACATTATTGAGAATGGCGTTCCCGGCACTGGAATGCCGGCCTTCCACTCCCTTGAGACTTCCGATGTCAAAGCGGTAGTAACCTACCTGCGCACTCTTCAGGGGACAAGGCAAACGCTGAAGCTGCCCGGTGATCCAGTCCGCGGCGAGAGGGTTTTCTTCGGGAAGGCAGGATGTTCCGGCTGCCACATGATTGCCGGTAAGGGCGGCTTTATCGCCTCCGATCTGTCGGGCTACGCCCGCACTCATGATGCGGAGCAGATTCGGAGCGCGATCACCACTCCCTCTTCGGCCGCCGACCGGCAGGCGCGATTGGTGACGGCCACCACTCGCGGCGGCGAGAAAGTTGTCGGCAGAATTCGCAATGAAGACAATTTCTCTCTGCAGCTACAGAGCCTGGACGGGACGTTTCACTTTGTGACGAAGTCAGACCTCGAGGGGCTGGAATACAATTCGCAAGCCCTGATGCCATCTGACTACAGCTCCACGCTCGGTCTCGATGAATCGAATGATGTCGTCAGTTATCTGATGCGTGTGGCCAGTGCCAGCGGGTCGGAAATTCCCGCGAAAGTGGACGAATCGGAGGAATAGACGTGGCGCGTTCCTCCATGGTCGACGATCGGAGAGAGCTAATTCAAGAGCTTCATTCAGAGTTCCACTCAAAGAGAAAGGCATTCTCATGAATCGCAGCATGAAAATCCTGCAGACTTTCATCATCGCGACCTCACTGCTCATTGCGGTTCGAGCGTCAGGTTTTCTAGTCCCACGCGCGCCTCGAGATTTTAAGCTGCAAGCCGAATCGCCGCAGTTCTGGGATCTGGTGGATCACAACGCCAAGCTCGGCGTCGTGGGCACGGGCTTCGGGTTTACTGAAGGCCCGGTGTGGGACCAGGCAGGATTCCTCTACGTGAGCGACGAAACCATCAATAAGATTTTCCGGCTCCATCCCGATGGCAAAAAAGAGGACGTGATTGCGCTCGGCGATCCCGACGGCAACACCTTCGACCGCCAGCATCGCCTAATCGACTGTGCCAGCGTGTTGCGCGCCATCATCGAAGTAACTCCCGACGGAAAATACAAAATTCTGGCCGACCATTACGACGGCAAAAAGCTGAACAGTCCCAACGATGTGGTCGTTGGTCCGGACGGGGCGCTCTATTTCACGGATCCGACCTTGGATCTGGTGGCTGGAGAAAAGCAGGAAATCCCGTTCCAGGGCGTCTACCGCCTGGATGGCAAAGGCAACGTGAAGTTACTCACCAACGACCTGACGCAGCCCAACGGTCTCGCTTTTTCGCCGGATGGCAAGCACTTCTATGTCGATGACAGCGAAAAAAGAAACGTCCGAGTGTACGACGTCGCTTCCGACGGAACCATCGCCAACGGCCGAATCTTTGGCGAGGAGCCGGGCGGGAAGGGCGATGGCGTACCCGATGGGATGAAACTGGATCAGAACGGCAACGTCTTTGTCACCGGGCCCAAAGGCATCTGGGTCTGGGACGCCAAGGGCAACCATCTCGGCACCATCGTGACGCCGGAGCAGCCGGCAAATCTGAACTGGGGTGACAAGGACTATCGAACCCTCTACATCACGGCCACCACCTCAGTCTACCGCCTGGAGATGAAGACGCAAGGCTTCGTGCCGTATCGATGAAGAGGCGATCGGGGAGCCACGCCCGAGATATACACGGGCAGGGATGCCAGTCGTTGTCCTACGCCCCGCACCACCTCCAACGGATCGGCTGCGTCGCCGTCGAGCAGATGGTAGTTGGCAATTCCGGCCAGACCATCCACGCTTCACCGATGAGTTACGCGGTCGATGGGGTTCAGTACGTGGCGCTCGCTGCGGAAGCGATGTTATCAGCTTCTCGCTCCCTCATTAATCAACAGTCGCATGATCGTGCGGGCAGAAGCCGCGTGCCGAAAAGTTGGGACCTGGCAAGAAGCCCTTATGGCATCCATCATGTGGAAACATTGTACGATCATCGTACGATTCCAAGAACGTGCCTCTAACTATATGAGTATAAATGAGTTGCTGGTGCGGAAGGGGGGATTTGAACCCCCACGCCTTTCGGCGCCACCCCCTCAAGATGGTGTGTCTGCCAGTTCCACCACTTCCGCACTTTGTGAATTACCTGTAATCAATAGTTTAACAAGTCGTCCTGCGAGGGCATTTACAATTGCACCGGATTTGCACCGACTTGTTGCACGCGATGGGCTCCTCTGGCTGCTGCAAGTCCGCCAATCGCGCAAACAACTTGTGGACCGCAACCTCCCGCGGGTGTACATGGCGCGTGGTGGTCTTAATGTTATCGTCTCCGGCGACATACTGCAACGTGAAGGGATCCGCGTACTCTCCGGCCCCGCTCAGAAAAGGCCCAAGAGGCTTTGTCGGATGTGGGCTCGTGAAGACATAGTCACATGGGGAGTCTTCCAGAAGCCGTGATGCAGTCCCGAATGACATGCTCGAGCACGCGAGACTCATCCACAAGGCCGACGATGGCTACTTCGAGATCATGATTCCTTTGAAGAAGATTCTCAGGGGACAAGGAGAACGACCGACAGATGCAAGCGCAGGACATACTCTACATTCCGAACAGTTCCATAAAGTCGATGATCTATCGGGGAGGCCCGGAGATTTTGGGAGATACCGCTGCCCCAGCCACATTCAGGCCGTACTGACCGTCGTCCGAAAGAGAGTTCGGCAGATATTGCCTGTGATCAGGCGAAAGGTAGAAGAGTGTATTATCAGAAGCTTGTGAGGAATTGCTAAAGCGATGTCGCAGATGGTGTGTCAGCCAGTTCCGCCACTTCCGATCGAATGAAGCTGCGTGAGATTTCTCACGCAGCTTCGCCGCTAACGGCAAAGGACTCTTGGCCGGCTTTCGGGTTGACCCAGCCCCCAGGTGGGGTCAGTTGCTCGACTTCCTGAGGTCCCCACGTGCTCGGTTGGTAGGGATGAATCGGCGTGTTTCCTCTCAATACAGGATCGACAATGCGCCACGCCTCCTCGACGTAGTCCTCCCGGGCGAATAGAGTTGCATCGCCCTCCATCGCCGCTCTGAGAACACGTTCGTACGCGTCCATATCGCCGGCGCGAGGAGACCGGCTGGCCACCATTTCCCCGGTCTGAAGCGACATTCCATCGCCCGGAGCGAGCGCCATCATTCCCATGGCGATCGTGACTTCAGGGCTCAGGCGGAGCCGGAGATGGTTCTCGGTCAGAATGCTGTCCGGAATCAATGTGGGAGGCTTACGGAATTTGCCTACGATCTCGGTGCAGGTTAAGGGCAAACATTTTCCGGCCCGAATGTAGAACGGAACTCCTTTCCAGCGCCAGGAGTTGATCTCCAGCTTGAGCGCCGCAAAGGTTTCGGTTTGAGAACCCTTCGCCACGCCCTTCTCGTCCTCGTAACCGCGAAACTGGCCGCGGACAAGGTTCTTCTCTTCTATCGGCGAAATCGCTTTGAGCACTTTTACCTTCTCGTCGCGCGTGCACTCACTATCGGTACGGACCGGAGGCTCCATCGCCAGATTCGATAACACCTGAAACAAGTGATTCTGGATGACATCACGAATCGTTCCGGTCTGGTCATAGAAGCCTCCTCGACCCTCCACNNATCTGCACGCTCTCGATGTAATCCCGATTCCAGAAAGCCTCCACAAAAGCGTTGGCAAAGCGGAAGACCAGCATATTGTTTACTGGCCGTTTGCCGAGATAGTGATCGATGCGGAAGATGTCTGTTTCGTCGAAAACTGCGAGCAAAACCCGGTTGAGCTCCCGCGCCGAGGCTAGATCATGTCCAAAGGGTTTTTCGACGATGACCCGCCCTCCTTGGGCACAATTCGACTGCGCCAGTTGCTCCACAACGGTTTCAAACAAAGCCGGCGGGATCGCCAGGTAGTGCGCCGGATGATGCGCACCCTTGAGCTCTTTCCGAAGCGCCGCAAAGGTTGCCGGATCCTGATAGTCTCCGTCGACGTATCGCAACAGGCCGGCTAACTTCTCAAAGGCTTCCGGATCAACTCCGCCGTGCTTCTCTAAACTATCGTGGGCTCTGGCCCGAAGCTGATCAAGATTCCATCCCGCTTTGGCCACGCCCACAACCGGTACGTTAAGATGCCCGCGTTTCTCCATGGCTTGCAGTGCCGGGAAGATCTTTTTGTAAGCTAGGTCGCCTGTGGCACCAAAGAACACCAGCGCGTCCGAGTGGTCATTTGTCATGCTTATCCCTCAAGCAGCCCCTGATGTTTCAGCGGCTTTTTCTAGCTGCCCGCCGAGCCCGTAATGCGTAGCGGACAAAAGTTTATGGGCAAACTCGACTTCGCCACGCGAACGGAAGCGCTCGTACAGGGCGATCGTAAGCATCGGCGTGGGTACCGCTCCGTCGATGGCGGCACCCGCGCCTAGGTCAACGTCAGAATCCGCTCAACGTCACTTTGCCGATTGCTTTTCCGCTCTCAGCGAGCGCATGGGCCTTCTTCAGATTCTCGACATTGATGAGGCTGAAGGTCCGCGTTTGCGTCGAGCGGAGTTCACCGCGATCGACAAGCTCCGAGACGCGACTCAGCAGGCGTCCCTGCTCGGCCATGTCGGAGGTTTGCCACATCGATCGCGCAAACATGAATTCCCAATGGAGCGATGCCGACTTGCGCTTGAGCGGCACCACATCGAGCGTCGCCGGGTCGTCAATCAGGCCGACCTTTCCCTGCGGAGCCAGGACCTCGACCAATGGCGCAAAGTTCCGCGCGGTGGCCGTGAGGCTGGCAATGTACTTCACCGGAGGCACGCCCAGTCCATTCACCTGCCCGGCCAGCGGCTGGGTGTGATCGATCACGTAGTGTGCCCCCATCTGTGAGACCCATTGCACTGTTTCCGTCCGCGATGCCGTCGCGACGACGGTCAGTCCCGTGAGCCGGCGCGCGAGTTGCACGAGAATGGAGCCCACGCCGCCGGCGGCTCCGCTGACCAGCAGAGACGCGCCGCTCTCGCCTTCACGAACGCCAAGCCGGTCGAACAGCAGTTCCCAGGCGGTAATGCTCGTCAGGGGCAGCGCGGCGGCCTCGGCAAAGCCAATCGATTTTGGTTTGCGTCCCACGAGCCGTTCGTCCACGGCCTGGTATTCGGCGTTCGATCCGGGGCGATCCAACGCGCCGGCGTAGTAAACCTCATCACCTACGTTGAATCCGGTGACTGTGGCGCCTTTGCCCACTACCACGCCCGCAGCATCCCAGCCAAGCACCCGCGGTTGGCTTGTGTTGTCCGACGCCGAGCCCTGGTGCCGCGCGCTCCGCACCTTCGTATCCACCGGATTGACCGAAACCGCTCGCACATTGACCAGCAAATCCCGCGGCCCGAATTCCGGCTGCGGCAGGTCGAGCTCGACCAGCGAGTCCTCAGCCTCGATCGGTAACGGACGCGTGAATGCGATTGCTTTCATGGTTCTAGCGTTTTGACGGCGCAGCGAAGGCGACGGCAGATTCGGATGTGAGGTAAAGGAACGTGAAAGTCTCCTGCAAGTAAAGGCGAACCTGCCTATCGGTGTGACTCAGGTAGCCGATGGAAGCATCCTGGCCGATATGAAGATCGAGGTCACCACCGCGAGTGGTGACGACGAAAGCCCCGTTAATTGCGGGTGCCCAGATAATTTTTCCTTCGACCAGGCGTTTGACGTGCTCGAGGACCGGATAGCCGTAATCGCTGGTTTCGGCGAGTTCGGTATAAGCATCGGCGCTGAGCAGAATCGAATAAGGGCCGTTCACACCGACAAGACGCAGTTGGCTTAAGGCTTGGGCAAAGGCTTCCGGGTATTTGCGCACGTCGGCGGGAAGAGATTTCTTCGGATTGCTGGAGCCCTGACGCACGCCGACAATTCCCGCTGCCCGGTAACCTTCGAAAATGGCACGGTCCTCGGCGAAGGCGAGGGCACGCGCCGCGTCTTTTGCCGGCTGCCAGTCAGAATCGTTAGCACCGCGTTCCACGTCGTCAATCATCTGGCGGTCGAGCTCGAAGGGAACGCGCAGCTCGACTAGGGCTTTCACTTCGCGCTGTCGGGCAGTGACCCCATCGCCGGGCGCGGTGATCGGGCTCAGGTGGCCGGTGCCCACAGCCGACAGAGCGACGCCCGCCGGACCCTGTAGGTCCACAACGCGACGGCCGGCAAGATAGCGCTTGATGGTGCGCGAAGCTTCTTCCTCGATTTGAGCCCACGCGACATCGGAAATCGGAGCCAGCTCGCGGTGCAGGTTATTCATAGGAATCTTCCCCTTTCAAGGAACCGATGCCAAGCGAACCATTCATGGATGGCGCGCCGGAGACGGAGGTTTCAACCGACGCTGCGACCGTCGGGGGTTGATCAGGTGAGACATCGTCGAGGAAAGTGCCAGTCGGCACGAAGAACAGACTTCCTGTGACCGCGGTGCTGAAGTCCAAGATGCGATCGTAATTGCCAGGCGGGCGGCCGATGAACATATTCTCGAGCATTTGTTCGATGGTGCGAGGCGAGCGGCTGTAACCAATGAAATACGTTCCGAACTCGCCTTGGCCGGGGCTGCCGAACGGCATGTTGTCGCGGAGTATTTTGATCTCCCTGCCGCCTTCTTCGATTACGGTGAGGGCATTGTGAGCACACGTGGGCTTGACGGAGTCGTCGAGTTCGATGTCGGCGACCTTTGTACGCCCGATAATGTTTTCCTGGGCCTCGGTGGAGATGCTGTTCCAAGCGTCGAGGTTGTGGAGATACTTTTGGACGATGACGTAGCTTCCGCCAGCAAAAGCAGGATCCTCGTCGCGAATGAAGACGGCATCGGTGGCAGCAGCACCCGTAGGGTTTTCCGTACCGTCAACGAAGCCGAGGAGATCGCGTTGGTCGAAGTAGCGGAAGGCTTGGACTTCGTCGACGGTAGTGACCACGCCTGCCAGGCGCGCCAGGATTTGCGTGGCGAGTTCGAAACAAAGATCCATACGCTTGGCGCGGATGTGAAAGATCAAGTCGCCCGGTGTGGAGACGGCGTGCCGCCGTCCAGAGCGAAATTCACGGAACGAATGAAGTTCCGCAGGCCTCGGAGAGCCGAACAGCCGGTCCCAGGCCTCGGAACCGACGCCCATGATGCAGGAGACAGCGCCTTCGAGGTCGCGAAATCCGACGGCGCGTACCAGTCCCGAGAGATCGGCGCAAAAAGACAGCACCGCGGCGCGATTTTCGTCACCGGGGTTGATGGTAACGACGAGAAAAATTGCGGAACGAGTGAGTGCAGAGGAAACGAGCTGCGAAACAGCCTGTTCGGGAGCCAATGCGGGAGCGCTGATGGGGTCGGATGCCATTGGAATCAACCGGCCACTGCCGGCAGAAAATCGGATCTCCTCTGCCCAGATGTGTCTAGGAAAACTAGAGGAACCGACAGCTTAACAAACGACGGCCACTGACGTCGACAGTGAGGGCATGAAGCGAAGAGGTGTGACTACCCGTATCGTCGGCAATCCAGATGGCCGCTTTGCAATCTCCGATTTACCGGTTGTCTGCCACACAATCCTGCCAGAGTAGGGTCAAGGACCCAGCTCAGGTAGGCCCGGATGGCCGTCCGGACGCCGGCCCTGGGGGGCCAGTGATACTTGCGCTCCGCCGGCCGTCCTCGTTGAATTCCCAACTCTCCTTGCCATAAGATCTAAAGCAATTTTGAGAATCGTCGTGCCATTCGTACGCAAACCTGACAGCAATTCGATCAGAATTAAACCCCCAAAGTTCTTCAATCAGCCCACGTTCCAATTCCTTTGCCCACTTGCGCGGAAGGAAAGCAAGGATTTCGGCTCTGCCGTTTATGAATTCAGCCCGGTTTCGCCAACCTGAATCCGGCGCGTAGGCCAAAGCAAACTTTTCAGGGTCGCGTGAATTCCATCCATCCTCGGCCAATTGCACTTTCACGACTGCTGTTTCGTGGGTAAACGGGGGTAATGGCGGGCGAGATGAGATAGACTCTTCTTCATTTTCTGACTGTTATTGAGCCGCTCCATCAATCCGAACGTTGATGGTCACCAGTAAGAGCAGTCCGGAGCAGAGGTGTCAATTTCCTGCGAAAGGCAATGCGGAAACGATACCATCGCCCCGGATATGGAAGCTCCATATGCTGCCCGGACCACATTGCGCATGCCTCGGCTCGGCGTACGTTACTCCCAATAGATAGCACAACGGTGATGACAATCTTTGGACGAAGTTGTCGAAGCCTACAGGCCAGACGCGCTTCGCCAGCCTTGCAGATGCAGCGTCGCGAGCGGGAGTCCATCCGGTCCACAGGTTTTCCGCACAGGTCCACCAAGTAACAACCCATCGCGCGAAACGATTCCAGAAACTCATCCTTTGATGATTGCAGCGACGGTATGGCTGCCACGAATGTGTCGCGAATCGCCCGGTACAGTCCCGAGTCTGCGTGATAGAAAAACCGGCCCGAGGCGGGAGGGGCTTCGCCCACGAACAATATGCGTACCCGTTGAGGGCGATAATGTCGGCGCAATCGCTCTCTTGACTCCAAATTTGCAGCACTCTTAACGCTTTGTCGTGGAAATTTACCCTGGGCACGCAGTGCATGGTTATGGGTCTGCATACTAGGCTTTGAACCGTTGTAATTGCTCACGGAAGTAGTCCTTCCAACCCTCTGGTAGTGCGGCAATTGAAAGTGTTCGTGCCGCTAAAGCGAGGTCGCCAGCGCTGTATTTCTTTGCCACGTACAACCGGGTGATCTCTGACACTGGAACGGAGTTTGGTTCTCGATCGATGAACACAATTTCATCGTTTGCGGTAACCGCACCCTCGCGCGTGACAGCGAGATAAAAGCCGGTGCGGGCACTAATAAGGAAGCGCTTCACCATTTCGTCGGATTCAAACCTGATCCCGAGCTTGTAGCATGGAAGCCGGGGCTGAGTTACGACGACTTCGGCGGAGCCGATGGAAAACTTGTCGCCGATGAACACTGTGTTTTCCGACAATCCATCAGTTGTAAAGTTCTCTCCAAACATCCCTATCGGCAATTGGCGGCCAGGCAGTTCGGCCCTCCAGTAGTCATAGTGATCCAGCGGATAGCAATAAACCGCTTTTTCTTTACCGCCGTGAACACTGAGATCAGCTTGCCGGTCTCCCTCCAAATTCAATTGGCGAAGCCCAACCCGACCTTCAACTGGTTGCTTATAGATCCCGGTAGTTACGGTTCTCCCATGCCATTGCACTTCTTGTGGAAGGCCGCAATTCACCGACACCACTCTCATACTCATTAACCCAGTTCCGCCACACGAGGACTTCTACGAGGCCTTCTTCGACCGACTGGGAGAGACCTTCTCCTCATAGACCTGACAAAACGATGCAACAATCAGCAGACTATCCGTAGATCGCGGTCCGTCATAGTGATCGGATCATTGCAGATACCAAGCGGCTGTTAGCTCTCTACGAATCCGGCTGCGCGCCGCGCTGGTACATCCCTCGAGCGGACGTCGACGAGTCTGCCTTTACACCGGTGGAACACCGGACCTTCTGTCCCTACAAGGGGTTGTGCAGCTATTATGACATTGGTGACGCACATCTGGCTGTCTGGTCGTATCGTCAGGCTATCCCGAGGTTGGACGAATTTCTGACCTGATGTTGTTCGAACCGGATAGTGTCTCGGTACAACTCTATGGCAAACAGCTCCGGCTGGCGCCACGTCAGACTGTAATCCCTCATGGCCCGATCACGACCTCACAGTCGCGGAAGTGCTCCACAACGACTTAGATCGATCGAAGTTGCGGACCCTGTGAGCGGGAGATCAGACTTGTTACCACATTTCCTATGCAGGAGGACTCTGCCATCGTGGACGACACTCACACGCGAAAGCCAGTAGAACTCTGGCTGGTGCGGCATGGAGAAACCGAATGGAGCCTTTCCGGCCAGCACACCGGCAGAACGGATCTCCCGTTGACTTCTGTTGGTGAAGAACAGGCCAGAAAGATTGGCCAGTTCCTAAAAGGCAGACGTTTTGGAATTGTCCTGACGAGCCCATTTCTTCGCGCCCGTGAAACGTGCCGCCTCGCTGGCTACAGCGACAACGCGGTCGTCGACCCCAACCTCCGGGAGTGGGACTACGGCGAATATGAAGGCAAGACCACCGCTGAAATTCAAAAACAACGGCCCGGCTGGTCCTTGTGGAGAGATGGAGTCCCTCGCGGCGAGGGCATCGAGCAGGTTGCTACCAGGGCACAGGCCGTTATCGATCGCGTACTTGGCGCTTCTGGTGACGCTCTTTTGTTCGGCCACGGACATATTCTGCGTATTCTGTCATGCTGTTGGCTTGGTTTGCCGCCACAAGACGGTAGTATGTTCATGCTTGGCACAGCATCGGCGACGACTCTCGGCCATGAACATGAAACCCGAGTGATCACGCGATTGAACGCCGGCGGGATCCAATGAACTCTCATGACCAACCCCAGCTGATCACGAAACCAGCGCGCCCGAGCCTGTCCGCCGCTGACGGGTCTCCGTCGGATCCACCGAAGCTGGTGGTGGCTCGCTACAACGGCGGGACATTCAATCGCCGGCTAGGCCGATGCTGCGTTTCTCGGGGACTGGGGTAGGCCGATGAATACGCAGCTTCTTCATCCTGTAAACCAATGACGTTCGCTTCATTCCCAAACGCGCGGCCGCGCCACTGATCACCCAGTTGCTCGCTCCCAACGCACGTAGGATATGATCCCGCTCTACCTGCGCGAGACCATTCATAGGGGCATTCGGCTCCTGGTGAGGTTGGAACGGCTCGAGCTCCGAAGTTGGCGCGTGTAGCGTCGACTGTGGTGAGAGAATCACAGCGCGTTCAATAAAGTTCTGTAATTCGCGGACGTTTCCTGGCCATGGGTATCGCAGCAACGCATCCATCGTCTCCGGAGGAATTGTGTCAATTCGTTTGTTCATGCGTTGAGCGTAAAGCGCTATGAAATGCCGCACCAATCTCGGAATATCCTCTGTGCGTTGTCGCAGGGCCGGGACCTGGATCGGAAAGACTTTCAGACGATAGTAAAGGTCCTCGCGAAACGTCCCTTGCTTTACCATCGCCGGCAAATCCCGATGCGTGGCTGCGATCAGGCGGACGTCGACCTTATGCGTACGGTTGCTGCCGAGCCTCTCAAATTCCTGCTCTTGTAGAACGCGCAGCAGTTTCGCCTGAAGTTCGAGAGGTATATCGCCGACCTCGTCAAGAAAAAGCGTACCTTTGTCGGCGAGTTCGAACCGGCCGGTCTTTTGGGCGATGGCGCCGGTAAATGCTCCTTTTTCGTGTCCGAAAAGCTCACTCTCGAGAAGTCCAAGCGGTATTGCAGCGCAGTTTAGTTTCACGAATGCCTTTTCGCTGCGATTGCCCAGCTTATGTATTGCACGGGCAACGAGCTCTTTGCCAGTGCCTGTCTCGCCCAGGATCAGCACGCCGGAATCCGTAGGCGCCACTACAGACACCAGGCTCAACGCCGTTTTCAACGCCGGGCTCTCTCCGACGATTTCTCCTAACTCGGTACGAATTTCCTCCTCGAGGTAGCGTCTCTGTTTTGTCTCTTTATCTCGGTCTTTGGTTGCCTTCTCGTACTCCAAGGTGTTCTCGACTGCAATCGCTACCTGACAAGCCACCTGCTCAAGTAAAATGATGTCATCTTTTTTAAAATGATTGTCCGAGCGCCTGGAGAGCATCAAAACGCCAACCACGCGCTCGCGGCCTGTGAGCGGCAGATAACACCCCGTCCTGAGGCCTTCCTCGATCACGTGCTCATAAAGAAGCCGGCCGTCGGGATTCCCATAGATTTCAGGATCCTCGCGGACCTGTTCGAAGCTATCGATCCGGATGCTCTTGGCTTTCCGCAATACCTGACCTGAGATCGAACTGTTCATCGGCACCAACGATCCCTCGCGCAAGGGTCCTCTCGCGTCGGGATTGTGCAAGATAGTGACCCGTAACGCTCCGCTCTCGGAGTCGGGTAGGAGCAAGGCGGACACGTCACACTGCATTACCCTGAATAGGTTCGTCGAAAGCGCCTCAACCATTTGCCGGAGGTCCAACCTGGAGGTGACGCTGCTCGTGATTTCCAGAAGCAAGCGCAGCCTGTCGCGCTCACGCTGCAGCGCTTGTTCGTTCATGTGGCGCTCAATCGCGATCCCAGTGATATGGCTGGCATTCTCGATCAGCTGGAGGTCATTGGCAGAGGGGCTGCGTGGTTCACGATAATTGATAGAAAAAGTACCGAGGGCTTTGCCTTCGCTTGTGAACAGCGGGCGAGACCAAACAGAACGAATTCCATAAGGCAACAGGCGCTCACGATAATCGTCCCAGATGGGGTCGGTCAAGACGTCGGCTACATACACAGGCTCCTTCCGATAAACCGCTGTGCCGCAAGATCCGCCTTTCGGACCAACCGCCATGGTTCCTACTTGAGCGCTGAATCCGGCAAGATTGGGCGCAGCGGCACAACGGAGCTCCTTTCCGTCTTCGTCCGGAAGCCAGATCGTGCAAGACATACCTTCGGCTTGCGATTCAACCAACTGAGCGATGTTCGTCAGAACTTCGGATAGGGGAGAGCCAGCGAAAATCAGTTTTTGAAGGTTGAGGACAGACTCGTTCGAAAACAACCCCAACTCGTCTACCGGCCGTCCGCCCCGCGATAGGACTTTTGCGGGGGACTCGATTGCTCTCTCCATAGAATTGGCCTCGGGCCTGGTTAGATTCGGCTACTCGAGTCTTGGAACCAACCGTCGGACGAGAAGCTTGATGACTCTTCAGCCGTTTCTGGGCGAGCTACGTCTGTCGCAGGTGGTTTTCGTAGCGCCGACTTCAGCGGCGCCAGACAATACTTTAAGCCAGAACCGGCTAAACTGCCACCGTTTGGAGGAGCGAGAGCGGGGTGAGGGAGGCTCTTGCACCTTGCTCTTACGGCCAGACCAGCTTTGAGATCACCCCCTTGATCCCAACGCAATGAGGAATCTGACATTGCCGAAGAGTCGGTTCTTCATTGATCTTTGAATTGATTTCCTGGATGGAGCCTGGATCGTTTGGGACCGGTAAAGGTGCCCTCCGCTTCGAATTTCTCGAGCTTGTCATCGTGAATGTCCATCTTGATCGTCAATCAACCGGATGGTCAGTGTTCATAAGCCGTGCCGTCCGACCATTGGCCGATTGGAATCAGAAACAAGGTCAGCCGGTCCAGAGTGGACTTAAATCCTAGAACGGGGGAGCTTGGTGGGCCTGCGCCCCAAATCGCAGGGTCTGTGAGTGGAAGGAAAAACATCAGGTGGGGATGCCAGTGACCGTCGCGATCATTCAAGTATCCTTGTTTTGACATCATGTAGCACATCGCGCCGGTTTCCGGCGGCGACAATCCCTTCCCGTCGAAAGCGGCGTTGACGGCCTCGGCCATCTGGTCTTTGGATCGCGAAGCCAATATGACCTCGGTTTTCTTGAGGGTAAGTGGAATTTGGGATCGCGCAGCCAGCGTGTTGAGACAGATGGGGGCCCGCAGTTTGGGATTCCAAAAATCGGGATCGTCGGTTCCAGCCATCCATGATCGCCACACCAGGCAAACGAAACCATTTTTGCCTTTGACGGCGGTTTCGTAACCGTGCTGCCCGAGCACCATGATTTCCGCATCCTGTGAGATGGACTGCGGGGCAGCGCTCAGCGCCAGTGCTACCTCGGTGTTTCGCTCCATAAGGTATTGATCAAGCGGGGCCATGTTGGGATACGGCGCTTTGGCATCCTGTGCTGGCGCCTGCGACGCCGCAGCCAGGGCGGCAATCAGCGCGAAGCCTCCTAAGGCGATCGTCATGAGATTTTTACGATTCATAGGTTTCTCCCGTGGGTCCCTGCGCTCCACCGAGCGCGAAGTTGGCATGAAGTATCAGCTGGTCAGTCAACACACGCTCGGCCTAGGCGGCTGACTTCGCAGGGCCGTATGCCTCCCTCAATTGGGCGATATCAAATTTCTTCATTTTGAGGAATGCTTCCGTCACTCGTGCCAACTTTGACTCGTCTTTGTCACGCAGCATCTCATCCATAGCCGTAGGAACAATCTGCCAAGAGAGGCCGAACTTGTCTTTCAGCCACCCGCACTGTTCGGCCTTCGGCTCTGCAGACAGCTTCGACCAGAAGTAGTCGATTCGTTCCTGGGTATCACAGTGGACCATGAACGAGATGGCCTCGTTGAAAGTGAAGTTGTGTGCACGAGCGCTGTCCATAACGGCAAAGCTCTCACCTTCAAGCGAAACGCCGGCATGTTTTATGGTTCCTTCTTTGTCGGGCTTGTCGTCTTTGCCATAGCGAAGAATGTGGTCAACCTTCGCATCGTGAAATACGGATGAGTAGAAATTGACGGCCTCTTCCGCCCGTCCGCACTGCGCGCCAACAAACATAAGCGTCGGGGTGATCCTCGGTTGGACTTTGCCATCGCCCATAAACATCACCTGCCACGAAAGCCCGAATCGGTCTTGTGTCCACCCGTATCTCTCGCTGAACGGATAGTCGCCGAGCTCCATGAGAGCCGAGCCCCCTTTGGAGAGCTCATTCCATAGCGCATCGACTTCTTTTTTCGTCTCGCAGGCAACCAGGAACGATACTGCCGGAGTGAACTTGAACAGCGGCCCTGCATTGATGAGCCTGAAGTCCTGACCAAGAAGTTCGAGGCTGAGAATGTCCACTGTGCCCGAAGGAGTGTTCTGAAGGGTTGCAGTGTCCTCGATCCTGGAATCCTTGAAAATCGATGTATAAAACTCGGCTGCTTCCTTGGCTTCCTTGTCAAACCACAGGTGCGGCGTGATTGTCTGCATGGGGATATCGACTCCTTTTGCTTCCTCAAGGTTGAGGATCTGATTATCGCCAGCGAGCAGCACAGTGGCTCCCGTGCTAGCTCTGCTGAGGTGTCCGCTCGTGAATGATCATCCAGGACGTTCCAAACTTGTCACGCAGCATGGCAAACCGGTGAGCAAAGAACGTCTCCTGCATAGGCATAAAGGTCTCGCCGCCATCGGAAAGGAGAGCAAAAATACGCTCGGCTTCGTCGGTGGCGTTCACAGAGAGGCAGAGATAAACGCTGCGCATTGGCTGAAAACGATCTAAGGGCACGTCACTTCCCATCAGGTCGGTTTCACCGATGCTCATCCGGGCATACAGGATAGCGTCTTTCTGATCGGGGGGTACATCCTTCGCATTCGGCTGCTCACCTTGGGTCATCATCATGCTGATCTTTCCTCCGAGATGCTTTTCATAGAAACGAAAGGCTTGCGCGCAATTGCCGCCGTAATTGAGGTATGTGTGCAGTTTCATCGTCCCCTCCTGTTCAGAATCGGTTGAATTCCGGAATGAGGAAGCCCGGTCGGGCCTTCTCATCGTTTCCGTCGGTTACGCGCAACAATCATGCAATTTGGGCTTCTTTTCGTATTCGTCGTGACGGTGCACAAAATCCATCGTCGAGGTCTCGTTCCGTCCTTGCGGCGCGCGATCAAGAATCATAAGCGTGCCGATCAACTCCTCTCCACCACGGGCATAGCTCGAATATGTGTGGAAGACAGCGCCCGAGTCGTCTTTGTAGAACGCGCTTAGGCCCGGCAGTTCCGTGCCCGCGGATTCGCCCTGCACCGTCGTTTCGGTGAAGTTGTAAAGGATGTTGCCCGTCGCCAGATCCTCTTTGGTGAACGAAACGTGGTAGTCGTAGTTGAAATCGCTTCCAGAAGCGGACACCCATGGAAATATCCACCCCATGCGTTTCTTGTAGGCCTCGATCTCTGCCAACGGCGCGCGGGATACGGCAGTCCAAGTGACATCGTGATGTTCGAGATGGGGAAGGGCGCCATCGATGTGATCGGAGAGAAAAGAACAACCAGGGCAGCCTGCTTCCCAGCCTGGTCCAAGCATAAAGTGGTACACGATGAGCTGGCTTCGGCCATCGAACAAGTCAGATAGAGTCTTCTCGCCCTTGGGAGTATCAAAGACATAATTCTTCTCAACTTTGACCCAGGGCAAGGCCAAGCGTTCTCGATTGATCTTGTCGCGCAGGTGGGTAAATTCCTTTTCTTTCAGCAGCAGCGTCTTACGCGCCGCCAGCCATTGTTCCNNCAAGGTTCCTCATCACACAACGCTCCTGGTTCGCGACTGTTGCCTCTGTCTTCATGTGCAACGCGCAGCACGAGCGCTGGCCCGGCGCTTTGACGAAGCACTGCGACCGCTCGACCTCACCAATGGCCAGTTCTCGTTGCTAATGTCACTCAACCGGCCGGAACCGCCGCCGATGACGGCAGTGGCATCCTTGCTTGCTATGGATCGCACCACGTTGACTGCCGCATTGAAACCTTTGGAACGGCGTGGATTGGCGACAGTGGCCGCAGACCCCGGAGACCGGCGTAGCCGTTTAATGGTTTTGACGCCGAAGGGGATGACGTTGTTAGCTAGAGCCGTTCCGATCTGGGAGCGTACGCATCAGGAGATCGAGGGGCTCCTTACGGATGGAGACCCGAACCGCCTGCGGAGCAACCTGCGCGCTTTGTCCCTTGCTGGCAGAGTCCAAGCTGAGCTTCTGAGCTAAACAAAACAACGATTGGAGGACAGAATATTGACAAACGCCGAGGGGCAAGCAATCGTGAATCTCAACCCACCACGATTCGAAGATGGCGGGCACCGCATCATCGCCGGATTGGCTGGCCGATACACCGCTAGCACCCTCGATGATCTACCGGCGCTGTGGGAGCGGTTCTCGGTCCACATCGGGAGAATCCCCGGACAAGTAGGTCGCGTCGCCTACGGGGTGTGCTCCGACATGTTTAGCGGGAGGGGTAGCTTCCAGTACTTATCTGGCGTGGAGGTCTCCGAATCGTCGGCGCTTCCGGAACAATTCAGCCGTGTGCATATTCCTGCGCAGAGATATGTTGTATTTCCTCACCGAGAACACCTGTCGAGACTTCGCGACACGATAAATACGATCTGGTCTCAGTGGTTTCCGGAATCGGGCTACAAAGCCGCTCGCGGGACCGCTGGTGCTGCGGATTTCTTCGAACGCTACGGCGAGGGCTTCGATCCGCAGCGCGGAATCGGCGATATCGAGGTCTGGATACCGGTGATCGAATGAAAAGGCACAAGACGGTGGGCCGGTGGAGTGGTGGAAGTGAGAGAGAACCATAGGGGAGCAAATGTCCAAGCTGCGCGTTCACAGTTTTGGGATGTCCTTGGATGGATACGGCGCTGGCCCGAATCAGAGCCTTGAGAATCCACTCGGGGTCGGTGGACTTGCGCTGCACGAATGGGCCTTCAAAACGCGCACCTTTCATGCCATTCACGGTAAAGATGGCGGGGAAACCGGTGTTGACGATGACTTCGTGGCACGTGGGTTCGACAACATTGGAGCCTGGATCATCGGGCGCAACATGTTTGGGCCGGTGCGAGGCCCGTGGCCGGACGACACTTGGAAGGGGTGGTGGGGCGAAGATCCTCCATATCACACTCCTGTCTTCGTGCTGACCCATCACGCGCGCCCCTCCTTGACCATGAGTGGAGGGACCACGTTTCACTTCGTCACCCATGGAATCGCCCATGCGTTCGCCCTCGCTTCCGAAGCCGCTGACGGAAAAGACATCCGGCTGGGCGGCGGGGTTGCCACAATCCGCGAATATCTTCGCGCAGGACTCGTCGATGAGATGTACTTAGCCTACGCATGCGTCCTCCTGGGTGCGGGAGAATCCCTACTTGGCGGTTTGGATCTGCCCGCCCTCGGATATCAGGTGAATCAACAGGTCAGTACTGCAGTCTCCATGCATGTGATGATCGCGAAGAAGAAGCCGTGAGCCCATCAGGGCAATGCGCAACTGAATGTTCTGTAATGTATGTGCCAGGCTGTCAGTAGGTTAGCTGGAATGTATAAAGTATCGGCTTTAGATGGTGTGTCTGCCAGTTTCACCACTCCCGCACAGACGGGAACCACCAACGATTCGGCCACTTGATTCTAGTAGAACGGGTCCGCGCCGCATTGGTTTGGGTTCCGGTCGCAGACCAGAGTCCAAACTTCTACCCCCGGGGCTGATGCCGCAAGGAAGCAGAGGACGGAGGTGTCAGCTCTGCTGATGTTAGCGACACATTCCGTCTCCACCAATAACAGCTTGCTTTGGCNNGACTTCATCCGGAAACTCGCAAGCGCGGCCAGATTCCAAAGCGTCTCCGTGTGAGACTCCTGCCCCTGTGGAAACTTCTCCAGCTTTGATTCCTTGAATTCGACGCCAGCGCCTGGCCGTGCCTCGGTGCCGACTCATCGGCACTGTGCCGAAAGGTCGTCTTCGGTGCCTTGCCCCAAGCCTCATACCTCGCTACCATTCCTGAAATGGCGAAGCGCGTTCTGCTGTGCCCACCGGACTATTTTGACGTGGTTGATCGGAAAAACCCCTATATGNNTGCTCCGCCCTCGAGCAAACCGGATGCCAGATTGAAACCATCGCTCCCGTCGCCGGACTCGAAGACATGGTCTTCGCCGCCAACCAGGTTTTTGTTGGTTTTCACGAAAGCATCGGCAAGTTCATTGTGCCCAGCCGCATGGTGCACCCCTCACGGCAGCGCGAGGTGCCTTTTTATGTTGAGTGGTATCGCCAACGCGGTTTCAAGATCATCGAACTCGATCTCGGAGCTGACCACCTGGAAGGCCATGGCGACCTCCTCTGGCACCCGGACAATTCCCGCATCTATGCTGGCTACGGTTTTCGTTCGACCCAGGCCGGCGTCGAGAAATTTCGGGAAGCGATGTCGAAATTGGAATTCCCGGTCGTCCCGCTTCGTCTAGTGGACTCCTACTGCTATCACCTCGATACCTGCTTTTGCCCACTAAACAACGAAGCTGTGCTGGTCTTTCCCGGCGCCTATGCTCCCGAATCTCTCGCAACGTTGCGCCAGTTCTGGCAGCGCGTTCACGAACTCACCACCGCCGAAGCCCACAAGTTTATGGGCAACGGCATCGTGGTCAACGGAAGCTACCTCACTCCCTACCTCACGCCCCACCTTGAAGCTATCCTCCGTCAGGAAGCCGTCGCCCCCGTCATCGTCGGCACATCGGAGTTCGAAAAGGCCGGCGGCAGCCTATTCTGCATGAAAGCCTTTCTGCCCTAACAGCTTCGGGAAAACTGCGGAGAAGCTCAGTGCACGATTGCCCCCATAACCGCCACCACGACTCCTACGACGCCCAGCACAATCCCCAAGTGCCAGAAGATTCGCCGTCCGGAAAGGAGAGTAATTGAGGTAACCACCAACCCAATTTCCAGAAAGACCTCAGCCAGGTCATACCGGTCGGCGCGACGTTGTTCCAGGATAACTTCTCCCTCCAATTTGTCCGCCTCGCCTTTGATTTCGTCCTTGTCGTGTTTGTAACGTTCCGCTTCCTGCTCAAATTTCTGGCAGACCTTGGCCGCCGCCGTAGCGTCATTGCTGGTCACCACACCAGCCAACTCGGTGAACAGCACGTCCTCGTGCTCCCGAATACTCTTTGCCTGGTAATAGGCCCATTGATCGGAAGCCTTCGCCTGTAGCACGACTTCCTCCGTGTGCGCCCGATGCCCGAGCAGCGACACCACCGCCACGCATACTGCCAGCACTGCCATGGTCAGCGACACGGCAGCCAGCGAACGGTCCTCTCTGGCTTTTTCCGCGTGCTCCTTCAGTTCTTCAAGCTCGTCAGCACTCATTGATCCTCCAATCGAAGCAGTGGCCAGCTCTTAAGATGTCGGCATTTCACTATCTCAACAAGCGTTGAGTCACCACGCGCCACTCCGCAAGATGCCGTGGGTGAGGTCTCGATGGTACGGATTCAGGCTCACCGGAGCAAGCAGCAACTCGATCTCCGATAAGAAACCCAAATCCCTGCGGCGCGAACTGGAAACTGGCAACTGTTCTTATTCCCCCATCACTTTCACAATCACCCGCTTGTCGCGCTGCCCATCGAACTCGGCATAGAAGATTCGCTGCCATGTTCCCAAGTCAAGCTTGCCGGCAGTGATGGGCACGATTACCTCATGATGAATCAGCAACGCCTTCAGGTGGGAGTCACCATTGTCTTCGCCGGTTTCGTGGTGCTTGTAGTTCTTGCGAAATGGAGCCAGGTGTTCCAGCCACTGATCGATGTCTTCAATCAAGCCGCTCTCATTGTCATTCACGTATACGCCCGCCGTGATGTGCATGGCCGAGACCAG
>PMHI01000529.1:1198-3095 GCA_003156615.1 Acidobacteriaceae bacterium | reverse complement strand
AGTAGTTGGTTGGGGGAGGGACCCGTGCACTGACGTGCACCATGAAGAGATCAAGTCGGAGTCGGGAGGATTGAAAAGGAAGGGACGGGATCGAATGCGCAGCGTACGGAAGCGAGTGGTGTCGATTGCCTTATCGGCACGACTGCTGGGACCACGGGGAGAAGAGCGGCGGAAGCGGCAGTACCGGGAGCTTCTCAGCTTGACGCGAAAAGTGATGAATCAGGCGCAGAGGGTGCTGGAGGAAGCGAAGCAGGCTCCGCGCCGGCGCCGCACTCCCTGGGAAGGACTGGCGGAATCACTGGAGACGATGGCGGGACGGGTAGGACAAGTGGTGGAACAGGCTCGGCTGCGGATTTTCGCCGGAGACACGACGGCGGCGGGAAGGATCGTGAGCGCGTTTCGAACCGCACACAGAAATGATTCGCAAAGGGAAAGCGAGCAAGCCCACCGAGTTTGGCAAGCTAGTCAGGATTCAGGAAGCGGAAAACCAAATCGTGACCCATTTTGAAGTGTTCGCCGAGTCCCGAGGGACTCGACTCTGTTCCTGCCGTCGATCGGGGTATACCAATCGAGATTGAGACGAATCCCGCGCATGGGGGCCGCCGATGCGGGATTTTATTCGAGCAAGAAATTCACTGGAAGAATGGGCAAGATTAGCAAACGAATGTCAGATTGCAATCGACACTCGGACCGGGCACGTTTCCCTTTGGCCAACACCTTCTTATTGAGATGAACTGACTCTTAGGTCTGCAGTTGCGGAAGCGTTCGACTTCTCAGCGCAAAGCCCCGCCCCGGCCAACACGGCCTGGACGGCTTCATGCCTGAACGACATCACCCCGACTGCAGTCCCGAGGGTATTGGTAATGAGATCGGTCATGCCGGAATCTCGAGTCGGAAGAAATGCCTGCAAGACCTCGATGGTCAGACTGACCGCAAACCCAAACGCGATTGTGGCCGCTGCGGGATGTTGGGTCTTTCGCACGAGAGAGAAATAGGCGAAGAAGAAGAATCCGAGTGGAATGAACCCGGCAACGTTGATGCCGACGTCCTTCCAGTAGTTCCAGTCTTGGTGAAACTCATCCCAGGGTCGTTCAAGAAACTGCTCGCGCAAGACAAAGAAACGTTCTGGGATAAGCAGGTCAGTCGCTGAATCCACCTGGTTGTGGACAACGTTCCCGCGCTTCTCGTTGAAGAGGTAGAGCGCGGCGGCGCTCTTGCCTGCGAGATCCCGGCGTTCGCCCGTCGTCCAGGTCGCGTAATGCTGCGACACTTCGTCGGCTGTCAATTCGTGGCCGTAGATGGCGAGTCCCTGAACCTGTCCAGACCACTCATCGGTCGTTACTGGAGAGTTTCCGACTACGAGTTGCCCGGTAAAGTCCTTGCTTGAAAGCCTGGGGTTTACTAACTTCTTTACGAACGCTCCATCGGCATAGACCGTTGTGCCCGCCGGATCCGAGCTGATCGTGACCAGCACTGGCTTCTGACGACTGAAAACATCATCGACGTAAACCGTGAGCTTCTCGGGGTGCGCTTGGTCCTGACTCGCGCGTTGGATCATCAGATCGCCCAGAGATTGGCGCAATGCAAACGGGATGCTCCGGCTCTCCGGCAAGTAAAAGGCTAGAATCGTGCCTGAAGACTGGACTCGCCTCGGTTCGAGCCAGATTTCCAGGCTGCAACTACTGTCCGCCGGTGAGGGGTCGGCCTTGAACGAACTCGCACTCACGATGCTGCCATACTTACCAAAAAAAAGACCGCTTCCGTAACCCAACCACCTGACTTCATTTCTGGGAGCATGAAATGGCCACAACCCCGCCACCAGGATGCCCGATAGAACGAAGGCACAGATTGCTCGCAAAAACATCGCTTGAATCTTCCCACTTCGCATGCAAGGCAA
>PMHI01000529.1:0-1066 GCA_003156615.1 Acidobacteriaceae bacterium | reverse complement strand
GAGCCTTCAGAAGCCCCTTTTGATTGCCAAATACGGGATGAGGGCAACCTCGGCCAGGCCGGGCACGGGGTCACTAAGACTGAAAACCGCTTCCGCATTGCACTTTCGCAATGAGCTGAGACAGCTGGTCAAATTGGTATCCCCGCTGAGAATTCCCATCAACGCGGCAGGAATATCCGTCGTCGTGCGCACCCATCCTACTCCAGGGCGGCCTTTGCAAACCGACACCGGCAGACCCACTTGATCCGCGTAGAGCATGTAGCTGAAGTCCACACCCGCCTCTCCACCGAGACTGTGGTAGCCCCACGTTCTGGCATTCACGTCGAGCAGCTTGAATTGGGAATCACGTGGATCGAGCTTATATTCCAGCTCGACCAGGCCGTAATAGTCAATCGCGCGCAAGAACCGCTCGGAATATTCTTCCAGAATAGGGATATCCAGCGTCTCGACGTAGGTGCTGGCTCTTCCAAACTGAAGCGGATGTTGACGCCGGCGACGCACTACCATCTTACCNNCCCATGATTTCTCCGCAGGGGACGAACTCCGATGCCTTTTGAAACAGGGTTCTGAACTCCTCATGGCTGTTCGCCAGCCACGCCTTTGCCTTTGTGGCGTAGACAAAGTGCTCCTTGATCGCAGGCTTGATCGCGAATGGGGGCTGGAGGCTATCGAGTTGATCTAATTGATCAACATTCTCGGGACAGAAAGTAGCCGGCGTCGGAATGTCAAGCTCGTTCGCGAGACGATAAGTATTACGCTTATCCCAAGCCCACTTCACGATTTCCCAATCAGGAGTAGGAACTCGAAAAAATTGGCTGAGTTCTGAACGATGCCGCGACAAAGCAGCAACCAGTTCCTCCCGGGTCGGGTAGAGGATCCAGCCGTTTAAGCCCAGCCGTTTTCCAATCTCGAGCAGGCTGTCTACCGTGGCCCGCTCATTCCGCAGGTCGGCGGCCTTCTCGAACTTCGTGGTGTAACGGGAATATCGGGAGATGGAAAGCTCGTCATCCACGACGCACACCGGCACGCCTTGCCGGCCCAGACTGCGAACGATGCCTAGACCCTG
>PMHI01000445.1:6035-6313 GCA_003156615.1 Acidobacteriaceae bacterium | reverse complement strand
CCCCCTTTGATCACCGGCATTGCCATTACGTCTTCGGCCACTTCGGCGTAAATGTCCAGGATGCGTAACGTCTCCTGGAGCGCTTCGTCGTGGGATGAGTGCGCGGTATGCCCCTCCTGCCACAAGAACTCCGTGGTCCGCAGGAACATTCGCGTACGCAGCTCCCAACGCAGCACATTCGCCCATTGATTGATCAGCACGGGCAGGTCGCGATAGCTTTTGATCCACTTGGCGAAAAAATGTCCGACGATGGTTTCCGAGGTCGGACGAATGACGTA
>PMHI01000445.1:0-6027 GCA_003156615.1 Acidobacteriaceae bacterium | reverse complement strand
TGCGGAATGAGCAGCGGAAGATAAATGTTCTGGTGTCCGGTGGCCTTGAAGCGGTCGTCGAGTTCACGCTGCAGCACCTCCCAGACAGCATAGCCGTTCGGCTTGATGACCATGCACCCTTTGACAATCTCTGCCGGTTCGGCCATGTCGCCCTGTAACACGACGTCCTGATACCATGCGGCAAAGTCTTTTTCACGCGGAGTAATTGGGGATTCGGCCATTGTTCTCTTTTCTTCAGGGATTTTGCCCGGATCCCAATCGCACCCCGAACCAGGCTGCGTCATGCGCAATCGGAGAAACAATTATCTTAACCTGTGATCACCCGTTGTGATTCTCAGGAAATCGGCATCGGGTCGCAAACACGGAAATCTTGTTGGTCGGAGCCCATCTGCTCGGCTAGATTCTTGCACGATGGCCAGCAAGCTCTACGCTGACTCAGCGGGCACGGTTGCTAGCAGCTGCCTTTCGGGCAATCCATTCAAACCCTTGAGCGCGGGCGCTTTTCTCCACGGCGTGAAGCCGAGCGCGACCGGCGTTGGGATTTGGCCCGATCATTTGAATCTGACCCGGGGCGAGCAAGGCCTCAAGTTGCAATCGAAAAAGACCGAAGTTGCGCGCCCGGGTCAGCGCTTCTTGAGCGGCGGACTCCGCACCGTTCAGGTTTTTCCCGGCTGCCAACCCGTCGCCCATTTCGGCTGCCGTCGATCCCTCTGGCAATTTCGCGTATGTGGCCGATTTCAACGGAAATGGTAACAATGGGTACGTCTCCGCCTACACGATCAACTCTTCGGCCGGCGCTCTGACGGCAATTACCGGCTCACCCTTTACCGCAGGCAACCAACCCCAATCGGTAACTGTGGACCCGTCGGGCAGTCTACGTTGCAAATTTCTTCGATAACACCATCTCCGGCTACAGGATCGATTCCTCGACTCTCCGTGACCGTCGATCCCACTGGGGAGTTCCTGTGTGAGGCCAACGCACAAGCGAATACGGTTGCTTGTTTCGCCATCGACCCCACATCCGGAAAGTTGACGTCCGAACCGCTCCACACGCACTAGGCTGGCCGGCAGTTCCTCGCAGCGAACCTTCCGGATAGGAAACGCCATCTCCGGACACCAGGATACGGCGAAGCTGCAATGATCCTGACGCCCGGCGGGAAACAAACGATCTCTCTACTTATTCTTTAACTTGTATCCGGGGGGTATCTCGAACACAGAGGGATGTGGCTCTTCGGTCGAGGTCGGCTTGCAGTAAGTCGTCTGCTCTCCCACGGAACTGGTAACCTTGGTCAGCACTGGCATCTTTAGCTTTACGCTGGTCCAAACCTCGGTCACCGTGGGCTGAGGCGGCTTGGGTAACTGTGGTGGCTTGGGAGGCTGCGGTGGCTTGGACGACTGCGGAGCCACCGGCATCTTGGGCATTTGGGGCGACTTAGGTGGCGGTGGTGCCTGAGGCGGTGAAAAAGTATAGCGCTTACCCTCAACTTCATGCCCCTCGATCAGGCTCTTGCCGAGATCATGCACTGCGAGGGGTGGCGCCAGTTTCGGAGCTCCAGCGGGCACCTGCGTACCTCCCGGTTGCGAAGGGGAGGGCGAGGGCGGCGGCATGGGAATGACCATTGCCTCTTTCTTCAAGTGATCGAGCATGATGGTTCGCTGACCGGCCGGGTCGCTGATGACGCTGGTGTGGGGTGTATCGATCCGTATCTTACCTCCGCCCGACTGCCACATCCGCGACGCGGATTGTGTCGGNNCGATAGTTTATCACGACGCCTTTTCAAACCATGAGAAGGCTATTGCGCTACGAAATGGGACTCCCGCCCAAACTGCCCACACACTGAACGTCGCGAAACCATGTGCAAACGAAGCCCGTCTGTAGTAGCATCCGTTTCGCCTTAGGCAAGATCCGGATCGCGTCGTTCGAGGGTCTGGACCTTACCCCGCCTGGAGTCTGCGGCAGTTCTTTCGATCCTCAAGGAGGGCCTGTATGCCACCATTCAATTTTGGACAAATCAATTTCGATGTTGGCGGAGACACGTCACAAGCTCGACGCGATCCGGACACGCCGTTCCGCGTCTTACTGCTTGGTGATTTCAGTGGACAAGGTAGCCGTGGGCATGAAAAGGCATTGACAGCACGCAAGCCTGTGGTAGTCGATCGGGACAACTTCGACGAGGTGCTGGCGGCGTTTCACCCACAGTTGCGACTAAGCTTGGGGAACGGGGAATTAATAACGCTTCAGTTCTCCGAACTGGATGATTTTCATCCCGACCGACTACTCGAGCGTGTCGAGATGTTTCGTAAGCTTCGCGAGATCCGTGGGGGCTCGGAGGATCCGAACCTGTTTGCCGCCGCCATAAGAGAGTTACCTCCAGGAGTCGGTCCTGGCAAGCCCCGCGAGGTGCAGCCGGCGGCGGCCGTCTCGCTTGCTGCGGGCAGTTTGCTGGACGAGATGATCGAGCAGACGGAAGCGAAGGTACAGAGTCGGGCTCCCGCGGACGATGAGCTGCAGAAGTTCGTGCGGCGGGTGACGGAACCTCACGTCGTGGCCGGAACGGATTCGCGGCAGACCGAGACCCTTGCGTTGATTGATCGTGCCTTGGGCGCTGAGATGCGGGCCTTGCTGCATGTCTCGGAATTGCAGGCATTGGAGGCGGCGTGGAGGGCGGTCTTCCTGCTGGTGCGACAGATCGACACCGACGAAATGCTGAAGATATATCTTGTGGATCTATCCGAGGATGAGCTAAGAGAGGACTTGAAGGCCTCGCCTGATCTGCGCTCCACCTGGACTTACCGCCTGCTGGTGGAAAACGCAACGAGTTTCTCCGGAAACGAGCCGTGGGCGGTGATTGTGGGCAACTACACCTTCGGTCGAAACCGGGCGGATGCGGAGTTCCTGGGCCGGTTGGCCAAGATCGCCCACGCTGCGGAAGCTCCGTTCCTGGCGGCGGCCAACCCTGAGCTATTAGGGTGCGAGTCCTTTTCGACAAACCCGGATGCGCGGGATTGGGCCTTGCCGGCCGACAGCGAAGCAGCATCCGCATGGACGGCCTTGAGAGAGCTTCCGGAAGCGACTGCCCTAGGCCTCGCGATTCCGCGTTTCCTACTCCGTCTTCCCTACGGAAAACAAACTGATCCAATCGAATCCTTCTCCTTCGAAGAGATGCCTGAGGAACCCGTACACACGGACTATCTATGGGGTAATCCGGCATTTGTTTGCGCGCTGCTGCTGGCGCAATCCTTCAGCGAATCAGGATGGGAACTGCATCCCGACCAGCGTGCGAATTTGGATCGGCTCCCCCTTCATGTTTACCCGCACGATGGGCAATCCGAAATCAAACCCTGTGCCGAGGCTTTGATGACGGTGAATACCGCAGACCGAATTATGGAGAGCGGCTTTATGCCGCTGGCGTCCCTGAAGGGAAAAGACGAGGTGCGAGTGGTGCGCTTTCAGTCGATCGCCAAACCGGTGCGGGCACTGGCTGGACGCTGGAATCCGTGACCAAGAATTGAGAGAAAAAAGAGCGCTATTCCAACGCGCCTGAGTTCAGAACTGCGCTCCCTCGAAATCCTTATTAGGCGAACATCTGCGCTACGCCGTCATATTCGTCCTCGACGACGTGACCAAGCAATACCGGGTCGTTCAAAGAAATTATTTCGTTACTCATCTGAGCATTTACGAAATCGTACATGATGACATTCGGCATGATTCTGCGGCGGTCCGCGGCGGATGTTACTAAAACTCTTGTCTTCTGTTGGCCGCTTCTGGCATCCGTGCCCATGCTAACAAGTCTCTTGAGGTAGTCCATGTTGTGATGGGCTCCTCCGGTAATGCGTCGTTGTTGCTGTTCCTTTTGGAAATTGGGAGGCTTGAAGGAAACCTTTCGGATGTCCATCGTGAATCCCTGTTTCCAAGGTCTCAAGACGTTAAACGTCTGCGTCCAATACAGAACGAACAGGTGACTGTTTGGGGCATGATTAGCGTGCTCATCGATTTTTGTAACCTGGCCATTCACTACTTCACGAAGCCGTGAGGAATTGGAATATTTTCCGCAGGCAACGAGCCCGCTCGGTAGCGGCGGAGCGTCATACCTCGAAAAGCGATGCAGACCGCTCGTGGCTTTGATCGCGTCGTGTGTTTCTTCAAAAACGCAGATTGCCTTAAGCCGCAGAGCGCTTATTTTCTGCGCGGCAATGTTCGTATTGGTTCTGAAAAGTAAGTCAACTCCTCCCGCGCCGGGACCGAGTATTGTCTGGACTCGATTGACCACTTCCACTACATTCCCCTTGGTCTTGCTGAAGCGTAAGATCACACACTCTCGCCCGTAGGTCGACAAGAACCGGCGCACATCGCGGAGAGTGTCGTCCAAAGACTGTCCCAAAGTGCCAGTCTGCTTACCCCCATGGTACGTTTGACCGCCGGGCCCCTGTCCGGTTCCCACGTCAACCCGTACGTCAAAGAAACGTGATCCACGCATGCACTGGTCGTATATGCCTACGTCCTGAGTTATCGCGAACCTCTCGGGAGCAATCCCTCGCTTTTCGGCGACGTCGGCATGAATACCAGCGTCGTGACTTCCAGGCATCGTAATTTCACTTAACAGCCGATCATCGTTGATTGAGCTCATCCAATTGTGCGCTGGCATCGAACTTACCCCCTCCCAGAATAAACACACGCAGTGCAGCCTGAGTTCAGGCGGCAGTTGGCGTTGGCTAAGATTTTTATTTTTTTTAAGACGCGACGAAACTTAGCTGCGGTAATTCATATTCTCCCCAAAAAACAGACCCGAATGTAGCGCTATCTCCGGTTCGCGCAATCGTGAAACAATCTTCGTAACTAGCCTTCCCCGCACTTTCAGCAACGTCGGCATCAATTTAGTTTTGTTCCCTTGCTGCCGTCGTCGGCGGTGTCCGGATCCTGCGGGGCATCGGGCGACTGCGGACTCGCGTCCGGAGCCCCTGCGGAAGCGCTACCGCTGTTGATGTACACCATGGGCCCCGTGATGAACACGCCTCCAGCGTTCATGTCGATGGTGCTTCCTCCAACTTTCAGGGTTAGGGCGGCCCCAGCTTCAATCACCGCAATCGCGCCTGCATTGAGATGAATGGTAGTGTCGGTTTTCAGGGCATAGGCCATGGACTTCTCGTCTATTTTCCCCGTAACCGAGAGCGATAGATTGCCGGTAACCTTCTCCATCTGATTGCCCCCGACTTCGAGCGACACGTTTTGGTCGATCTTCTCAAAGTGGTTGCCTTTGACATGCAAGTGTTTGTCGGCCTTGATGAACTCTTGTTGATTGGTGGTGACGATGAGATGGCGGTTGGCGCCGATGAATTCGCGCGAATCCTTTTCGACGCGCAGGTCCATATCCTTCTCCGCGTTCATGAAGATCTGCTCTTTGCCCTTGAGATCTTCGAAGCGGATTTCGTTATAGTTGGCGGAGCCGCCACCTTTGGAGCTACGGGACATGAAGGTGCTTCGAGTCTGGTACTGGGGCAAGGCGTAAGGCGGCATCTGGTCGGCGTTGTAGACGCGGCCGGTGATGATGGGCCGGTCGGGATCACCCTCCAGAAAGCTCACCAGCACTTCCTGGCCGATGCGCGGGATCCACATCGATCCCCAATTTTCGCCGGCCCAGGGCTGGGACGTGCGAATCCAGCAGGAGCTGTTTTCGTTCTTCTGGCCGATCCGGTCCCAGTAAAACTGCACCACGACGCGTCCGTAATTATCCACCCAGATCTCTTCGCCGCTCTTGCCGACGACCAGCGCTGGTTGAGGACCCTGCACAAAGGGCTTGGGAGTAACCCGCGGAGGGTGGTATGGGAACTCCGGGGAAGACCGAATGCAGCTGAACCGGTTGGAGTAAGTTTCTCCGCCGCTTGTGCCGGCAGTCGTATAAGCCTGCCCCACCGAAGCAAAGTGCTGCACTTCGGTCACCAGGTAAGACGCGTTCTGGTCTCTGCGATAGTGATTCTTTAACTCAAATAAATAGCCAGACATCAAGGCACGGGCGTTCCCTGCTCCCG
>PMHI01000474.1:5634-6389 GCA_003156615.1 Acidobacteriaceae bacterium | reverse complement strand
CGGACGCCGGGCAACATCGTGGCCATCAAGCCTATGAAGGATGGCGTGATTGCCGACTTCAAGGTCACGGAGAAGATGCTGAACTACTTCATTCAGAAGGCGCACAACCGGAAGATGCTGGTGCATCCCCGGATCGTGATCGGGGTACCGTCGGAAATTACGCAGGTGGAGAAGCGCGCGGTCATGGACTCGGCCTACCGCGCCAAGGCCAGCGAAGTGCACCTCGTGGAGCAAGCCATGGTGGCGGCGATTGGAGCGGGGTTGCCGATTACGGAACCGAGCGGCAACATGGTCGTGGACATTGGCGGGGGCACGACGGATATAGCGGTAATTTCGCTGAGCGGTATCGTCTATTCGCGTTCGGTGCGCATGGCGGGGAACCAGATGGACGAAGCCATCATGAATTATCTGAAGCGGAAATATAACCTGCTGATCGGTGAACGCACCGCTGAGCAGATCAAGATGGAGATAGGCTCCGCGCACCAACTCGACAAACCGATGACCATGGAGATTAAGGGGCGCAACCTGATCGAAGGTGTGCCCAAGACCATCACGGTGGATGATGGTGAGATCCGCGAGGCGCTCAGCGAGTGCGTTTCGACGATCANNGACATCAGCGACCGCGGCATTGTGCTGACCGGGGGCGGGGCGTTGCTGAAGAATCTGGACAAGCGCATCCGGGAGGAAACCGGGCTGCCCGTCTCGATTGCGGATGATCCGCTGTGCAGCGTGGTGCTGGGCACGGGCAAGATGCT
>PMHI01000474.1:0-5555 GCA_003156615.1 Acidobacteriaceae bacterium | reverse complement strand
GTCGCACGCGAAAGAGGACCTCAAGGGGCTGAAACCCGAATTTCGGGGTGCTTGACGGCACCTCTGGAAGCCGTGCCCTTCGCGAACCAATGCATGGGAAAGCTTCTACTAACAACTGACCGCTGGCACCTGGCAACTGCGTTATGGAATCCCTACTTGGCCGTTACCGTAACCTGACCATCCTGGTGGCAGTGTTGTTTCTGCAGGTGTTGGGGCTGGCGGTGCAGGTGAAGCGCAGCCCGGATGCGGAGAACACGCGTCTGATCCGCCGGTGGGCGGTGGACTTAGTTACTCCTTTCGAACGCGGGCTGGTCTGGGCGCAAAACAGCAGCAACAATCTCTGGCACAACTATTTCTTCCTGCGCGGAGTGCGGGCCGAAAACCGCCAGCTCAAGGAGCAGATCGAGCAGATGCGGCTGGAGCAGGTGCGGGTGAGGGAAGACGCCACGCAGGCCCACCGGTTGCAATCTCTGCTGGCATTCAAGGAGCAGTTCATCGCGAAAACGGTTCCGGCCCAGGTGATCGGATCGAGCGGAAGTGATCTTTCCTGGTCCATCTATATCGACAAGGGATCGAACGATGGCATAGCACAGGACATGGCGGTGATTACCTCCGGCGGCATCGTGGGCAAAGTGCTGCGCGTGTATCCTTCGACTTCTCTGGTGCTGATGATCAATGATCAGAGCAGCGGCGTGGGAGCGATGCTCGAGACGTCGCGGTTACAGGGCGTGGCGCGCGGAACGCCGAATGGCGAGTTGATTCTCGACCGTGTCATGAGTGACGAGAAAGTCGCACCGGGAGAAAATGTACTCAGCAGCGGAGGCGACCAGATCTTTCCTAAAGGGCTCCCCGTGGGCACGGTGAGCCAGGTAGGTTCGGGGAGAGAAATGTTTCTGAGCATTAAGGTGAAGCCAACCGCAGACTTAAGCCGGCTGGAGGAAGTGCTGGTGGTGACCGAAAAGCAAGAACGAGCGCCGGTGGCAGCCGAAACCGGTGGCAGGGTGCGCGCGGCGGATATTCTGGCGCAGCGGCTGCCTTCGGTGCCGGACAAACCGCCTGAGGTTGCGGGAGCGAGTCCGGCAGGAACTGCCGCGAGCGGCGCAACTGGAGAGGCGGCAACGGGTGCTGGCGAGAAAGCGCAGGCGCACGACGCCGTCCCGCCCTTGACTGGAACCGGGACAACCGTCGAAGTTGTGAAGAAAGTTACGCCGAAGCCGGCTACCGGCGATTCCGCCACGAATGGCGGAGCCAGGAACGAGACGGGGTCGAGCCCAGCTTTGAGGGCGACGAGTGCCGGCTCGAGCCCCACTCCGAAATCTGCAACTTCTCCTACGAAACCGGCGATGGCGCCGCCCAAACCCTCGAACAAAGCGCCCACTCCGCAACCTGCAACCGAAGATAGTCCCCATTAGCGTGCCCATCACTTACACATCGGGGGAGCAGATTGAGGTTTACCGGTTCAGCATTCCGGTGACGGTGGGTGCTCCGTTGCTGGCGCTGTTTCTGCAGGCGTTCCTGCCGAGACGGTTGCCATTCTTCTCCATCTTCGACTTGCCATTGCTGGTAACCATTTTCTTTGCCATGGCGCGGCGCAACCCGATTTCCGGGCTGTTGACCGGAGCGGCGATTGGGTTGGTGCAGGACATGCTAGGACCTTATCCGATCGGAATTTATGGGATCGCCAAGACGGTGGTGGGCTACGGGGCGTCGTCGCTCGGGGCGAAGCTCGACGTGGAGAACGTGGGGGCTCGGTTCCTGGTCACGATGGGGTTTTACCTGGTTCACGCTGCGGTCTATTTCACCGTGGCGCGGGGCATGGTGAACCTGACGCTCGATTGGAGCTGGAGCCGGGGAATCCTGGCCGGGCTGGCGAATGCCCTTCTCGGCGTGGGGCTGTACTTTGTCCTGGACAAGTTTAAGCAGAGNNCGGTGACTTCCGTTACCCACCTGGACAATGCCGACGCTTGCGCTCGCAGTACAATGAACCTGTAAGCTCCCATACATCTAATTCAGCGAGGTTATGACACTCGCGGGCCGTACAAATCTCTCACGAGAGTGTGACGGGCCACCGGCCCCTGGCCACTGGCAACTGATTCATGTTCGGACGCGACGACAAAGTATCGGGAATCCGTTTGACGGCGGCGCAGTACGTGATCCTGGGCATCTTCCTGGTACTGGCTTACGGACTGTGGAAGCTGCAGGTAATGGAGAGCGGCTACTACGCCTCGGCCGCCGAGAAAAACCGCATTCGAAATGTACCGATCCTCGCGCCCAGGGGCAAGATTCTGGACCGCGAGGGGCGCATCATCGTAGATAACTATCCATCGTTTTCGGCGCTGCTGCTGCGCGATTCCTCCCGTGACTTCAATGCTGATGCGGACTTGATTGCGCAAGGCCTGCACCTGGACCCAAGCGAAGTGCGGGCGAGAATCCGCCACTTTGCGTCCCTGCCGCAATACCAGCCAATCTTTCTGAAAGAAGACATCACTCCCGATGAGCTGGCCTTCATCGATGCGCATCGCAATGAATTGCCGGAGCTCGATACGATCATGGCGCACCGGCGGCTCTATCCCCGCAACGGGTTTATGGCGCACTTGATCGGCTATGTGGGGGAAGTGACGGACGACATGCTCAACCAGGCGCAGTTCGAGCTTTATAGCCCGGGCGACGTGGTGGGAGTTTCTGGGGTGGAGCGGCAATACAACACTGCATTGATGGGTACCAACGGAGCGCGGCGGGCCCTGGTAGACAGTCATGGCCGTGAAGTGGGACTTTTGGGGGAGACGGATGCTGTTCCCGGAAAACAGTTAAAGCTGACTGTCGACATTGATTTGCAGATCGCGGCCGAGGAAGCGCTGGAAGGGAAGAACGGCGCCATTGTCGCGATGGACCCGCGGACGGGAGAAATCCTGGCGATGGTGAGCCGGCCGGCCTTTGATCCCAACGATTTTGCCGTGCGGGTGTCGCGCGATCAATGGAGCAAGCTGGTGACTGATCCCGATAAGCCATTGATGAACAAGGCGATTCAGGCGCAACTGGCGCCGGGGTCGACGTTCAAGATCATCATGGCGACGGCCGGCTGGCAGGAAGGAATTGCACAGACGCTCCACGTGAACTGCACGGGCAGTGCCGAGTTTTATGGAAGGCGTTTCGGCTGCTGGGTGAAAGGCGGCCACGGGGCCGTGACGCTGGAGAAAGCTATTTACCAGTCTTGCGACGTTTTTTTTTACACACTGGCGGAGAAGCTAGGCATCGACCGCATTTCCCGGTACGCTACCGCGCTTGGCTTGGGACAAAAGACCGGCATTGACTTGCCCAACGAAGTGAGCGGTGTGATGCCTTCGGAAGAGTGGAAGATTAGGAACTTCAAACAGAAGTGGTTCGCCGGGGAAACGATTTCGGTCGGAATCGGACAAGGCGCGGTCGCAATCACCCCCGTGCAATTGATACGCGCCATTGCGGCGATCTCGATGGGCGGCCGCCTGGTTGTGCCCCACGTTGTCGATCCGCAACAGCTTCCCAATGGATACGTCGAAACCAGTCACGTGACTGAAACCAAAGACATCCCGATTGATCCGAATGGGTGGACCTTCATTACCGATGCGATGTCGCGAGTTCTCCTGCCCGAAGGAACCGCTCCCTCGGCGCATATCCCGGGGATTGATATAGCCGGCAAGACGGGATCGGCGCAGATTGTATCGCTGGCCACTCGCGCACGGTTCAAGGATAGTGAAGCTCTCGCGCAAAACGGATGGTTTGTGGGATTCACACCGCGGCGCAATCCTGACATCATCGTCTGCGTGCTGTTTGAGGGCGGAGAGCATGGGAGGTTGGCGGCGCGGCTGGCGACTCAGGTGCTCAAGGCTTATGTCGACAAGCAGCACCGCACGCCGCAGAAGATGGTGGAGAAATCGAAAGGCGACGGAAAACTAGACATGGGCGCTCTGTGGACAGCGCCCGAAGGCGACAAACTGGAAGGCGGTCGCTTCCTGCTGAAGTTAGCGAAGAAGCCGTTGGCATTGGCCACGGCGGCGCCGGGAATTGCCAGCACCGAGTATCTGGCACCGAGTACCAGGAAAATACAATGAAAGGATCTGGTTGGACGGGAGTCGTTCGGTACTTGGTACCGGGTACTCGCTACTCATGAGCCGTTACGTTTCATTTCGAGATTTTGACTGGCTGCTGCTGGGCTTTGTGCTCATGATCTGCGGGCTGGGAGTGATGGAAATCCGCAGCGCCACGATGCACACAAAGTTTGCCGGGTCGCACCTCAAGCAGATTTACTGGGTTCTGGGTGGAGTGGCGGCCATGTTTGTAATCAGTGCCGTGAACTACCAGCTGCTACTCGATAGGATCCACTGGTTTTACATCGCGGCGGTTGCCTCGCTGATGGCGGTACTCGTCTTCGGACAAAAGTACCTGGGGGCGCGGCGGTGGATCAAAATGCCCGGCGGCAATCACTTCCAGCCCTCGGAATGGGTAAAGCTGATCCTTATCCTGGCGGTGGCGAAGTATTTTGCCGAGTTGCGGCATCGGGAACTCTCGTGGCCGGACTTTGTTAAGGCTGCAGCCATTGTTGGCATTCCGATGCTGATGGTATTGGCGCAGCCCGATCTGGGCACAGCCCTGACCTATGTGCCCATCGCCGTCATGGGGGTATTTCTGGGCGGAATGCAGTGGAAGCAGGGGCTGGTGGTCGTGCTGCTGGCGTCGATAGGCGTGGGAGCGGTGTTCTTCGTCCCGCGGGTGCATGTCTTGAAGTCTTACCAGAAACAGCGGCTCACCAGCTTTATGGATCCGGAGAACGATCCCCAAGGGACCGGGTACCAAGTTGAGCAATCCAAGATNNGCGGTAGGTTCGGGGGGCTTGTGGGGCGGGAAAGGCTCGCAAACACACGGGGCTTTCCTGCCAGTCCCACAAACGGATTTTATTTTTGCGGCATTTGCCGAGGAGCATGGATTCGTGGGCGCGCTGGGGGTTCTGCTGTTATACTTCATTGTGCTGATGCGTTTGACCCAGAACGCGCAAACCGCGCCCGACCGCGCTGGCACGTTCGTGGTGATGGGTGTGGTAGCTGTGCTTAGCTTCCATATCCTGGTCAATGTCGGCATGGTGGTCGGTTTTATGCCGGTCACCGGAATACCCTTGCCGCTGATGAGTTACGGGGGGTCTTCCGTGTTGTTCATGTTCCTGGCGCTGGGGATGGTTATGAACGTCCGAATGCGCCGCTTTGTGAACTAGCTGGGTGAGCCAGCTGATTCAACAGGATTCAATACCAGGTTCATGATTCTTGAACTGGGTTCTTGAACATGGGGAGGCGGCAGGGAGCAGTCGCTGTGCCGGTAGGCGCAGCCCCAAAAATATCGATCGCCCTCGCGTAAAGGGGGCATTTCACCGGCTGTCGAAGAGTCGAAGGCCGGGCAGGATTGAAGCTATAACGCTGCTGGCAGGGAAACGGCCCCCCGACCGGAAAACGGTCTGAGAGTGCGGTCACAAACCCGGCAGACGCTAAGCGAAACAGTGCAAAAGATGCCCAAGCTTGTGCAGCGGATTC